>NZ_JAUEYJ010000002.1:0-377814 GCF_032489615.1 Bradyrhizobium sp. SZCCHNR1051 | reverse complement strand
AGCTGTTCCGGCTGTACCGGGAGGAACGGCTCACGGTGCGCCGCAGAGGTGGCCGCAAGCGGGCCCTCGGCACACGAACTCCGATGACGGTGCCGCTGCTCCCGAATGATCGCTGGTCGCTCGACTTCGTGTCGGATCAGATGACCGATGGCCGGCGCTTCCGCATCCTGACCGTGGTCGACGACTGCACCCGCGAGTGCCTGGCGCTGGTGCCCGACACTTCACTCTCGGGCGCCCGGGTCGCTCGGGAATTGGACCGGCTGGTCGCCGAGCGCGGCAAGCCCAAGATGGTGGTGAGCGACAACGGCAGCGAGCTCACGAGCAATGCCATCCTGACATGGACCGATCAGAGCCGTGTCGCCTGGCACTACATCGCGCCGGGCAAACCCATGCAGAACGCCTTCATCGAGAGCTTCAACGGCCGCCTGCGGGATGAACTGTTGAACGAGACCCTGTTCACCTCGCTCGCCCAGGCCCGCGTCGCGCTCCGATGCTGGCGGACCGACTATAACGACGCTCGGCCGCACTCCCAGCTCGGATGGAAGACGCCATCCGAGTTCGCCGCCACCTGCAATCCGCGTCGGGATCTGGCGCTGCGCTATGCCGAGAGCTCCGCGCCAGCTCCCGCCGCTACGACCGCCCGGATGGGCACATCAAACCGCCCGAACGAACTCAGGTCTGGATAAAACTTGGGGGCAAGGTCGGTTTGGCACCACGGGCTCGTTGAGCTAAGAAGTGCAGTCATTCCCTGGCGTCCCAATTTCGTCCTCCGGCTAGGACTTGATGCTGATCTTGTTCCAGAAGGGCGGTGGGTCTGACCCGCGACGTCAAGAGGACAGTGCAAATAATACCTTTCGCGTGGTGCGACACACCCAATCCTACCACAACCTTACCGCCAAACCCAGCGGCCCCCGAAACCCGAACCCGTGCCATCGCACGCTCGCCGCATCGACCAGCTCCATCCCCGGAAACCTCTCAAACAGCAGCAGCAGGATGGCGCCGACGGTGCGGCGGGAGAGGTGGGCGCCGGCGCAGTGGTGGGGGCCGTTGCCGAAGGCCTGTGGGGGGTGGGGTCGCGCAGGGCGTTGTAGGTCTCGCCGTCGGTGAACAGCTCCTCGTCGCGGTTGGCGGATGCCTGGATGGTCATCACGGTGTCGCCCTTCGGGATCAGGCAGCCGCGGATCTCGGTGTCCTCCATCACCAGGCGTGAGCTTGCCTGGATCGGCGCCACCCAGCGCACGCCTTCCTCGAAGGCGGAGCGCCATTTGTCCTGCGCGCGCACGGCGGTGAGCTGCTCCGGGTTGGTCAGCAGGCCGTAGAGGATCGTCAGCAGAGCGTCGCGCGGCTCGTTGATGCCGCGGCAACGGCCTCTGCACAGGAATGTGCGAGACGCGATATTCGCCTTTCGAGCCCGCGGCTAAGGCGTCCAGTTCGCCGGGCCCAACAGGGTCGGAGGAATGAGTGCGCCGGTCATGGCGTGGATGAAGTGAAATCTCGTGCAGGCCGGGCAGCTCACGGTCTCGAAGGTCACGGTCTCGAACCGACAGTCGTCCTTCGGCTGGTGCAGGATGGCATCGACCTCGGACCCGGTCTGGGGGCAGCGAAATGTGATCGGACAATCCATCATCCCATCTCCGGTGCAAACTCGAAAGTTGGGTCGCCGCAGGTTGCGCCTGATTCTCCGGGGTTGACTGAGCAATATTGATCAGCCGCTCGCGTTCGCCTCTGGCAGTCTGGTCGCGGGAGACATTGGGAGACGCGCTTGAACAGCCGCTTCGCCCCGCCCGAAAGGCCCCGAGGCGGATCAGGCGGCGCTTCAGACCCGCTGTATCACGGGGCGTCCAGTCGTGGCCGCCGCCCGCGAACGACGCGTCATGGCGTCGCGTGCCGTGCGGCGACGTCGAAGCTTGGATGACGACCATGCCGGGGAGCCGATCATGATCGCGAATTCCATCCTGCGACGTTTGACGCTTCACCTGATGGGAGACACGGATGTTGATCGACGTCAGGGTCGATGGAAACGTCGAGGGCGGTGAGCAGTTGTCGCAGGACGTGAAGGCGTCGCTTCATGCGGTGCTCCATCGCTATGAGGATCAGGTCCGGCGGATCGACGTGCAGCTCAGCGACGCGGTGAGCCACAAGCCCAGTCACGACGACAAGAGCTGCAAGATCGAGGTGCACCGTGACGGCGGCGAGCCGATCGTCGCGGTACATCAGGACAGCTTCATGGAGCAGGCCGTGCGTGGCGCGGTCCACAAGCTGGAGCGCGCGCTCGACCACGCCTTCGGCAAGGAGGCGGTGTCCGATCAGCTTCGGGATCATCGCTAGACCCGTGGCGGGACGGTTTGCCGGCAAGGCCGCCGGTTGGGAGATCCGTGATGGATGTGCTTGCTGATGAGATCACCGACATCGGGCCGCAGCCGCAGGCGTTCGACATCGAGCGGGCGACCCGGGACAATGCCAATTATCGGTCGGTCGCCTGGAGCGGACGCTATCTGCAGGTGACGCTGATGTCGATTCCGGTCGGCGGCGACATCGGCCTGGAGGCGCATCCGGAAACCGATCAGTTCCTGCGGCTCGATGCCGGCCGCGGCCGGGTGCAGATGGGCCCGCGAAGGACAGGCTGACATTCGACCAGACGGTGTCGAACGGCTGGCGCGTGCTCGTTCCGGCCGGGACCTGGCACAACATCACCAACATCGGCCCGACGCCGATGCAGGTCTATGCGATCCATGCGCCGGCGCATCACACGCCCGGCAAGGTGCAGGCGACGGCGGCCGCGGCCGCAGCCGATCGTGACGACGCGCCCGCGGCCTGGTCCGTGCAACCCAAACAGGTGGTCGATCACCACGGATGATCGACCGCGAGGATGCGATGAGGCCTCATTCGCTCGGCCGGCTCGCGCTGAGGACATGATCGAACGCGCGGGGTCTGGTGCATGTCGGTCTCTCGTTCGAGGCGGCTCCGCCGTGAGCATCCTCCATCATGTGAGTGGCGACATCGCATGGAAGGTCTCGCATCGATTGCAGAAGGGCGCTCGCGGCGCCCCGGCCTCGCCGAAAGCTCAATCGGAGGATGATAAGCAGATTGATCTAGCGCAAAGCGAGAGGAGGTTTCCACCGTAAAGTTCGGCATGTCCATCAACAACATGTCCATCGAGCGGGATGGGGGCTGTGCCGAGTTCGAACCTCGCCAGATTTGATCCGAAGGCCTTTCTCGACAAGGTTTGCCCGGGCCAGAAGGTCCTGAAGGTTCCCAAGGGGGGAAGCGTGTTCGCCCAGGGTGATCCGGCCGACGCCCTGTTCTTTCTCCAACAGGGAAAGATCAAGCTGTCCGTCGTCAACGACGTCGGCAAGGAAGCGGTCATCGGCATCGTCGATGCCGGGCAGTTTCTTGGCGAAGGCTGTCTGACGCGGCAGGCGGTGCATACCGGCTCGGCATTCGCGCTGCAGGATTGCGTGGTCACCGCCATCGCCAAGAAGACGATGATCGCAGCGCTTCGCCTCTACCCTGAGCTTGCGGAGATGTTCATCGCGTTTCTGCTGGCGCGGATCGACCGGTTCGAAGCGGACCTGATCGACCAGCTCTTCCATAGCAGCGAAAAGCGGCTGGCGCGGCTGCTTCTGACGATGGCCAATTACGGCCGTGACGAAACGCCGCTGCCGGTCATTCCAAGAATCAGCCAGGAAACGCTGGCCGAAATGATCGGCACGACGCGGTCGCGCGTCAGTCATTTCATGAACAAGTTCAGAAGGGCGGGCCTGATCGAATATGACGGCGAGATCGTCGTCTATCCGGCGCTGCTGCAAGCCGTCCTGAACGACAACCTGCAGGCGGAGCAGCAGAACTAGCTGCGGGTGTGCAGCGCGCGGGTGGTCTGTCTTGCACAGACGGTTCTGTCCGCATCGCTAGCTGCCCATAACTCGCCGCCGGGCTCCGCGTTTCGTTTCGCCGCTTGAAGGCGGGACGCGCGAAGCGTTCGTGACGGGGTGAAGTGTTGCGTAGGGAGGGGACCACATGTTCAAGCAGCAGTTTTCCGACGCGTCTGACGCGTGCGCACTTGCCGAAGCCATTGTGGACACAGTCCGGGAGCCGCTGCTCGTCCTCGACCACGATCTCCGCGTGATTGCCGCCAGCCGTTCGTTCTATCTCACCTTCTCCGCGGCGCCCGAGGATGTGCTGGGACAACTCTTCTATGAGCTGGATGACGGCGCCTGGAATATTCCGGCGCTGAAGTCGTGGCTGGGCCAGATCTTCTCCAACACCGGCGCGCTGCATGATTTCGAGGTGGAGCACGTTTTTCCCGCCGTCGGCCCCCGGGCGATGCGGCTGAACGCCCGGCAGGTGTCCTACACGGTCGGGTCCCATACGACCATCCTGCTCGGCCTCGAGGACGTCACCAGCGAGCGCGCGATGGCGCGCCGGAACGAGGAGCTGCTGCGTCAGAAGGACATGCTGCTCGAGGAGTTTCAGCACCGGGTCGGCAACAGCCTGGCGATCATCGCCAGCATCATCTCGTTGAAGGCACGGTCCGTCGGCTCCGAGGAGGCGCGACGCCACCTGGACGACGCCCGCGATCGGGTCATCTCGTTCGCGAACATCCAGCAGAGTCTCCACACCTCCGCGCGCAGCGGCGTGATCGCGCTCGGACCGCATTTCGCGAGGCTCTGCCAGGCGATCTCGCAATCGATGATCGCCGACCAGCAGCGGACCAGGATCGAAACCCGCGGTGACGGTCAGGCGACGACGAGCGAAGCTGAAAGTCTCGGGCTGATCGTCACCGAGCTCGTCATCAACTCCCTCAAGCATGCCTTTCCCGAGGACACCGCGAATGGGCTGATCACCGTGATCTACGAGTCCTCCGGAGCCGGCTGGACCCTGTCCGTCTCGGACAATGGAACGGGGAAATTGCAGGTGAACGGCCGGCCGAAGGGGGGCCTCGGCACCGGCATCATCATGGCCCTGGCGAAGCAGCTCGGTGCCGAGGTCACGACCGTGGCCGGCCGGCCCGGCACGACCGTCTCGGTGCGTCACGCCGCCGTGGCGACATGCGACGACTTGACCGGAGCAAGCGTGCCGTCCGCTCCCGCGATCCGATCCAGGGCCGAATCCAGGGCAGGATCCACGGCCGGATCGCGGACCGTCAGCCGATCGTGACGTCGTCGCCGATCAGTCCAGCATCGCCCGAACTCGTCTCCTCGCGCGACGCCGCTCCATCCGCAGGCCCCGCGGGCCGGTCCTACTGCAGCCGAACCGGCAGATTGAGCGGGCCGCGGAAGCCGAAGCCGTGCCAGCGCACGCTCGCGGGATCGGGCAGCGTCATGTCGGGGAAGCGCTCGAACAGCATCGGCAGCAGGATGGCGCCGACGGTGCGGCGGGAGAGGTGGGCGCCGGCGCAATGATGCGGGCCGTTGCCGAAGGCCTGGTGGGGATTGGGGTCGCGCAGCGCGTTGTAGGTCTCGCCATCGTCGAACAGGTCCTCGTCGCGGTTGGCGGAGGCCTGGATCGTCATCACGGTGTCGCCCTTCGGGATCAGGCAGCCGCGAATCTCGGTGTCTTCCATCACGAGACGTGAGCTCGCCTGGATCGGCGCCACCCAGCGCACGCCTTCCTCGAAGGCGGAGCGCCATTTGTCCTGTTCGCGCACGGCGGCAAGCTGCTCCGGATTGGTCAGCAGGCCATAGAGGATCGTCAGCAGGGCGTCGCGCGGCTCGTTGATGCCGCCGCCGATCGCGATCTTGATGTTGGCGATGATCTGGCTGTCCGGAATCGGGTTCTTCGCGTTCACCATGAAGGAGAGCGCCGACGAATCCGGCTCGGCGCGCACGCGCTCCATGTTGGCGCGGATGCAGCGGTCCATCTCCGCGTTGGCGATATCAGACGCGTCGAACGGCCCCGGAGTCCAGCCGAAATTGCCGGCGCCGTCGATCAGGGCCTGCGACCAGCGCTGCATGTCGGCATCGCCGGCGTCGGGAATGCCCATCACTTCAGCGAGAATGCGCGCGGCCAGCGGGCCGGCGAGGGCGGGGAATAGGTCGACGACCTCGCCGCGCGGCAGGCGGTCGAGATATTCAGCGGCGAATTTGGTGTAGAGCGGCTCCCAGACGGCTTCGATCGTCTTCGGCATCAAGGCGGGCATCATCGCCATGCGCTCGGTCCGGTGCTCGTCGTGATCCTTGCGCATCAAGGTATGCGCGAGGAAGGCGCGCTTCATCGGCGTGTTCGGATCGTTGGACGAGAACAGCGCCGCATTGTCCTTCACATATTTGGTATCAGCCGCTTTGGTGAGGAACGTGCGGCCCACGGATTTGACCCGCAACACGGGGGCTTCGCGTCTCAGGCGCTGGTAGATCGGATAGGGATCGCGCGTCAGCTCCGCGATCGTGATGGTCTCGTCCAGGGGAGCCAGGGTCGCGGTCGGCATGGGGCGCTCCTATTGGATGCGGGCCAGCGCGTGTCTCGCCTCAAGGATAGTGGCCGGGACGGACCCGTGCAATCCTGGTCCGATGCATTGGCCGGGAGGGGCGCGGCCGGATCGCCGATTTCGGCGGCTGGCAAGCGGCGTTCGGGCTGTGAGTTCCTAGCACCAATTCAGCCGGTCAGTCCTGCGCAGCCGGCGAGACCTCCTGCGGCTTGATCAGCAGCTCTCCCTCGCGGCGCAGGTTTCCTGCGGCGAGAAGATCCTTGAGGCTGCCTTGCAACGCCTCGCGCAACTGGGCGCTGGTCGAACCGAAGCCGAACAGCCGGGCGACCGCCTGGATCAACTGGTCTTCCTCGGCGCCGTAGTTTTGCTCCACGACCTGCACGATGGCCGCCTTGATCTCCTCCGGCGGCAGCATCTCGGGCTTGCGCAAAGACTGCGATTGCACGTCCTCGCGGCTTCGAACGACGATCGCCTGGCCGGGCACGGCGTAGAACGGACCTCCAGCGATCTGTCCCTTCGCGACTGCCGATCTCAGCGCCGTTCGCACGGCATCGCGGATGCGATTGCCGGCGCGGGCAAGGCCCCAGGCCGATCTGATCCGGACGATGATTTCCGATTCATGCACCGGCCCTTCGATGGCGACGATCTCGACGACGTGCCGCGTCATGTCGGCGAGCGGCGTCTCGTGCGGCTCGATCTCCCGACGGACGCGCAGCTTCGCCTCTTCATAGGAGGCCACCGTTGGTGCCTGCGCGAGGATCTCCAGAGGGCGCTCGGTCTGCTCCGGCGCCGGCACATCGGGGTTTGCCGGAGGCTCGGGTTCAGCTCGAGCAGTCCCTTGGTCGATGTCCCGCCAATGCGCCTTCGCAGCGTCGATCGCGCGGAGGACCTTCTCGGTTTCCTCCTTGGGTCGGAGAAACCAGTCCGTCGACCAGATGCGATGCAGCACCCAGCCATGCGCTTCCAGCACGTTCTGTCGCAGGCGGTCGCGGTCCCGCGCCGAACGAGACGCATGGTACTGGGCGCCGTCGCATTCGATCCCCAGCAGGAAGCGGCCGGGCTTGTCGGGGTCGACGATAGCGAGATCGACGAAGAATCCGGCGGTGCCGATCTGGGTCTTCACGTCGTGACCAAGCGCCCGGAGCCTGTCGGCGACCTGCTCCTCGAACACCGAGTCGGGATCGCGCCCGGTCTCCTGCGCGATGCCGAGCTGCCCCGTCTGCGCGAAGGTCAGGAACGTCTTCAGCGCCGCGATGCCGCGGCCCTTGGCGCGCGACAGGTCGATGTCGTCGCCGGTGATCGAGGAGAAGACCTCGCAACGGAGCTTGGCGCGCGAGATCAGCACGTTCAGCCGGCGCTCGCCTCCGTCGGAGTTGAGGGGACCGAAGCTCATCGAGACGAAGCCTTCCTTCGTTCTCCCATAGCCTATGGAGATGAAGATGACGTCGCGTTCGTCGCCCTGGATGTTCTCGAGGTTCTTCACGAAGAACGGCTCGCTGGCACCGCGGACGAAGAACGTCTCCGTTTCCGGGTTCTCTTTACGCAAGATTTCGAGCTGATCCTGAATCGCCTGGCGCTGCGCCACCGAGAAGGTCGCGACGCCAAGGCTTCGGTCCGGCGTCTCGCGCGCATGGCGCATGACGGCCTCGGCGACGAGCCGCGCTTCCCTGGGGTTGGTCCGGCTGCTTCCACGTTCGTAGTGTGCATCGGGGTTGTAGTTGAACTTCAACCCCATTCCCGCGACGGCGTCGTACGGGCTCGGCACGATGAACAACCGGTTGTCGTAGAACTGCTTGTTGGACACGGCGATCAGCGACTGATGCTTGCTGCGATAGTGCCAGTTCAGCATCCGATGCGAGAGGCCCTTGGCAAGGCAGAGGTCGAGAATGCTTTCCGCATCCTTGACCTGGAATGTCGGCTGATCCTCGTCGTCGTTGTCCTCGTCATCATTGCCTGTCAGCTTCGCGAAGAAGCGCGTCGGCGGCAGTTGCCGCTCGTCGCCGACCACCACCATCTGCCGGCAGCGCGCGACGGCGCCGAGCGCATCGACCGGCTCGATCTGCGAGGCCTCGTCGACGACCAGCAGATCGAAAGCGATCGCGCCGGGCTTCAGGAACTGCGCCACCGACAGCGGACTCATCAGGAAGATCGGCTTGATCTGCTGGACGACCGGGCCGGCGCGCTCCAGGAGTTGACGGATCGGCAGATGGTTGCGCTTCTTGGCAAGCTCGCCGTTCAGCACGCCGAGCGGCCCGATGCCACCGGCGTTGCGCGGCAGCGCCGCGGCATGCTCGTGGGCGATCTGATCGCGGGCCAGTTGCATCCGTGCGACGTCGAGCTTGCGGAAGCCGTCGACCAGCCGATCGTGCGATTCGCCGTCGAAACGTTTCAGTTCAGGATGGTCAGCGAAGATCACGCTGCGCATGGCGTCGTAATAGGATCGGTCGAAAGCGGCTTCGAGCGCTTCGCCCGGCAAGGAGCCGTCGAGCGCGCGATCGACCAGCGCGGCGAGACCTTGCGCGCGCGCAAGGCGGACCCGGCCCATGAACGCGATCCAGCGGGTGAGGCGCTCGGTCGCGTTCTGCCACTCCGACAAAGTCTGCGACAGCTCGTCCAGCCGGATCTGGTCGCCGGCGTCGAGTGGGATGCGGGCGGGCTCCAACTGGAGAGAGTCGATCAGCCCGCGGAGGCCGGACATCAGACTTGCGAGGCTGTGGTTGAGCTGTTCGATCGATCGCCGATCATCGGCCGACAGCTTAAGCTGCGTCAGCCGCTGGCGCGTTTCATCGCTTGCAAACGGTTTGGGGAATGCAGTCCACCAGGTCGCCAATTTGGAAAGCGCATCCCAATCCGACCGTTCCTTCTGCCACGCGGTCCCGAAGGCGGTGCTGCCGGCGGCTTCGACCTCCTCGAAGGACCGGCGAGCGGCTTGCGCCGCGATCAGGCCGTCGATCAGCAGAAGCCGCTGCTCGAGCGTTTTCGGCATCGGCACCTTCAGGTACGAGGCCAGCAGCGCCACCTGTTGGCGATAACGCGGGCTGAGCAGGCGCAGCCAGGAGCGGCCCTTCTCGGCGATGACCTTGCGGCAATCGGCGATCGGTGCATCCCAGGCGGCCTCGACGAAGGCGCTCTCGAAGGCCGTCCTCAATTTCGCGTAGCGCAGTCCCTTGTCGACGATGTCCGTGATGAGTCCGGCCTGGCTCCAGACGACCTCGCGGAAGGCAGTCCGATCGCACTCCGGCATCGCGGCCGCGGCCTCCGCAAAGGCGAGTATCCCCACGGCATCGGCCAAGGTGGCCGGTGGCGGGAGATCGAGCAGCGTGCCGAGGCGGGCCGCGCCTGTGGATACGCTGCCGACAACGTTCGAAATGTCGTCGAGTGATTTTCGCAGCTCTGTCATCTCGGCCGGATCCAGCGCGTCGCGGCCGACACCGCGCCAGGGATGCAGGTGCGGCGCGCCGTCGGCCGCAATCCGTTCGGCGAGCTCGGCGATCAGCTCACGCCGCCGCTCCAGATCCAGGGGAGACCAGGAGGGCGCGCCCTGCAACGGGTAGGGCGGCTGCGCGGAGATGTCCCCGCAGCGCACGAGGTGACCGAGCAGCCTGAATGGCGTCAGCTCGCTCGGCTGGTGCGGCTGGTGCATCATGTCCGCATGCCGGTTGAGGCCATCACGGCTGTCGCTCAGGCGCTGCACCAGCGTGGCTTCGCCGCGCGGGACCGGGACCTCAGCCGATTTGCAGCGTTTCAGCTCTTCGAGCAGAACGCGCTTGTTGGCCTTGTTGGAGTGCAGCTCCAGCGCGAGCGCGCCGAGACCGACATGCTTCAGCCGCCGGTGCACGACCTCGAGCGCCGCCATCTTCTCGGCCACGAACAGCACCGTTTTCCCCTCGGCTGCCGCCGACGCGATGATGTTGGTGATGGTCTGCGATTTGCCGGTCCCAGGCGGTCCCTTGACGACGAGGTCGCGTCCACGGACCACTTCCTCGATCACCACGGCCTGCGATGAATCCGCGTCGACGACATGGTTCATCGCCACTGGCTGGATGACGGAATCGATCTTGCCGTCGTCGGCCACGATCGGCTCCGCGCCCTCGAAGCCGTCCTGAAGCAGCGCTGAGATCAGGGGATGACGATCAAGGCTGCCATCTGCGGGCCAGTTGTCAGGGTCCAGATCGCGATACATCAGGAACTTGGAGAACGAGAAGAAGCCGAGGACGATCGCGTCCGCCCTGACCTCCCACCTCTGCTTGTTGGCGACCGTCTCCGCGACGCCGGCGAGATAGGTCGCGATGTCGACGTCGTCCTCGTCGCCAAAATCCTCGATCTTGAGTCCGAACTCGGCGTCGAGCTTGGCCTGGAGCGAGAGGTTCGGCGACGGCGGCTCAGCGCGCGAGACCAGGTGAAACCGATCAGCGGCGCTGCTGCGTTCGAGGCGAACGGGCAGCAGGACGAGCGGCGCGAAGCGCTCGACGTCGGATTTGTCGTCCTCGAACCATTTCAGCAGCCCGAAGGCGAGATAAAGGATATTGACGCCCTGTTCTTCCTCGAGCGTTCGTGCGTCGTACCAGATATCCAGCAGGCGCTTCTGCAGCGCCTCCGATGACAGCCGGGTCTTGAGCCGGGTGTCCGGCTGCCGCGTCTGCGACTCCGAATCATCACCTCCCTGGTCCCCCTTGGTGGTCGGCGTGTCGGATCGCGGCGCCGGCTCGCTCAAGGGCAGGGTGCCGTCCGTGTCCGCAGTCTCTGCCTTCGTCGGAAGGAACGTGAAGCGTTTGCCTTCGCCGAGAAGCTCGAAGAGCGCAGCAGAGCGCGCGCCGACGATGTCGATGGTGCGGATGGTCTTGGTCTTGAGCGGGATGTGCACGAGCCGGTTGCGCGTGCCCAGATCGAGCAGCGCGCGCCGGTCCGCCAGCAATCGGTCTCTTACGGATGTGGTTGCCACGTGCAATCCTCCTGCGATTCGAGGATTGCAACCCGAAGTCATCTCGGTCAAGCGTTCGGCACGATGGAGATCGTGCTCATTGAGCAATGCTTAATCTCCTCGGAGAATTTCATCTCCCCATGAGAGGGAGATGAAACTCGTATGCGGCCTAGGCCGCCGCCTTATGCCGCGCCAGTTCCGCCTTGTAGAGCTCGAACTCCTCGGCGATGGCACGGGCGATCGACGGCCGCACGCGCAGGCGCTCGTAGTACGCCTTCACGGCCGGCCATTTCGCGAGCTGGACCGGCGGCGTTGCCATGGTCCAGTTGATCACGGTGACGAGATACGCGTCGGCGACCGTGAAATGATCGAGCAGATAGTCGCGATCCCGCAGGTGGTTCTCGAGATGATCGAGCCGCGACAGGTTCTTCTTCAGGACATGGGCCTTCATCTCCTCGGGCGCGGTCTTGTCGAGGATCGGGATGAACAGTCCCTTGTGCAGCTCGGTGCCGATGAAGCAGAGCCATTGATGCAGCCGGCTGCGGTCCATGCCGGGGCCGGTGCCGAGCTTCGCCTCGGGGAAGCGATCGGCGACATATTGCAGGATCGCGGCATTCTCGGTCAGCAGGTCGCCGTCATCGGTGCGGAGCGTCGGGACGAGCCCGAGCGGATTGACGGCGCGGAAATCGGAGCCGTCGTTGAGGACGATCTTCGTCTTCGGATCGACCTCGAGATAATTCGCCGCAGCGCCAGCTTCATACAGCGCGATGCGGGTGGCGAGCGAGCAGGCGAGCGGCGAGAAATACAGGTCCATGGACGTCTCCCTCGGGCTCCGGACCGGAGCGTTGATTGATTTTTATACTGTCTCGCATAATATAAGGCCGGTCAAGGAATTTATTGCGAAATGGTACAAAAAAAGAAAGGGCCGCCGCAGGGCGACCTTCCCCAGAAAATCGCTGCCGCCCCGGTCGAGCCGAAGCGGCGCGGGAGGCCGCGGGCGTATGAGCCGGATGTCGCGCTCGGCAAGGCGCTCGACCTGTTCCGGTCAACCGGATTCGCCGCGACCTCGCTCGACGATCTCAGCGCCGCCACCGGCATGAACCGGCCGAGCCTCTATGGCGCGTTCGGCGACAAGCGCGAGCTCTACATCAAGAGCTATCAGCGCTATCGCGACAATGCCCGCGCGGTGATGGGCGAGATCTTCCGTCACGACTGGCCGGTGCGCGAGCAGCTGCAGAAGATCTTCGCCGCCGCACTCGACATCTATCTCTCGGGCGAGGAGGGGCCGCGCGGCTGCTTCACGGTGATGACGGCGGGCTCGGAAGCGGTCGCCGATCCCGACATCCGCGCCATGGTGCAGAACGCCCTGACCGAGCTCGACATGGCGTTTGCGCGCTGCTTCCGCCGCGCCAAGGAGAAGGGCGAGCTGCCTGCGGACGCCGACCCCGCAGTGCTGGCGCGGCTGGCGTCGGCGACGATCCACTCGATCGCGGTCCGCGCTCGCGCGCGGGCGCCGCGTCAGGAGCTGGAGGCGATCGTCGCCGGCGCAATCGATGTGATGGTCGGCAAAGGATAGCGCTTCAATATCCCCTGATGCGATCGACCAGGTTGCGCAGCGCCCCGCCGGCCTCGAAGGTCGCGATCTGCTCGGCGACGTAGCGCGAGATCGCGTCGGCGTCGGTGTCGGCTGCATTGTGCGGCGTCAGCACCACCTTCGGGTGGGTCCAGAACGGGCTGTCGGCGGGCAGCGGCTCCTGGCCGAACACGTCGAGCGAGACCGAACCAAGCGTGCCGTCGTCGAGGCAGGCGAGGATGTCGGCCTCGTTCTGCAGCCCGCCGCGGCCGGCATTGATCATGACGGGGGCGCCGAGCGGTGATGAGCGCCTGAGCTTGGCGAACATCTTGCGGTCGAGAATGCCGCGCGTATCCGGCGTCAGCGGCAGCAGCGACACCAGGATGTCGGTCCGCGCCAGGAACGCGTCGAGCTGCGCCGCGCCATGGAAGCATTCGATGCCGTCAGCCTGCTTGGCGCTGCGGCTCCAGCCGGCGACCTGGAAGCCCAATCGCTTGAGCACCTCGGCTGCGTCGATCCCGAGCGTGCCCAGTCCGAGAACGCCGACGCCGATCGCGGCCGCCGGCCACTGGTATTTCGGCGCCCAGCGCTTCACGCGCTGCGACTCGCGCAGATACAGCTCCTGGCGATGATGCATCAGCACGTGCAGCACGACATATTCGGTCATTCGCGCGGTGAGATCGTCGACCGCGACGCGGACCAGGGGCACGCTGGGCAGCGTCTTGTCCGCCATCAGCGCGTCGACGCCGGCGCCGAGGTTGAAGATCACGCGCAGGTTCGGAAAGCCGGCGAGCTCGCCGGGGACCGGCTTCCAGACCGCGGCGTAATGCACCTCGGCTGGATCGAGCCCGGGATCGGGCAGCAGCACCACAGGGCGGTCGCCGCAGACATCGTCGAAACGCGCTTTCCAGCGCTGTGGCGACCAGTTGTCGGTGCCGCCATGGATCAGGAGCGCCAGCGCGCCTTTGGTCATCGGAGGGTCCTCGAGCTTATGTGACGTGTTCCACATACCAGATCGCGCGGGCACGCCAATCTCCGCCCATCAACACGGAGACAATCGTCATGCGCAAATTGCTTCTCGCCACTGCTTTCGTCGTCGCGTCTGCCTCGGTCCAGGCCCAGACCATCGATGTCGGGTCGATCCTGTCGGCCAACGGCATCTCGATCGGCAAGGGCAGTCAGCCGCAGGCCGGCGGCCAGACGCAGGACGGTATGTCCCCGAACGCGGGCAGCCAAGGTGGACAGAGCGCCGCGGGGCAAGGCCAAGGCAAGTCGCTGCGCCAGGCCGGCCGAGCCAAGCAGCCGCGCGAGAGCGCGCAGGAGAGCCGGGCGCGCAACATCGCGGCCAAGTACGGCATCTCCTGGTAGGCAGCTTGTTCCTGCAGGCGGAACCCCGCGAAAATACTTCGTGGGACTGTCGGCCGGAGGCATACTCCGCCGTCTTGAAGACGAAGGGAGATGCCTGCCGATGTTGTACGCGCTGCTCTGCTATCATGACGAGGATGTCGTCTGCGCCTGGAGCAAGGACCAGGATGCCGCGGTCATGGCCAAGCTTGCCGTCATCCAGGAGAAGCTCGCCAAGCAGGGGCGGCTCGGGCCGGTGGCGCGGCTGCTGCCGACCACAGCTGCGACGACGCTCCGGAAGGAGGATCCGCCGCTCGTCATCGACGGCCCCTATGCCGAGACCAAGGAGCAGCTGCTCGGCTTCTATCTCGTCGACTGCGCCAATCTCGATGAGGCGCTGGAGGTCGCGCGCGAGCTCGGCGAGGCCAATCCCGGCGGCTCCTACGAGATCCGTCCCGTCGGCACGTTCAGGCCGGGTGGAGCGCTGGCATGACCGATACGGCCTGGATCGATGCGGCCCTGACATCGGCACGACCCCAGGCCGTCGGCGCGCTGCTGCGCTATTTCCGCGATCTCGACACGGCGGAGGAGGCGTTCCAGAACGCCTGCCTGCGCGCCCTGAAGAGCTGGCCGCAGAACGGTCCGCCGCGCGATCCGGCGGCCTGGCTGATCATGGTCGGACGCAACGCGGCCATCGACGATGTCCGCCGGGTCCGCCGCGAGCAGCCGCTGCCGGATGACGAGGCGATCTCCGATCTCGACGACGCCGAGAGCGCGCTCGCCGAGCGGCTCGACGGCTCGCACTACCGCGACGACATCCTCCGCCTGCTGTTCATCTGCTGTCACAAGGACCTGCCGGCGACGCAGCAGATCGCGCTGGCGCTGCGGGTGGTGTCCGGCCTGACGGTGAAGCAGATCGCCCGCGCCTTCCTGGTCAGCGAGGCGGCGATGGAGCAGCGCATCACCCGCGCCAAGGCGCGCGTCGCGCAGGCGGACGTGCCGTTCGAGACGCCGGGCGCGATCGAGCGCGCCGAGCGCCTGACCGCGGTCGCGGCCATGATCTACCTGATCTTCAACGAGGGCTATTCGGCCAGCGGCGAGACCGCGGCGCTGCGCCAGCCGTTGTCCGAGGAGGCCATCCGGCTGGCGCGGCTGCTGCTGCGGCTGTTTCCGAGCGAGCCCGAAATCATGGGGCTGACGGCGCTGCTGCTGCTGCAACACGCGCGCAGCGCCGCCCGCTTCGATGCGGAGGGGACGCTGATCCTTCTCGACGAACAGGATCGCTCGCTGTGGAACCAGCCGATGATCGCGGAAGGCGTGGCCCTGATCGACAAGGCGATCCGCCACCGCCACAGCGGCCCGTACCAGATCCAGGCGGCGATCGCGGCGCTGCATTCGCGCGCCGCGCGCCCGGAGGACACCGACTGGACGCAGATCGATCTGCTCTATGGCGCGCTGGAAGTGGTGCAGCCCTCGCCGGTGGTGACGCTCAATCGCGCCGTCGCCGTCTCCAAGGTGCGCGGGGCCGAGGCGGCGCTCGATTTGATTGCGCCGCTCGAAGGGCGGCTTGCCAACTATTTCTATTTCTTCGGCGTGCGCGGCGCGCTGCTGATGCAGCTCGGGCGCAATGACGAGGCGCGGACCGCCTTCGACCGCGCCATCGCGCTGGCGCACAGCTCGGCGGAGGCCGCGCATATCCGCATGCAGCTCGATCGCCTGATGCGCGACAGCGCGACGGCTCAGGCTCGGGTCGGCCAGTGAAATACTGCCGAGATTCGGTCTAAAATTCTGCACCGGGCTGTCGGCGGCACGATCCTTCATTCGTCCTGGGAGCAGCATCACGGAGAGGAGCTGCAGATGACGACGATGGAAGAGCCGGTCTCGCGCGCCGAATTGTGGAGCGGCCGCATCCTGAGCGGTCTGGTGACGCTGTTCCTGCTGTTCGACGGCGCGGTCAAGCTCATCCCTCTGCCCGTCGTCACCCAGACGCTGGATCAGATGGGCTATGGAGCAGGCGACGCCATGGCGCGGGCGCTCGGCCTCATCACGCTTCTCTGCACCGTGCTCTATATCCTGCCGCCGACATCGTTCGTCGGCGCGATCCTGCTCACCGGCTATCTCGGCGGCGCCATCGCCTCGCATGTCCGCATCGGCAGTCCGCTGTTCAGCCACGTCCTGTTCGGCCTCTATCTCGGACTCCTGCTGTGGGGCGGCTTGTGGCTGCGCGACCGCCGCCTGCGCGCGCTTCTGCCGCTGCTGCGCTGACAAATGATCTTTCAACCAAGGAGGATGACGATGATCTGTCCCTATCTGACATTCAATGGCGATTGCGCGCAGGCGCTCAAGCACTACGGCGAGGTGCTCGGCGCCAAGGTCGACATGATGATGCGTTATGGCGAGGCGCCGCCGGAGATGCCTTCTGCACCGGAGCACAAGGACAGGATCATGCATGTGCGCTTCTCGATCGGCGGCGGCGTCCTGATGGCCTCGGATTCGCCGCCCGAATATTATCAAGGCAAGCCGCACGGAATCTCGGTCTCGCTCCAGATCGCAGACCCGGCCGAGGCGGAGCGTAAGTTCCACGCCCTGCTCGAAGGCGGTGCCGTCACCATGCCGTTCGGCAAGACCTTCTGGTCGAAGGGCTTCGGCATGGGCGTCGATCGCTTCGGCATTCCGTGGATGATCAATTCCCCGGCGGATGGCTACGAGGCGTGACGCCGCTAGCGGCACGAGGCGTACATCGCCTTGAGCTCGCGCCCGCGCAACAACAGAAGCCGCGACGTCAGGCCGCCGCGGCGCTCGATCCAGCCGCGCACCGGCGTGGGATAAGTCTGCAGCACCAGCTTGGAAGCCTCGGGTTCCGCATAAGCGCGGCCGCGCCGGTCGACCGAGCGTGCGGCGTGGAAGCCGAGGGTGGCTCGCCGCGTCACGCAGATGCGGTCCTCGGGCACGACGCTGAGCACCAGCGTGCAGGCCGACAGGCAGGGACCGTCGATGATGACACGCTCGCCGGAGGCGCGAACCTTCTCGAACAGATCGATGAACGGCCCCACCTCGCCGCCGGGCGAGGAGATGATGCGGACGTCGGCGCGCGCCAGCATCGTCGCGATTCCCCACAGGACGACCGCCAGCAGCAAGGTCAGGATGATGCGCATCCGGCTCGGCATCGTTTCACGTGTTCCTGCGTTGGCCGCGCAAGGTCGGCAATCCGATTCCCGCGGCGTCGAAGCCGCCATCGACGGCCAGGATCTGTCCGGTGATATAGCTGGAGCGTTCGGAGCTGAGAAACAAGATGGCCTCGGCGAGCTCGTCCTCGAGGCCGTAACGGTTGAGCGGAATGGCGTCGTGATAGTCGGCGCGGATCTCCGGCGTGTGCACGTCCTTGGCCATCGCGGTCTCCACCGGGCCCGGCGCCACCGCGTTGACGCGGATGCCGGCGGATGCGAGCTCGACCGCGAGCTGCTTGGTCAGATGCGCCAGCGCCGCCTTGCTGGTGCCGTAGGCGGAGCGCAGCGTGGAGGCGCGGACGGCGGAAATCGAGGTGATGTTGACGATGGTGCCGCCGCGCTCGCGCATCAGCGGGACCGCAGCCCGCGTGCACAGAAACGGCCCGGTCAGATTGACGTCGAGGATGCGTTGCCAGTCGGCTTCGCTGGTTTCCATGATCGGAGCGAAGCGTGCGACACCGGCATTGTTGACCAGCGCATCGAGACGGCCGAACCGGTCGGCGAGGCGCGCCAACGCATCGGCGACCATCGCGGCTTCCGCGACGTCGCAATGCAGCGCGAGCGTTCGATCGGGAGATTCGAGTGCGGCCGTGGCGTCGTCGAGCAGCTTCTTCTCGATGTCGAGCAGGGCCACACGCCAGCCCTCGTGCAGAAATCTCTTTGCTGTCGCCAGCCCGATGCCGCGCGCCGCCCCGGTGATCAGGGCGACTTTGTCGGTCTGCGTCGTCGTCGATGTTTCCGTCACGGCGGTCGACTCCTCGGGCCGGCAGCCCGGCTTTTCTCTTCGTTGAGTCCTAACATGCGCTGCGCGGATCAGCTGTGAAGGCCGTCACATCTGTCAGTGTACGTTCAATCCAGCTCCGCGCGATGCGCATAGCCAGCGAAGTTCGTGGGCGTTGTCAAACAGCCAGCGGTGGTAGCGGTCGCATCAGCTCGCGTCCTCGCGGTGGAGAAGCATCCGAGTCATGCTCGCCTTGGCCTCCCGCTCGATCGGAGGGAGCAGGGAAGACCGGGAGCTTGGCGCCCCATTGGCCCCGTGCGGGAAAAATGCACGGGGCCGGAACCCCAGGTTCGGCTGAGACATCCCGGCCCTCCCTGCGCGATGGTCTGACGGCCTATAACACGCTCCCCGGGGACCGGCTGTCTTGCCCCCGTTTCCGCCACAATGCGCTCACGCATCGGACACGGCATCAGCATCGGGATGCCGGGACCACACGATTTCGCCGTACGCGCCGCGTTGTTCGTCTGCGTGTCCTCATATGAGCATGATCTTGTCGGAAAGCTGTGGCGCAATGCGCGTCAACATCCTCCGGTTCCGAATCATGCTCCACGCTGCAACATCGACGCTTCCACCGCGTCCTGCTCCCCACGTTCGTGACGACCGCGAAACGTC
This sequence comes from Bradyrhizobium sp. SZCCHNR1051, assembly GCF_032489615.1. NCBI lineage: Bacteria > Pseudomonadati > Pseudomonadota > Alphaproteobacteria > Hyphomicrobiales > Nitrobacteraceae > Bradyrhizobium > Bradyrhizobium sp. SZCCHNR1051. The sequence goes on along the minus strand of NZ_JAUEYJ010000002.1, from coordinate 358,932 downwards.
CCTCTCGATCGGGAACAGGACGTGGCTAAAAGAGCATGAATTCTGGAAAGGAGAAAGAGGAACATTCTTACGGGAAGGACTGGACAAGGGTAAGGGTGATCGACTTGAAAGTCTTCACGAAAAAGCTCCGTGGCGCCGGCGGTTTCGCGGCCGCGCCGCAGCCTCCAAAGGCGCATTCCCCCGTGGAATTGGACAGTCCCGCCGTCGGCTGATTTGCCCGTCGTCGGGTCGCTCTCAGACGTGTCTGGGACGAATCTGAACCGGTAGCGTAGAGTTTAAGAGTCTCGGTAGAATCGACATGGGCGATCAATTCATCAGCCGGCGAATCACTCTCGTCAGAACCACGGAGCTGCACGCTTCGTCGCGCGGGCCGAATGATCTGAGGCGCGTGTGCGGCGCGTTGCTGTTGTCGTGCATTGTCCTCGGGCTCGCGGCGTCCGGCGCCGCCGGAGCGGATGGCAGCGTTGCCGCGAAACCGGCAGAGACCGAGCAGGCTGCGGACGATGTCGCGCCGCCGCAGCAGCCGCAGACGGCGGAGCCCGAGACGGTGGGGCGGCCGTCGGACGTGCCGACGCCGGCTCTGAAGGTGGCCGTGCCATCGACCGAGCCCGCGAAGCCGGTCGCGGCCGAGCGCAAGGCCGACCCGCGGAGCGACACCAAGACGACGAAGAATCTGTCGGTGCCTCAACGTGCGCTCCCGGCCGACGTTGCGCAGATGATCGGCCGCAAGATCTGGCTCAACGAGGCCGGGGGACGGCGCGACGCGATCACGTCGTGGAATGCGGGTGAAGAATTCGCCTCGCTGGGAATCGGGCATTTCATCTGGTACCCGTCCACCGCGAAGCCGCCTTATGAGGAGGGCTTTCCGGGGCTGATCGCGTTTCTGCGCAAGGGCAGGACGCCGTTGCCTGCATGGCTCGACAAGACGCCGATCCCGGCATGCCCGTGGACCAGCCGGGCCGACTTCAAGCGGAATTTCAACTCGCCGCAAATGCGGCAATTGCGGCAGTTCCTGCTCGACACGATTGCGGAGCAGACGCAGTTCCTGGTGGCGCGTGCGCAAGGCGCGATGGACAAGATCCTCGCCAACACGCCCGACAGCGCCGAACGCGAGCACATCGTCGCGCAGTATTCGCGGGTCGTGCGCGCCTCCAACGATCTCTATCCGCTGATCGACTACATCAACTTCAAGGGCGAGGGCACCAATCCGTCCGAGACGGCGGTGGACAAGGAGACGGGCCAGCGCCAGGGCTGGGGTCTCAAGCAGGTACTGCTCAAGATGAACGGCACCACCACCGAGTCCAAGGCCGTGCTCGCCGAATATTCCGACGCGGTGCAGGTCGTGCTGCAACAGCGGGTTCGCAATCTGCCCTCGAACCGCGTGTGGGAGGCGGGCTGGCTGCGTCGCGCGGAGACCTATCGCCGCCCGATCGCGCAGCTCGAGCAGGCCCCCGAACGCGCCCCGCGCAAATCATCGCGCTACAGGGCCGACAACACACGGTTCTGATGCGGGAAGCGGCGCGCACGATCCGTGCGCGTTGCGAGGCGCATGATCACCTGCCTCCTGCCTCGGCTTTCTTGGCAGCGACGACCTTCTGGTAAGCCGCCTGCAGCCGCTCGCCGACACTCGGTCCAGCCTTCCTGCGCCGTTTCGCGCCGAGATGGGTCTCGCGCAGCTCGTCCATGAATTCGGCCCACATTTTCGGGCCGCCTTCCATCAACAGCTTGGCGCGGATGCCGAGCTCCTCCGAGACGGGGAGATATTTGTAACCCCAGCCCGCCATCTGCGCGAGGATCGGCAACAGCTCGATGCCCTGCTCGGTCAGGGAATAGATGCCCTTCTGCTTGTGGCTCGGATCGTCCTCACGGCTGATGATGCCGGCCGCGAGCAGTGTCTTCAGCCGGTCGGCGAGAATGTTCGAGGAGATGCCTTCCTCCGAGCCGCCGAGCAGCTCGCGATAGTGCCGGCGATTTCCGAACATCATGTCGCGGATGATCAAGAGGCTCCATTTGTCTCCCACCACTTCGAGCGACAGGTTGATCGGGCAGCCGGAGCGCTGGGGGTCGGACATCGAAGTCTCGTGAGCAGGGATCGCGTATAAACCGCTTGCAATATTGCACCGGTCTGGGCATTCTCCAACTGCTTGCAAAATGAAAGCAGTCAGGGAGAGGCCGTCGATGGCGAGACTGGTGATGTGGAACATGATGACGCTGGACGGCATGGTTGCGGGCCCGAACGGCGACATCTCCTGGCACGAGGACGTGTGGGGCCCGGAGCTGGAGCATATCTCCGAGACGCAACTGCACGAGGCGGGCGTACTGCTGTTCGGCCGGGTGACCTACGATCTGATGGCCGGCTATTGGCCGACCGAGAAGGGCGTGATCGCCGACTTCATGAACAGCATCCCCAAATATGTCGCGTCGCGCACGCTGTCTCGCCTGGCATGGTCAAACGCGCATCTGCTGGGTCCGCAGCTCGCGGCCGATGTCGACAAGCTCAAGCAGGAGAATGCCAAGGACCTGTTCCTGTTCGGCAGCGCGGACTTCGCGTCGACGCTCGTCGCGCACGATCTGATCGATGAGTTTCGTATCGCGATCAATCCGCGCGTGCTCGGCGCCGGACGGCCGCTGTTCAAGCCGGGGCAGGCCGTGAAGCTCCGCCTGATCGACAGCCGGGCGCTGTCCAACGGCGTTGTCATCGCGCGCTATGCCCCCGTTCGGGACGTGTGAGTCCAGCTCTCGCGGGCGCGCTCCGTGTCCCGGGGGAGTGCAGGTCTATAAACCACACCGCCGGTGCGTCTAGCCCCTCACCTCAACCCTCTCCCCGTGAAGAACGGGGCGAGGGAGCGCACCATCCCTGCGGCCGCGCGTTCGGGACCAAACAACTTGTTCTCACTCAACTCATCAGGAGCGTAGGATGTCGCTGACCCTCTACTATCATCCGCTGTCCTCGTTCTGCTGGAAGGTGCTGATCGCGCTGTATGAGAACGACGTTTCGTTCACGCCGAAGCTGATCAATCTCGGTGACGCGGATGAGCGCGCGGCGTTCTTGAAGCTTTGGCCGGTCGGTAAATTTCCCGTGCTGCGCGACGAGCAGCGCACGATTCCGGAATCGAGCATCATCATCGAATATCTCGACCAGCACTATGCGGGCAGGACGCGCTTCATTCCCGATGATCCCGATCTCGCTTTGCGGACACGTCTGCGCGATCGCTTTCTCGACCTCTATCTGCACATGCCGACGCAGACCGTCGTGTTCGACCGGCTGCGGCCGGCCGATGCCCGCGATCCGCTCGGCGTCGCCGACGCTCTAAGCCGGCTGCGCACGTCCTACGCCATGCTCGAGACTGAGCTGCCGCCGCATGGCTGGGCGATGGGAGACCCGTTCACCTTGGCGGATTGCGCGGCCGTGCCGGCGCTGTTCTACGCCGACAGAGTGGAGCCGCTTGGTGATGGGCTCCCCCGGGTCAAAGCCTATCTCGACCGGCTCAAGGCGAGGCCATCCGTGGCGCGGGTGCTCGCAGAGGCCGAGCCTTATTTCCACATGTTCCCGCAGGAGCCGGGCTGAATCGGGAACCCGGCCAAAATAATTGCGGGAGCGTGTCGGCGGCACCAGGGCCGGATCGTCCTACTGATGAGGGCAGGGCAGTCCTGCCGGACAGCATCAGGGGAGAGGCGCCATGCGGTTCATGGTGATCGTGAAGGCGACCAGGGACACCGAAGCCGGAATCCTGCCGACGACCGAGGAGTTCGCGGCGATGGGCCGGTTCAACGAGGAATTGGTCAAGGCCGGCATGATGGAAGCCGGCGAGGGCCTGCATCCGACCGCGAAGGGGGCGCGCATCGACTTCTCGAACGGGACGTCGAGCGTCGCGCGCGGTCCGTTCGATCTCTCCCGCGATCTCGCGGCGGGCTTCTGGATGATCAAGGCCGGCTCGCTCGATGAGGTGATCGAGCATATGAAGCGGGCGCCGTTCCCGAGCGGCCAGATCGAGATCCGCCAGGTCTATGCCGCGGAGGATTTCGGCGAGACGTTCACGCCCGAATTGCGTGAGCGGGTCGAACGGCTGCGTGCGCAGGCCGCCAAGAGCTGAACCGACCCTGATCAGGAGAGGAGGAACGCGATGCGATTCATGATGCTGATGATCCCGCTCGGCTATGAGAGCGCGCTGCCGGACGTGCAGCTCGATCCCGAGCGCGTCAAAGCGATGATGCGCTACAACGAGGCCCTGAAGGACGCCGGCGTGCTGATCACGCTGGAGGGCCTGCATCCGCTGTCGATGGGGGCGCGGGTCTCGTTCGCGGGCGGCACGCCTGTGGTGACCGACGGCCCGTTCGCGGAGGCCAAGGAGGTGCTCGGCGGCTATTGGATGATCGAGGTCGCCTCGCGCGACGAGGCGATCGCCTGGGCCAAGCAGTGCCCGGCCTCGGACAACGAGATCATCGAGATTCGCCAGGTCCAGGAGATGGCCGACTTTTCCGAGGAGGTGCAGCAGGCCGCGGCCGGCTTCGCCGAGCTGCCGCATGCCGGCCGTGTCTGATCGATCCGTTTCACAGCAGGAGAGGGAAGTGCAATGAGCGACAACAGCAACACCTATCTCGCCGTCTTTCTCGGCAGCAAGACCAGTCCGGCCTGGAAAGCCTGGGAGGCGCTGTCCGAAACGGAGCGCAATGCCAGGGGGCAGCAGGGCATGGCGGCCTGGCATGCCTGGGCGGATCAATATAAGGACGCGATCGTCGCGATGGGCGGGCCGCTCGGCAAGACCAAGCGGGTCGACAAGGGCGGCGTCAACGACATCGCCAACGAGATGGGCGCGTTCACCGTGGTCCGCGCCGCGTCGCACGAGGATGCCGCGAAGATGTTCGTCAACCATCCGCATTTTGCGATCTTCCCGGGCGAGCGGGTCGAGATCATGCCGGTGCTGCCGATTCCGGGCGGTTAGTTGAGCGGCCTGCAGGGCGGAACGTCGGCTGAGGTGAACATCGCGCTTGCTGCGGCGCCCGGCGTTTGTGCCGGGCGCGCTGATCTCGCGGCGACTTCGGTGCCAACCTGTCCCTTGCGCGACCCTCCAGGCGAGGGTGGCGCCTGTTTCGCTGGGGGCTTAACGGGACGACGGGACGGACCCCTCGCGCACATCGGCGGCTGACCCCGCCAAAAGTCGCTGGCTTCCTTTGACCCGGCTCATGTAAAAGCCATTTACATGAGCTGGCGCAAGGAAGAGCGCCGCGCCGAGCGCGGCTATCATCACGGTAACCTCAAGGAGGCGCTGCTGCAGGCGGCGCTCGACCTGATCGCGCAGAAGGGGGCTGCTGGCTTCACCTTTGCCGATGCGGCCCGCATGGCCGGCGTCAGCCCGGCCGCGCCCTACCGCCACTTCCGCGACCGCGACGAATTGCTGTCGAGCATCGCCCAGCGCGGCTTCGAGCAGTTCGAGGCGCAGCTCTCGGCGGCGTGGGACGACGGCCGGCCCGACACCGTCACGGCGTTCGAGCGCGTCGGCAAGGCGTATCTCGCATTCGCCCGTTCGGAGCCTGCGTTCTATTCGGCGATGTTCGAATCCGGTGTGCCGGCCGACTCCACCGCGGGCCTGCTGGCGGCGGGCGAGCGCGCTTTCGGCGTCATCCGAGCTGCCGCCGAGCGGCTGGCCGCGCTGGCGCCGCCCGGCGTGCCGCGGCCGCCGGCGCTGATGATGGCGCTGCACATCTGGTCGATGGCGCATGGCATCGCCTCGCTGTTCGCGCGTGGCGACGCCGCCCGCCGCAAGCTGCCGATGTCGCCCGAGGAGCTGCTGGAGGCCGAGGTGTTGATCTATCTGCGCGGGCTCGGCTTCCCGACCGACCGCCGGCCTGCGCCGTCCTCCGCTGCCGAGCCGCCGCCGCTGCCGGACGATGACAAGCCGGCAGGGCCCTGGGGCCGCCCGAAATAAGGTTCAAAGAACGCCGAAAAATAATTCGAGCGACGCGTCAGGCGGTCGCCTTGACAAAATCCCGGGTTGAGCTAGCTATGTAAATGTTATTTACATTCACACGGCATGGCGCCGCGAATGGAGAGGGAGATGGCCTACACCGCAGATGTCAATCGTTGGCGCGGTTCGGAGGAGGAGCAGAGGTACCGGCCCCGCATGATGGAGTCGCCCTGGCATCCCGGCTGGATCGCCGTGACCGTGCTCGGCTTCATCATCTGGTGGCCGATCGGACTTGCCCTTCTCTTTTTTACACTCGGGAGCAGAAAGATGGCGTGCTGGAACGGCGGTGATCGCTGGTCGAACAAGATGGAGCGGATGCAGTGGAAGATGGACCGCATGCGCGACAAGATGGAGCGCCGCGGCTTCGGCTTCGGGTTCTCGCAGCCGGCTTCCAGCGGCAACCGCGCCTTCGATGAGTACCGCATGGAGACCCTGCGGCGGCTCGAGGAGGAGCAGCAGGAGTTCCGCGACTTCCTGACCCGGCTGCGCCACGCCAAGGACAAGGAGGAGTTCGACGCGTTCATGGCCCAGCACAAGCCGCGTCCGACCCCGCCGAACGACCAGCCGCAGAGCTGATCGCCTCTCACCTGACGGCGCAGGGCTTTCAGCCCCCGCCCTGACGGCATAAGACGCCCGCTTGCGGTTTCCCCCGCCGGCGGGCGTTTTGCGTTCTCCGATACCGCCCGCCTGCGGCGGCTGGCCGCTGCCCGCTGGCGGCCAAAATGGTCAAGCTGCTGATCACAAAGGCTCTATCTGGCTGGTCCGGCTGGACCTTTGACCTCGGCAATACTCCGCGGTAACCCCGCCTTAACCCCGGAGGGGGTTTGGTTAAGGGGCGCTTACGCGCGCCAAGAGCCCTTGTTTTGACACGTTGGCAGAGGAAGCAGGCCGCTTATGGCTTCGGCGGGCCTCTTAAAGCGATCAGTTCAGGGTTTTCTCGCGCAGGCGCTTTCCGCCGCGACGGCATCCGGCATGGAACGGCGGCTGCATGGTCCCGGGCGTCCCGGGATGATTGGTTGAGAGGATACTGCAGATGTCTGTCGATAGCGGCGGCCTGTCCCTGATCGATCTATTCGGCAATGCCGGCTGGGTGGTTCGGATCATCATGCTCGGCCTGATCTCCTGCTCGATCTGGGTCTGGGCAATCGCGATCGACAAGATGTTCCTGTTTTCCAGGACCCGCCGCTCGATGGATCGGTTCGAGCAGGCCTTCTGGTCCGGGGAATCGATCGAGGAATTGTATCGGGTGCTGTCGGCGAAGCCGACGCAGTCGATGGCGGCGTGTTTCGTGGCGGCGATGCGGGAATGGAAACGCTCGTTCGAGGGCCATGCGCGCTCCTTCGCCGGGCTGCAGATGCGCATCGAGAAGGTGATGAACGTCTCGATCGCGCGCGAGGTCGAGCGGCTGGAACGCCGTCTCCTGGTGCTCGCCACGGTCGGCTCCGCCGGCCCGTTCGTCGGCCTGTTCGGCACGGTCTGGGGCATCATGACCAGCTTCCAGGCGATCGCGGCATCCAAGAACACCTCGCTGGCGGTGGTCGCGCCGGGCATCGCGGAGGCGCTGTTCGCCACTGCCATCGGCCTGATCGCGGCCATCCCGGCGACGATTTTCTACAACAAGTTCTCTTCGGAGGTGAACCGGCAGGCGCAGCGGTTGGAAGGCTTCGCAGATGAATTTTCAGCCATCTTGTCCCGTCAGATCGACGAGCGGGGATGAGGGCAGGTATAGTGGCATTCGGATCGTGAGTACCACAGCATGGGCATGAGCATGGGCAGCGCGTCCGGCGGCGGTGGTCGCCGCGGTCGGCGCAAGGCGGCCGTGATGGCGGAGATCAACGTCACGCCGATGGTCGACGTCATGCTGGTGCTGCTGATCATCTTCATGGTCGCGGCGCCGCTGCTCACCGTCAACATCCAGGTCGACCTGCCCCAGGCGCAAGGCGGCTCGGCCTCGACGGCCGACGCCAAGCCGCCGCTCGAGGTCACCGTCAAGAAGACCGGCGGCGGCTGCGCGTCGAAGGTGGACGTGTATCTCGGCGACTCGCCGATCGCGATCAACGAGCTTGGGCCGAAGATCAAGGCGATGAAGGAGGCGGGCGCCGGTGGCGCCGACAACGTCGTCAAGATCCGCGGCGACCGCGACGCCTGCTACTCCGACATGATGAAGGTGCTGGGCCTGGCGCGCGACGCCGGCTATCGCGCCAGCATCGTCGTGCTGCCGGATCAGGGCTCATGACGTCAGCAGACCTCATCCGGTTCGTTCGCACGCGCAAGGGGACGGTGCTGTCCGTCGCCCTGCACGTGCTCGTGCTGTGCTGGGGTCTGTTCAGCTTCTCCGCGCGCTCGATGGTGGTGCCGGCGGAGGACCTGGTGCCCGTCGACGTGATCTCGGAGGACAACTCGTCCAAGGCCAAGGCTGGCGCGCTGGCGGGCAAGAAGGAATCCCAGAAGCTGCTGGCCGACAAGATCGGCGAGAAGAAGCCGACCGAGGACATCGTCGGCAAGGTCGACACCAAGCAGGTCACCGAGACCGACGCCGCGCCGACGCCGCAGCCCAAGCCGGAGAAGCCGGTCGAGAAGAAGCCCGACCCGCCGAAGCCGGTCGAGAAGCAGCCGGATACGCCGAAGCCGGTGGCCGAAAAGAAGCCGGAGCCGCCGAAGCCCGCGCCGGCCGAGAAGCCGAAGCCGGAAGAGAAGAAGCCCGATCCCTTCAATCCGGACCAGATCGCCAGCGTGCTCAACAAGGACAAGGCGAAGCAGCCGCCGAAGCCGCAGCAGGCCGCCGCCGCGCCTCCGGAGCCGCCGAAGCACAAGAGCGAGCGCAAATACGACTCTGAGAAGATCGCGAGCCTGATCAATCAGAAGGACCCGACGCGGCAGGCGGCGACGGGGGCGGAGCTCAATGCCAATGCGGCGCTCGGCGCAACGCAGGGAACGGCCGAAGCCAACGTCGCGAGCTGGCAGATCGCATTTCAACAAGCGGTCGGTCGCTGCTTCAATCTTCCCTATACCGGCGTCGATGAGGACAAGATCGAGGTCGATATCGACATCCAGCTGCGTCCGGATGGATCGCTGGCCGCCGTGCCGGCCGTCGTTGGGACGCGAGGACCGTCGCGGGTCAGCGTAGCCATGGCGGAGAATGCCAAGCGCGCGGTGGAGAATTGCCAGCCCTATTCGTTCCTGCCGAAGAACCGGTACAATGAGTGGAAGCTCGTACCGACGACATTCAATCTCAAAATGATGAATTCGATGCGAGGCCGAACTTGACGACACCTCCGAAGCGCACGACCGGATTTTTCACGCGGCGCCAGCTTTTGCTGACCGGAGGCGTCGCGATGGCGGCGCTGGGTGCAGGCCCCGCGCTCGCCCAGCAAAAACGCCTGGAGATCATCCCGAGCGGCGAGTTCAAGCCGATCCCGATCGCCGTTCCGCCCTTCGTGCCCGGCGGGGCAGGGGATGCCGATGTCGGCAATGGCGTTGCGCAGGTGATCACCAACAATCTGAAGCGCAGCGGGCTGTTCGTGCCGGTCGACCCGGCTGCGTTTCCCGAGCGCATCAGCAATTTCGAGGCGCCGCCGCAATTCGCGAGCTGGCGTCCGCTCGACCTGCGCGGGCTGGTGACGGGCCGCGCGACGCGGCAGCCGGACGGGCGCCTGAAGGCGGAGTTTCGGCTGTGGGACCCGAACTCGGGCCAGCAGCTCACCGGCCAGCAATATGTGACGGCGCCGGAATATTGGCGGCGCATCGCCCACATCATCTCGGACCAGATCTACACGCAGATGACCGGCGAGAAGGGCTATTTCGATAGCCGCGTCGTGTTCGTCGACGAGAGCGGCCCGTCGGATCGCCGCGTCAAGCGGCTCGCGCTGATGGACCAGGACGGCGCCAACGTCCGCTATCTCACCCGTGGCGCCGACCTCGTGCTGACGCCGCGGTTTTCGCCGTCAAGCCAGGAAATCACCTACATGGAGTTCGGGCAGGGCGACCCGAAGGTCTATCTGTTCAACATCGAGACCGGCCAGCGCGAGATCGTCGGCAACTTCCCCGGCATGTCGTTCTCGCCGCGCTTCTCGCCGGACGGCCAGCGCATCATCCTGAGCCTGCAGCAGGGCGGCAACTCCAACCTGTTCGTGATGGACCTGCGCTCGCGCACGACCACGCGGCTCACCGACACGCCGGCGATCGATACCTCGCCGTGCTACTCGCCGGACGGCAGCCAGATCTGCTTCGAGTCCGATCGCGGCGGCAAGCCGCAGATCTACGTGATGTCCTCCAGTGGCGGGGCAGCGCAGCGCATCTCGTTCGGCGAGGGCAGCTACTCGACGCCGGTGTGGTCGCCGCGCGGCGACTTCATCGCCTTCACCAAGCAGGGCGGCGGCCAGTTCGCGATCGGCATCATGAAGACGGACGGCTCGGGCGAGCGCATCCTCACCGCCGGCTTCCACAACGAAGGGCCGACCTTCTCGCCCAACGGCCGCGTGCTGATGTTCTTCCGTGACCCCGGCGGCACCGCCGGTCCGTCGCTGTACTCGATCGACGTCTCCGGCCGCTTCGAGCAGAAGGTGCCGACGCCGGGCTTCGCCTCGGATCCGGCCTGGTCGCCGCTGTTGTCGTGACGGTGAGCGAGGCTCTGGGCCCGCTCACGTCGTGGTGGACGCGATTTTTCGAGTCGCGCGAGGCGTGTTCTGTGGAAAGGTGGAACTATTAGTTGTAGTAGCCGGGTAGTGTTTGCCTAGTTCTCTGAATTTTCGAGCGAATTCGTGCATTTCGCGAGCGCGGAAACGCTCCGCTAACGATGTTCCCTCAGAAAGACTTCACCTGCGAGCGGTAATGTTTGTGCACCGAACAGGACGCGTGCGCACGAATGCAGCTTGCCACTCAGAATGGAGAAGACGATCGAAAGTTGTCGCCTGCGATCCAGGCGGCTCTCGTCGACTCCCTCTTCCAGGATCCCGGCCCGATGTTCGCCGGCGCACTCTGCGCCGCCGTCGCCGCCGTCATGACCGCGATCAAGAGCGGCGACGTCAATCTGTGGCCGTGTGCCGCGATGCTGATCATCGCAGGGGCGTTCCGTTCGCTCGACATGCGCTACTATCGGAGCCTCTGCGACAACGGTCGCCTCACGCAGGAGGCGGTCGAGCGCTGGGAGGTTCGCTACCAGATCGGCGCCATGATCTATGCGCTGGTGCTCGGCGTGTGGTGCGTAGTCGCCCTTGTCGACAACAGCGACCCGGTGGTGCACCTGATCGCGATCACGGTGACGCTCTGCTACATGTCGGCGGGCGCCGGCCGGACCTACGGGCGGCCTTGGATATTCCATGTCCAGATCCTGCTCGCCTGCGGACCGCTTGCAGTGGCTCTCGCGATCCACGGCAGCCCTTATTACCTGGGCATGGCGGCGTTCTGCGTCCTGTTCTTCGTGTCGCTGAAACATATCTCGACCAATCTGCAGAGGATCTTCGTCCAGGCCTTCGTGGCGCGCGAAAGCGAGGCTGCGCTGGCCAAGCAGTTCGATACGGCCCTGAACAACATGCCGCACGGCCTGTGCATGTTCCGCTCCGACGGGCGTCTGGCCGTGATGAACCATCGCTTCGGCCACATGATGAGCCTGCCGGATGACATCCTGCAGCGTGGCGGCAAGGCGGCCGACATCATCAACGCCTGCGTGATCGCAGGCTCGATCTCCGCTTCGAGCGGCCGGCTGATCCTGGCCGAGATCGAGCACACCAAGACCCATAACGTCATTACCAGCGATCCCGACGTCGCGCGCGACCGGTCGCTGTCCTGGACCTTCCAGCCGATGGCCGACGGCGGCGCCGTGGTCCTTCTCGAGGACATCACCGAGCGCCGGCATGCGGAGGCGCGCATCTCGCATCTGGCGCGCTACGACGAGCTCACGACCTTGCCGAACCGCGTCAGCTTCCGCGACGAGATCGAACGGCTGCTCAGGATTCCGCAGCGGCACGGCGAATTGTCCGCGCTGCTGTTCGTCGATCTCGACCGCTTCAAGCAGGTCAACGACACGCTCGGCCACCCCTGCGGCGATCAACTGCTCTGCGCGGTCTCCGAGCGCCTGCGCGACATGCTGCGTCCGGAAGACTTCGTCGCGCGCTTCGGCGGCGACGAGTTCGTGGTGTTCCAGCGCAACATCCGCTCCAACGATGACGCGGCCATGCTGGCGCGCCGGATCGTCGACCAGCTCAGCGAGCGCTACAAGATCGACAATCATCTGGTCGAGATCGGCGCCAGCGTCGGCATCGCCATGACTGGGCCGGGGATCAGCGCCGACACGCTACTGAAGAACGCCGATATGGCGCTGTACCGCGCCAAGGCCGAGGGACGGGGCACCTTCTGCTTCTTCCGCGACGAACTCGCCCAGACGGTCGAGGCGCGCCGCATCCTCGAGCTCGATCTGCGCAAGGCGCTGGCGAACGAGGAGTTCGAGCTGTTCTATCAGCCGCTGGTCAATCTGAAGTCCGGCAAGATCTCGACCTGCGAGGCGCTGCTGCGCTGGAACCACCCGGTGCGCGGCACGGTCTCGCCGGTCGACATCATTCCCGTCGCCGAGGACATGGGCCTGATCGTCGATCTCGGCCGCTGGATCCTGCGCAAGGCCTGCCTCGAATGCATGAAATGGCCGGATGCGGTCAGCGTCGCCGTCAACTTCTCGCCGCAGCAGTTCCATCAGCGCGATGTGCTCAGTGAGGTCCGCTACGCGCTCGAAGTGTCCGGGCTGCCGCCACATCGGCTCGAGATCGAGATCACCGAATCCTCGCTGTTGCGCAACACCCAGCTCACGCACGATGTGCTGTCGCAACTGCACATGCTCGGGGTTCGTATTTCGCTCGATGATTTCGGCACCGGCTATTCGAGCCTCAGCTATTTGCACAACTTCCCGTTGGAGAAGGTCAAGATCGATCGCTCTTTCCTCGAAGGCATCGACAGCGATCGGCCGCTGACCCTGTTGCGCGGTGTCGCAAGATTGTCCGCCGATCTCGGCATGTCGGTGGTGGTGGAGGGCATCGAGACCAACGAGCAGCTCGAACTGGTCAGCGCCGACGGCACGGTCACCGAGGCGCAGGGCTATCTGTTCAGCCGGCCTGTCCCCGCAATCCGCATCCGACAGCTCCTGAATGCCTCGCATGGGCGCCGTTCGAGCGACGGGGCGATCGCGGCCGCCGGCGGGACACGTTCGATCGCATGATCACCCGACCTCCGCCTTGATGCGGACGTGCCGCGAAGATCGACCGGCGCTGGAGGCGAGCTCTGTGCGTAGCATCCCGCCGGTCCTCTCTACGAGCGTGGCTCGCATGTGAATGGCGATGTGACAACCCCACGTCGCACCATTCGGAAACATTGCGCGCGTCTACCAAGCGAATCCGTTTCGATTTGACACGCAAGTGATCCGAAGCAATCCGTCCGGTGCAGCGTCCAATCCCGTAAGTCACGGTTGCGCCTCCGGGATTCTGCGAGCCGTTAACTTTGTACCGCCGAAAGCTTTGCGTCGGCATTAACCCGCTGTTAAGCTCATACTGCTCGTAGGAGTTGTGTGAGAAGGGGTTGCGGATGAAGTCGGCGGCTAGAGTAAGTGCCGTTGCTGAACAGAAGTCGGATGTGCTGGAGAACGTGGACTATCGACTGGCGCTGACTGTTGAGGACAAGGACGAGATCTATCGGCTGCGCTACCGCGCCTATCTGCGTGAAGGCGCCATCCTGCCGTCGCCCAGCGAACGCGTCACCGACGAATATGACGATCTTCCCAACAGCTTCATCTTCGGCGTCTACGTCAATGGCGAGCTCTACAGCTCGATCCGCATCAGCGTCGTGAACTCGCAATGGCGCCGATCGTTGTCCTCGGACATGTTCGCCGACTTGCTGCATCCCGAGCTTGATCGCGGGAAGGTCATCATCGACCCGACACGGTTCGTCGCCGACCATGAGAAGGCGCGGCTGTTTCCGGCGCTTCCCTATGTGACGGTCCGGCTCGGCTACGTCGCCTGCGCCCACTTCAATGCGGACATCGGTCTCGCCAACGTCCGCCCCGAGCATCGCGCCTTCTACAAGAAGGTGTTCCTGCAGGAACCATGGGGTGAGCCGCGGCTCTACTCCGGCCTCACCAAGCCGGTCGGCCTGGTGGCGGCGCACTACCCTTCGATCCGCGATCGCGTGTTCCAGCGCTTTCCGTTCATGCGCTCGAGCGCGTTCGAACGGCGGATGCTGTTCGATCGTCCCGCGCCGGACGCCTTCACTGATTCGTTCAGGATTCAGGCGGTCGCGAAGGCCGGCTGATCATCGGCCGATATCGGGGCCAGCTCGGCCGTCTGGCCGGTTCACACCGTGGCCCCGATGCAAAATTCAGCGAAAAAGCGCCCTGCTGCAGGCGTCGCGCCGCTTGCCTTCACCCTGGCGCCACATTTACAACCCATTAACCATCGCGGTCGCTTTTCGGGTTTCGTTAGCATTTGACGGGGTTCGGCAAGACCCCATCAAGGTTGACGGAACGTTCGCTTAACCATCGCCCTGTAGACCGGATGGCAGTCTAAGAACGTGAGCGTGGAGGCTCCGGGAATGAAATATCAGATGCGTATCCTCCAGGGATTGAAGTTGGCCGCCGTGCTCGCCGTGGCGCTGTCGATGGGCGCATGCGCCAACAGGAATCTCACCGGGGCCGACGGGGCGATGGCCAGCGCTGCGACTCCAGGTAGCCAGCAGGACTTCGTCGTGAATGTCGGCGATCGCGTCTTCTTCGAGAGCGATCAGACCGATCTCACGCCGCAGGCGATCGCGACCTTGGAGAAGCAGGCGCAGTGGCTGCAGAGCTATCCGCGCTACTCCTTCACGATCGAGGGCCATGCCGACGAGCGCGGCACCCGCGAGTACAACATCGCACTGGGCGCGAGGCGCGCGCAGTCGGTCCGCAACTTCCTGGTGTCGCGCGGCATCGACCAGGGCCGCATGCGAACGATCTCCTACGGCAAGGAGCGGCCGGTGGCGGTTTGTAACGATATCTCGTGCTGGTCGCAGAACCGCCGTGCGGTGACGGTCCTGAACGCCAGTTCATAAAGCTGAACGAATCCGTTGCTGATGAAGCCGGCGTCGCCCATCGACGCCGGCTTCGTTGTATGTGATCGGCGGGTCTTGTCCGGGCTTGGTCTTGTCTTCGCTTGAACGTCATTTGTCTCTATCGCATTTCTGCTTTACAGCCTCGCTCACAGGCCTGTTTTCAATGTCTCGCCGATCCGGTCGTCAGGGCAGCATGTCATTCATGTTTCTTCCACGGAGCGCCGCCGCGATCCTCGCAGCGCTCGTCGTTTTCTCGTGCCAGGCATTTTCGTCGCGGGCGCTCGCCCAGACCGACGATGATCCCGAGATCCGGATCCAGCGGCTCGAAAACCAGCTCCGGCAACTGACCGGTCAGAACGAGGAGCTGCAATATCGCAATCGCCAGCTCGAGGAGCGGCTGCGGCAACTGCAGAGCGCAGCGCCCGGCGGCGCCGCCGCGGCGCAGCCGAGCGCGGCCGCGCCGGCGCAGGCCAATCCCGCCTACGGCCAGCCTCCACAGCCGGCCTATGGCCAGCAGCAGTACGGCCAGCCGCAACAGGCCTCTCCCCAGCAGCAGCCGGGCTATGCGCAGCCGCAGGCCGGCGCGCCGGTGCAAATCGTCCAGGAGCCCGCGGCCCCTGGCCGGGGCCGCCGCGGCGATGCGTTCGATCCGAGCCAGAATCCGACGGCTCCCGGCGCCCCGCAAGCGCTCGGCGGCGGCCAGTTGCCGATCCAGCCGGGTGGCGGCCAGGCCGCCGGCCGTCCCGCCGGCGATCCCACGACTCTCGCCAACACGGGCGGTCGCTATCCCCAGGGTGCGCCGCCGGCCGCCGCTCCGGCCGCCGCTCCGGGCGCTGGCGGACTGGAGACCGCGCCGCCGCGGCAGACGCCGCGCGACGAATACGACCTCGGCATCGGCTACATGCAGCGCCGCGACTACGCGCTGGCCGAGCAGACGATGCGCAACTTCACCCAGAAATATCCGAACGATCCGATGGTCGGCGACGCGCAATATTGGCTCGGCGAGAGCTTCTACCAGCGTCAGCAATATCGCGATGCCGCCGAGGTCTTCCTCGCCGTGACGACGAAATACGAGAAGTCGGGCAAGGCGGCGGATGCGCTGCTCCGGCTCGGCCAGTCGCTGGCCGCGCTGAAGGAGAAGGAGGCGGCCTGCGCCGCGTTCGGCGAAGTGACGCGCAAATATCCGCGCGCGTCGGCGGGCGTGAAGGCGACGGTCGATCGCGAGCAGAAGCGGGTGAAGTGCTGAACGCCCCCGGGCGAGGGTAGGCCTCTCGCTTACGACCGACGGGGCGGGTAGGCTGCGGCGCCATGTCGAAGGCCGGTTCCGAAGATGATCTTGCGATCTCCGCCGCCGAAGCGGAGCGCCTGTTCGCACCGCTTTCGGCGGCGCCCGTGCTGGTGCTCGCCGTATCGGGCGGTCCGGATTCGATGGCTCTGATGTGGCTCGCGGCGCGGTGGCGCGCGGGGCTTGCGCAGGGGCCGCGCCTTGTGGCTGTGACGGTCGACCATGCTCTGCGGCGCGACTCCGCCCGTGAAGCCCGCATGGTGAAGGAGACCGCGCGGCGGCTCGCAATTCCACATCGGACCTTGCGCTGGAACGATGAGAAGCCGGACACCGGGATTCCCGAAGCGGCGCGCTTGGCAAGATACCGCCTGCTGGCGCGCGCGGCGCGGCAGGAGGGCGCCGGACACGTCGTCACCGCCCACACCCGTGACGACCAGGCCGAGACCGTGCTGATGCGGCTCTTGCGTGGCAGCGGCATTGCGGGGCTCGCGGCGATGGCACCGCTCAGCGAGCGTGAAGGGCTGTTGCTGGCGCGGCCTCTGCTCGACGTTACCAAGGCCAGGCTGGTGGCGACGCTGCGCTCGGCCGGGATCCCCTTCGCAGATGATCCGACCAATCAAGATCCCGCCTTCACCCGGCCGCGGCTGCGCGCCCTGATGCCGGCTCTGGCCGCCGAGGGCGGCGATGCCCGGACGCTGGCGACGCTGGCCGACCGGCTCGGACGGGCCAATGCCGCGATCGAATTGATGGCGGATGGCGCCGAACGCTATCTCGCATTGCGAGCGGCCGGCACCGGGCCCGGACAGGCGGATCACGGCGAGACCTTCGAGGCGCGCGCCTTTGTCGCACTCCCGGCAGAAATCAGACTGAGGCTGCTGATGCGCGCCATCAATCGCATTGGCACTGAAGGTCCCGTGGAACTCGGCAAGGCCGAGGCGCTGCTGGCGCGACTGGACCGGACTCTTGCGGGGAACGCAGATGGTGGTACGTCTGCTCCGGGCAGGCTAAAACAGACCCTGGCTGGTGCACTGGTAAGCATGACGCGAGGCGCGATCCGCATCACGCCCGCGCCGCCGCGGCGGTCGGGCGCGACTTGAAGCGGCTCGTCGCTTTCGCGGACCCTTAACCACCGGCCCTGGCAGCGGTTTCCCGCGCCTTTTTTTGAGCGGGAATCGGGCTAGGATGCGATAAATAGTCCTTTCTAGTTCCCTTGGCATTGCCGCGAGTGGTACCTAGATTACGAGACGGTCGACCGGGGGATTCCCTCGTGGCTACCCAGGGATGAGTCCGAGGACGAACGGCCGCGATCCGCGCGACCACGAAGGAAAATCGATGAACGCCAATCTGCGCAATTTCGCCCTTTGGGTCATTATTGTCCTGTTGCTGTTGGCGCTGTTCACACTCTTCCAGAACCCGGGGCAACGCGCGTCCTCGACCGACATCAACTTCTCGCAGTTGTTGACCGAGGTCGATCAGGGCAATGTGCGCGACGTCGTGATCCAGGGGCCGGAGATTCACGGCACCTTCAAGAACGGCTCGTCGTTCCAGACCTACGCGCCGAGCGATCCGAACCTCGTGAAGCGCCTGTACGACGCCAAGGTCAACATCCAGGCCAAGCCGCCCGGCGACAACGTGCCGTGGTTCGTGTCGCTGCTGGTGTCGTGGCTGCCCTTCATCGCGCTGATCGGCGTCTGGATCTTCCTCTCCCGGCAGATGCAGGGCGGCGCCGGCAAGGCGATGGGCTTCGGCAAGTCGCGCGCCAAGATGCTGACCGAGGCGCACGGCCGGGTGACGTTCGAGGACGTCGCCGGCGTCGACGAGGCCAAGCAGGACCTGCAGGAGATCGTCGAATTCCTGCGCGATCCCGGCAAATTCCAGCGGCTCGGCGGCCGCATTCCGCGCGGCGTGCTGCTGGTCGGCCCTCCCGGCACCGGCAAGACGCTGATCGCGCGTGCGGTGGCCGGCGAAGCCAACGTGCCGTTCTTCACCATTTCGGGTTCTGACTTCGTCGAGATGTTCGTCGGCGTCGGCGCCAGCCGCGTCCGCGACATGTTCGAGCAGGCCAAGAAGAACGCGCCCTGCATCATCTTCATCGACGAAATCGACGCCGTCGGCCGCCATCGCGGCGCCGGTCTCGGCGGCGGCAATGACGAGCGCGAGCAGACCCTCAATCAGTTGCTGGTCGAGATGGACGGCTTCGAGGCCAACGAGGGCGTGATCCTGATCGCGGCCACCAACCGGCCCGACGTGCTCGATCCTGCCCTGATGCGTCCCGGCCGCTTCGACCGCCAGGTCGTGGTCTCGAACCCGGACATCATCGGCCGCGAGCAGATCCTCAAGGTTCATGTCCGCAAGGTGCCGCTGGCGCCGGACGTCAACCTCAAGACCATCGCCCGCGGCACGCCCGGCTTCTCCGGCGCCGACCTGATGAACCTTGTCAACGAGGCTGCTCTGACCGCCGCTCGTCGCAACAAGCGGATGGTGACGCAGTCCGAGTTCGAGGAGGCCAAGGACAAGGTGCTGATGGGCGCCGAGCGCCGCTCGATGGTCATGACCGAGGAAGAGAAGATGCTGACCGCCTATCACGAGGCGGGACATGCGATCGTCGGCCTCAACGTCCCGAGCCACGACCCGATCCACAAGGCCACCATCATTCCGCGCGGCCGCGCGCTCGGCATGGTGCAGTCGCTGCCCGAGGCCGACCGTCACTCGCATACGCGTGAGTGGTGCGTCTCGAAGCTCGCGATGATGTTCGGCGGCCGCGAGGCCGAGGTGCAGAAGTTCGGTGCGGAGAAGGTGACCAATGGCGCCACCGGCGACATCCAGCAGGCCACCAACCTCGCCCGCGCGATGGTCATGGAATGGGGCATGTCGGACAAGCTCGGCCGCGTGCGCTACCAGAGCAATGAGCAGGAGGTCTTCCTGGGTCATTCGGTGGCGCGCTCGACCAACATCTCCGACGATACCGCCCGTCTGATCGACTCCGAAATTCGCGGCCTGATCGAGGCCGGCGAGCAGGAGGCGCGCCGCATCATCACCGAGAAGCGCGATGACTGGGAAGCGATCGCCCAGGCGCTGCTCGAATACGAGACGCTGACCGGCGAGGAGATCAACGACCTCCTGAAGGGCAAGAAGCCGAACCGCGAATCGGCGGTCGAGCCGTCGACGCCGCGCGCGTCGGCCGTGCCGCCGGCCGGCAAGCCGCGGCCGCGGCCCGATCCGGGCCTGGAGCCACAGCCGCAGGCGTGAGCCAGGGTGATATGCAACGGACTTCCGACGGTCAGCCTATCTGATCCGGAAGATCGAGAGAGACGACAGGCCCGGCTTACAGCCGGGCTTTTCGTTTGTTTGGAGTCGGGCCGGCGGCAGTCCGTTTCGCGCGCGGTGGGCGCGCGTTCTGTTTGTCAGGTCTTTCGTTGACGAGTTGCCGCGCCGCGGACCGCCTCCAGCGCCGCGCATCACGGCTTGTCGAACCAGGCCTTCCACTGCGGGACGGCGGTCGCGAACGTGCCGCGATGGCTGGTCGGCCCCGTCGACACCGCCTCGACCTTGCTGTTGCCGGCCCCGATCGCCTGCTGGTAGGTCATCGCCAGCTGGCCGAGACCGGTCGAGATCGCCTCGTCGGTCTCGCCGTAATAGTTGCGCACCGGCGTCTTGATGATCCAGCGATAGGCTTGCGTCTGCGCGACCAGGCGGCCGTAGGCCGACGCCGCGAAATACTGCGCATCGAAATAGTCGGGCTTGAGCAGCTCGTGCAGATCGGTCGGGACGTCGGCGACGTTGAAGGGCTCGCGCTCATAGGCCTTGCGGGCGACGTCGTAATAGCTGTCGCTGATCACCGAGCGCGCCAGCCCCGGCACCGCATAGTAGTTCTCGAACGCGAACGCCGACAGGATGAACAGCGAATTGACCCAGGCGGCGTCGTTCTTGCGCGGGAAGTTCAGGAAGCCGTTCAGCGCGACGAACACATCGACCGGCGCGCTCGCCGTCGCCGCTGCCGCGACCTGCACGCCGGCGCATTCGAGCTTCTCGAGAAAGGCCATGGTCACGAAGCCGCCTTGCGACCAGCCGGCGATGTCGAGCCTGGCGCTCGTCAGCTTCATCTGGTCGAGCACGGCGCGGCTCGCCCGCAGCATGTCGTAGGTGGCCTGCTGATGGCTGGCCTTCACCATGTAGCCTTCCGGCTCGGTCGAGATGCCCATTCCGAAATAGTCGGCGCCGATCAGCAGATAGCCTTGTCCTGCGAACTGCGCGATCATCAGCTGCGTCTCGGGCGACTGCTCCGGAAACGACGGCACCTCCTGCTTTCCGTACACCGTGCCGTGCTGATAGGACACCATCGGCAGGCTGGTCTCGCCGGTCTCGGGCACCGCGAGCAGGCCGCTCGCCGTGATCGGCTTGTTGCCGCGCTCGGGGACGACGGACGCATAGGTGACGCGATAGAGCCGCACGGCGTTGCGGGCCGGGGTGTAGGTCACCGGGACGCCGGCGAATTCCGGCGTATCGACGGTGAGGATGGTGTTCAGCCGGGCGACGTCCCAGCGGGCCAGATACTCATAGCTGACGTCGGAGGAGACGCGGACCGGACCCTTGTCCTGGGCGCGGCTTGCGGCCGGCCAAATGGTGCAGACGAGCAGCGCGATGAGGGCGCGATAAACGAACATGGGATCTCCCCGGCCTGCCGCCGCTGGTTGCATTCGGACTCCTGCGATACAGATCGCGCGTAAACAATCGGTGCGGCGCCGGCGGTCGCGCGCCGTCGCCCACGCTTAAGCCTTCTTCAAGCGTCCCCGCCTATGTCTCGATCGGGAGGCGCCCATGCAGGCGCGGGCGAGGTCCAGATGGCTGACAATCCTGATGCCGCCGCGATGCCATCGCAGCGTCGTGACGTTCCGCTCGGCCTGTTCGCGGCCTGCTTCGCGCTCGCCTGCATCAACGCCTCGTTCTTCCCGGCCGGGCTGTGGTCGGGCACCTGGATCTGGGACCAGGCGGGTCTCGGCATTCCCACCGATTTCGTTAATGTCTGGGCGGCCGGCAAGCTGGCGCTGCAGGGACATCCGGCGCTGGCCTGGGACTGGGACGTGCAGCGCCAGGTGGAGCTCGACCTGCTGCGGCAGGATTTCCCGGGCTACTTTGCCTGGCACTATCCGCCGCCGTTCCTGTTCGTCGCAGCGTTCCTGGCGCAGTTTCCCTACACGCTCGCCTTCGTCGGCTGGGTCTATGCCAGCTTTGTTCCCTATGCGCTCGCGATGCGCGCGATCGTCGGCCGCGGCTTCGGCCTGCTGCTCGCTGCCGGCTTTCCGGCCCTGTTCTCGAACGCGCTGGTCGGGCAGAACGGATGCCTCACCGCGGCGCTTGTCGGCGGCACGCTCTATCTGCTGCCGGTGCGGCCGGTGCTGGCGGGGATCTGTCTTGGGCTCCTGACCTACAAGCCGCAATATGGCCTGCTCTTCCCGATCGTGCTGATCGCCACCCAGCGCTGGACAGCCTTCGTCTCTGCGAGCGTCACCGCCATCGTTCTGGCGCTGCTGTCATGGCTCGCCTTCGGGCCGGAGAGCTGGCAGGCCTTCTTGCATTGGCTGCCGATGTTTTCGCAGGCGTTCCTGACCGAGGGCAAGGCGACCTGGTGGAAGCTGCAGAGCCTGTTTTCGCTCGTGCGCTATTTCGGCGGCTCGGAAGCGCTTGGCTGGACCTTCCAATGGGTGCTGACCGCAGTCGTTGCGGTCGTGCTGGTGACGCTGTGGCGCAGCCCGGTGCGCTACGCGCTGAAGGCGGCGGCGCTGGCCGTCGGGCTGCTGCTGACGACGCCCTATTTGTTCATGTACGACATGATGGTTCAGGCCATCGCGGTGGCATGGCTGGTGCGGATCGGCCTCGCCGAGGGCTTTCGCCGCTACGAGCTGCCCGCGCTCGGCGGCATCGCGGGGCTTCAGATCACGTTCATGCTGTCCGGGATTCCGCTCGGGCTTGCGGCCAATCTGATCCTGGCCGGCCTGGTGCTGGCGCGCGCCGGCTCGTGGTGGCGTCGGCAGCCGGCGCCCGCCGCGGCGGCGCTCGCGAGCGCCTGACACACTGGTTGGGGCCGGGCAGGGTCATGATTTCCCTTGTCTTCCTTCGTGAACAAGTGTTCAGTTCTTCCCAGCCATTTGTGAGGTCGATCCTCCAAAAACACTGAACCAGCGTTCGCCGGGTGCCCTGGACGAGCGCGTCCGGGACGAGAAACGCCATGGTCTATCGGCGAACCCATCAGGTCGTGAAGCGGCTGGCGGCCCGCCGCAGCGCGATTCTGGCTGCCGCCCGCGAAACCGCCGCGGAAGGCGGCATGTCTGCCGTCCAGATCGCCCCGGTGGCGATCCGGGCCAATGTCGCAGCCGGCACCGTCTATCGCTACTTTCCCTCCAAGGCGGATCTGATCTCGGAGCTGATCGCGGAAGTCTCGCGCGATGAGCTGGCCGCCGTCCGGCGCGCCGCCGATGCCGCGCCAGGTCCATCCTCGGCGCTGGCTGCCGCGGTGTCCACGGTCGCAGTGCACATCCTGTCGCAGCGCAAGCTCGCCTGGGGCATCCTGGCCGAGCCGGTCGACGTCGACGTGACGGCGTCACGGATCGCGAGCCGCCGCGAGATCGTCGGCGAGATCGCCTCGCGGATCGACGCGGCCGTCCGTGCCGGCCATCTTCCGGCGCAGGACACCCAGTTGGCCGCGACCGCGCTGCTCGGCGCGCTGCACGAGGCGCTGGTAGGGCCGCTGGCGACCGAGAATCCCGACGACCCTGCCAAGCTCCGCGACACCGTTCAGGCGGTCACCCTGCTGGCGCTGCGCGCGGTCGGCGTCATGGATGCGCGTGCGCGCGGTCTCGTCGTGCAGGCCGTGCTGCCGGTCAGGAGCCTGGTCGGCGCGTAGTCCGCGCCGCCCATGCCTTACCCTTGGGACGCAAGGCCGCGCTTAAGCAAGGATTCACCCGTCGCGGCGATGGTGAGGCTGGCGTGCCGCGAGAGCACCGCCTTGCCCCACTCCAGGTGCCTCCTCAGACGATGTCGATTGCACGCAACCCTCTGGCGACGCGCCTCGTCATCGCCGGATCGGCCGCCGCCGGCGCTGTCTATGCATATCTCGCCGGCGAGGACATCAACTGGGACTGGCAGAACTATCACGACTATGCCGGCTTCGCGCTGCTGCATGGCCGCTTCGACATCGACGTCGCGCCTGGCGGCTTTCAGAGCTTCCTCAATCCGCTGATCTACCTGCTGCCTTACGCGGTCCGCCACGGGCTCGATGCGCCGTGGTGGGGCGTCGCGCTGGGCGCGCTGCACGGCCTCAATCTCGCGCTGGTCTATTGGGTTGCGCGCGTGCTGCTCCGGCGCGCGGCTGACGCGTTCACGCTCAGCGCCGCGCTCATCATCGCTGCCCTCAGTCCGATGGCGCTGTCCGAGGTCGGCACCAGCTTCGCCGACATTCTCACGACCATTCCGATCCTCGCCGGCATCGCGCTGATCTTCGGGGAGGACGATGAGCGCGGCCGACGTTTCGTCGCCGCTGGCCTGCTGATCGGCGCGGCCACGGGACTGAAGCTCACCAATGCGACGTTTCTGGTCGGAGCGGGCGTGTCGCTGCTGCTGGTGGCGCGGCCGTGGCGCGCGATCGTCGCATTCGGCGCGGGCAGTTCGGCTGGCGTGATCGTGACCGCGGGGCCGTGGGCATTGAAGATGGCGCGCGACTACGGCAGCCCGCTGTTTCCATTCTACAACACGATCTTCCGCTCGCCCGAAGCGCCGCAGGCCTCGATCGTCGATACGCGCTTCATGCCGCAGGGACTGCTCGATGCGCTCGCCTATCCGTTCTACTGGGTGATCGGCAAGCATCCCTCGTCGGAATGGCCGTTCCGCGATCCGCGTTTCGCCGTCGTGACCGTGCTGCTCATCGCGCTGATCGTCACCGGCCTGTGGCGGCGGCGTGAAGTGCTGCCGCTGCGCGACCGGCGCCTCCTGATCTTCTTCTGGCTCAGCTACGTCCTGTGGATGCTGGCCTTCTCGATCCAGCGCTATCTGATGCCGCTCGAGCTGTTGTCGGCGCCGCTGATCGTGCTGCTGCTCATCCGCCTGGTCGATGCTTGGCGTGCAGACGCTGGGCCGGTCGCGTCACCACCGCGGCGGATGACGCAGGCCGTCACGGTGATGGCCGCGCTCGGCATCGCGCTGGCGTCGCAGCCGACCGACTGGATGCGGCGGCCATGGTCCGATCCCTACCGGCCGCAGCTCGCGGCGGACCTGCAGCGTTCCGCGACGTTCCTGCTGCTGCAGAAGCCGCTCGGCTACGTCACGTCGTTCCTGCCACAGGGCTCGCGCGTCTATCAGTTGTCCGAGCTCGTGGTGCCGATCGTGTCCGGCGGCGTGCTGGACCGCCGGGTTCGCAACGGCCTGGCCAATCCGCTGCCGGGAGGCGTGTGGGCGCTGTATTTCTCCAAGAGCCCGGCCGACAACCCGCCGCGGCTCGAGGTGCTTGCGGACTATGATCTCCAGATTGATGCGTCGCGTGGCTGCGAGCGCATCCCCGGCGCTGCCGGCATTGCCATCGAGGCCTGTCCGGTGATCGCGCGGGCCAAGCCCCCGTCCACGGCCGGACTGGGCGCGATCGATAGGACCCAATAGGTCGTCTCAGATATGGGCGTCGCTCGACGGCCCGACATAGGCGATGCGCACCATGTTCGTGGTGCCGGGTGTGCCGAGCGGCACGCCGGCGACGATGATGACGCGCTGTCCGGCGCGGACGAAGCCGTCGCGGAAGGCAATCGAGCCGGCGCGCTCGACCATGTCGTCCTGGTCGCGCGCGTCCTCGGCCACCACGCAGTGCACGCCCCACACGACCGACAGGCGGCGTCCGGTTGCCAGGTTCGGGGTGATCGCGACCACCGGCGGCTTCGGCCGTTCGCGCGCGACGCGGATCGCGGTGGAGCCGGACGAGGTCCAGCAGATGATCGTAGGAAGATCGAGATTTTCGGCGATCCGCCGTGCGGCTTCGGCGATCGCATCGCCCGCGGTCGATTCCGGCTCGGGACGCTGCGCCGCGATCACCGAGCGATAGACCACGTCGCGCTCGACCTCCTCGCCAATGCGGTTCATGGTCGAGACCGCCTCGACCGGGTATTTGCCGGCGGCCGACTCGGCCGACAGCATGATCGCGTCGGCACCTTCATAGACCGCAGTGGCGACGTCGGAGACCTCGGCGCGCGTCGGCACCGGCGACTGGATCATCGATTCCAGCATCTGTGTCGCGACCACCACCGGCTTGCCGGCGCGGCGCGCCAGCCGCGTCATCTGCTTCTGCAGGCCGGGCACGCGCTCCAGCGGCAGCTCCACGCCAAGGTCGCCGCGCGCCACCATCAAAGCATCGGAGACGTCGACGATGTCGTTGAGCCGGTCGATCGCCTGCGGCTTCTCGATCTTCGACATCACGGCGGCGCGGCCGCGGATGATCTTCTTGGCTTCCAGCACGTCGTCGGCGCGCTGCACGAAGGACAGCGCGATCCAGTCGATGCCGATGTTCAAGGCTGCATCGAGGTCGGCGCGGTCCTTCGGCGTCATCGCCGAGACCGGCAGGTCGGTGTCCGGCAGGCTCACGCCCTTGCGGTCGGACATCTTGCCGCCGATCACGACCCGGGTGACGGCGCGGGTTGGCGAGGTCTCCTCGGCGATCAGCCGCACCTTGCCGTCATCCAGCAGCAGCGCATGTCCCGGCTGCAGGGCGGCCAGGATTTCCGGATGCGGCAGATGGACCCGCGTCGCATCGCCCGGTGTCTTGTCGGAATCGAGCACGAAGCTCTGGCCGTTGTTGAGCTGAACCGGACCGTCGGCGAAGGTGCCGAGCCTGAGCTTCGGACCCTGGAGATCGACCAGAATGCCGATCGGGCGGCCGTAGCTCGCTTCGACGCTGCGGATCGTCGTCACCAGCTCCCGCAGCTTGTCGTGCGGGGTGTGGCTCATGTTGATCCTGAATATGTCGGCCCCGGCCTCGAACAGCTTGCGAATCATCGCGCTGTCCGAGGAGGCGGGGCCGAGCGTCGCGAGGATCTTGATGCGTCGCAGCCGCCTCATGGCTTGGGTGCTTGCCCTGGCGGCAGGGCCGGTGCGGCTGCCGGCGGCGCACCTTGCGGCCCATTGGGCAGACCTGGAACGTTGCCTCCGGGTCCCAACGTACCGGGAATTCCGGGCACGCGCTGCTGCGCCGGCTGCTCATTGGCCTCGGTGAGCTGCACCGTCCAGGCGCGCTGGTCGCCGGTGTCGACCTCGAAGAAGCCGGTGCGGTCGAAGCCGCGAGCCAGGCAATTGTCGGTGCCCTTGATGGTGAATTCCTTGTCGCGCGAGCACATGAAGGCCTGTCCCGACCATTCACCGCCGCGGTCATAGTCGAGCGCGTAGATGTAATAATAGCGCGCCACCAGCGTGCCCTTGAGAAGGGTCTCGCAGCTGCGTGACGACACGTTCCACCAGCCTTCCGTGGTCCAGCCTTCAGCGTCCTTGTAGCCGAGGGCGATCCCGACCCGGCTGGAGGTGTTGTTGCAGAGCCGGAAATCGGCGGCCGCCGGAGTGGACGACAGACAGAGCGCGGCCAGCCCAAGCAGCGAAAGCAGTCCGTAGCCAGGGCGGAAGGGATTGCGATGCAGGAGAGAGGAGATTTTGGGGATCATTGCGCGACGCTATATCAACCGTTGAACGATGTCGCTGGGCTTGGCTGCGGCTGTCAACGCCATGACGATCTCGTGCGAAGCCGCTGCGATCCAGCGCCTCGCTCCTCCTGACGGCGCTGCGATATGGCCAAATCTGCGACGAAGCCTCATTATATAGCAGACATCCGTCATGGCGCGGAACAGGGAACAAAGAGATGACGATGGACAGCACCACCCGGACCGAACTCGAAGCCGCCGCCTTTCGCCGGCTCGTCGAGCATCTGCGGACCAGAACCGACGTTCAGAACATCGATCTGATGAATCTGGCGGGGTTCTGCCGCAACTGCCTCTCCAACTGGCTGAAGGACGCCGCCGACGCCCAGGGGGCGCCGATGACCAAGGACGAGAGCCGCGAGGCGATCTATGGCATGCCTTACGAGGAATGGAAGGCGAAGTACCAGCGCGAGGCCAGCGCCGAGCAGCGCGAAGCCTTCAAGAAGGCGCATCCGGGCCACTGATTCCGAAACGAGCGCGCAGGAGACGCGCTTTACTGCCTTTCGCGCGCGAGCCCAGACTTGGCAGGGGCTTCGAAGGCGAATCGGGTCCTGCGCAGGATGGCGACGAAACACAAGTGGCGCGGCCGGCTTCTGTGGGCTTCACGCTGCGCAGGCCAACAAGATGTGGGCCGCTCTGTGGATGAGGACGATGTCGCCTTGACGCGGGGCACGCCAGATTTGAGGGTCGCGGCGAACATGTAGCGCCCTTTGGCGCCTTCCTTGGACACACGAGTTCCGCTCAGGAGTATCAGATGGCCACCTCCGCCGCCGCGAAGGACGACGACTCGCCCGCGACCCGCTTTGCCGTAGACCAGCTCAAGTCGATCATCGAGCGGATCGAGCGTCTCGAGGAGGAGAAGAAGGCGATCTCCGAAGACATCAAGGACGTCTACGCCGAGAGCAAGGGCAATGGCTTCGACGTTAAGGCGCTGCGCACGATCATCCGGCTGCGCAAGCAGGACCCGAACGAGCGCCAGGAAGAGGAAAGCATCCTCGAGACCTATATGCAGGCGCTCGGAATGATCTGAGCAGCCGGCCTCGCTCACCTGGAGCAGACCTCGGCTGCCCCTGACGGGGCATTCGCTTTCTCCCGGTTCGCCTCGGCGCGCCGGCGGCATGCGGCCATCGACGCTGCACTCCAGCTCGTCAATGCCGAGGAGAACGACGAACCGGCTGTCGCGGCGTCAGCGCAAGGCTGCCGCGCGCATGGCGAAGGATTTGGTTTCGAGCTTGATGATCGCCGGCCCTGTGAACTGATCGTAGCTCAGTCCCGGCGTCGGCTCGGCGGTGAAGCTCATCGCCAGCGCGACCTGCGGTTTGACGAAATAGCTGCGCATCACGGTGAGGTCCACGTCGCCCATTTTCGTCACGGACATCGATGACGATGCGCTCGGCGTCAGCATGATGGCCCGCATCCAGGTCGAATCGGGGGCCTTGGCCGCCGAGATTCGCGTCGCCATCGTGATGGCGCCGTCCTGACCTTGGCCGTTCTTCGCGGCCGCGGGGGCGGCCTCAGGCACCGGCGCGACGCTGCGGGTCGCCGGGCGGGAGTTTCGCACCGGGATGGGGGCCGTGGAGGCGACATTGGCGCGATCGAGCGGAGAGGAGGCCGGGGGTGCGAAGGCCATGGCCTGCATCAGGCTTGCGGTCTGCTGCTGATCGATCGATGACAGCGCACGGCGCGCCGTGATCGCGGCAACCTGCTCGGGGGTGGCCTGCTTCGGCGTGCCGGGATTGTCACCCCAGAAGCCGCGCGAATTGATGATGTCGGCGACGCTCTGCGGCGCGCCGTCCCTGGATTTGCTGCCGACGGCGCTTGTCGTTTCGGACTTCGTCTCGGGCTTGGTCGCCGCGGGCTGAGCGGCAGATTGCGCATCCGCGGAGGCCAATTGCAGGGCATTGGCGATCTTGCCGCGCGTGGTGGCGGCTTTGCTGTCCACCGATCGCTCGACGGTCCGGCCGTCCTTGTCGGAGCTCTTGTCAGCCGGCTTCGCGGCGAGTGCCGCGGTCTGGACCGGCTTGGCGTCGGCCTTGCCCTCGCTCTCGCCAGACTCCTCGTCATCCTCGCTCGGACGACCGCGGAACAGCCGTGCAAACAGGTTGGGGCGGCTGGACGACGCGTCATCGCCATTGCCGCGTTTCTCGATCTCGGCCTTGGCCAGCTCATAGCCCTTGAGAGGAACGCCGTTGCTCGGCACGTGAACGGTCTTGCCGTCCGGGAACACGCGGGCGAGCTGGTCAGCCGTCATCCGCGGCCAGTGCCGGATGTTGCCGGTGTCGAGGTGCACGAAGGGCGAGCCGGAAGTCGGGTAGAAGCCGACGCCGCCGCGCTGCAGGCGCAGGCCAGCGAAGCGGATCTGCTCCAGCGGCACGTTGGGAATGTAGAAATCCATCGCGTGGCCCAGCATGTGCTGGCTGTGCCGCGCCACCCCGGAATGCGCCGAGCGACGGCGCAGCATCGAGTTGGTGGCGGGCGACCGGTACGACGAGATGATCTGGATCGGCTGCTTGGCGTCGACGTCGCGATAGACCTCCCAGAGGATGTCGAACAGGCGGCGGTCCATGACCGTCTCGTCCTGGGTACGCCAGTCGCGGAGGAAGTGATTGAGCTTCTTCAGCGCGTCTTCGTCATAGCGGCCCTCGCGCTTGAAGGTGACCGTCAGGTCCTCGCCGGAATGGGTGTGGTGGAAGGAGAGGGTGTGGGTTTCATTCAGCGCCGCCGCGTCATGCACCGAGCCGGCGCCGATGAGCAGCAGCAGCGCCGCCAGCCCGCATTGGCATCCAGCCTTCCAACCCGCCCTCGTGAGCGAAACAGATTGGCGCGCGAAAACAGACAGCAAGATGCAGCCACCCCGTCGACGAGCGTTTACTCGATGACCCTCTTGCGGCCCGTCCGGCGGAAGAGAGAGGAAACGCTTACCTAAGGCGGGATGGTTAAGGGATACTGACCGACCCGCCCCCCAATTACCCTTAACATATACTCTTGAGTGTGGCGAAAAAGAGCCATCGAATCTTGGTTGATCATTGTGGTTAACCTAAAGCAAAGGCCCCGCCGATCGGCGAGGCCTTTGATCTCAAAATGGAAATTTTGACCGTGATCGGCGGCCTGATCAGCGGGTGAAGACCCGCCGGGCAGGGCGGCCGACCGGCGCCGGCGGCGTCGGCAGGCCACCGCCGCCGAACAGGCGCTCGAAGAAGTTCGGGCCGGAGGAGAAGCTGTTGTCGCTGATGTTGACCGAGTTCGGCAGCGGCCCCTTCGGACGCGCGTAGCTCGGTTGGGCGTGGGCGACGACGTTCTCGAGATCCTTGCCGCGGTTGTTCTTCAGGATCGAGATCATGGTCGCGTCGCGGCCATAGATGTCCTTGCGGAATTGCAGCTTGCCGGCTTCGTCGACGAAGGCGGTCTGGTAGGTGATGTTGACCGGGATCGGCGTCGGGAATTTCAGGTCGATCTCGCTGCGGCCGTACATGCTGCGGATGCGCTCGGGCGTGTAGCGCTCGTTCGGCATGGTGATGTTGAGCAGGACCGACGCGTACTGATCCGGATACTGCACGCGCATGCAGCCATGGCTGAAGGCGCGCTCGTCTCGGGCGAACAGGTTCTTGTCCGGCGTGTCGTGCTGATAGACCAGGAACTTGTTCGGGAAGTTGAAGCGGATGCGGCCGAGCGCGTTGGCCTCGCCCGGCGGCTGCGAGATGTGGATCGAGCCGTCGCGCGCTCGCTCCAGCCGCAGGCCCATGCGGTCGAGCACGGTCGGATCCTGCTGCAACGCCGGCAGATACTCGTTGTAGATGATCGACGGCGGCACGTTCCAGGTCGGATTGACCGTGATGAACTTCATCGTCTCGCTGAGCAACGGCGTCGCATGCTGCCCCGGCTTGCCGGTCACCACGCGGGTGGTCCACACCTGCGCGCCGTGCTGCATCACCTTCAGCGTGTAGTCGGGGATGTTGAGGATCACATAAGCGTCGCCGATCGCGGGCGCTCCGAGGTCGCGCGGCAGCCAGCGCCAGCGCTCCATGTTGACGAGGACCGTATCGATCTGCTTGTCGCGCTTGGGCGTGTTGAGCGCCTTCACGGTGCGGTCGTCGAGCACTCCGGTCGGCTTGAGGTCGACGCTTTCCTGGAACTTGCGGACGGCGGCGGCGACCTTGGCGTCATAGCGGATGTCGTCGGCGTTCTCGGTGATGCCGAGCTTGGCGCGCAGCTTGGGCACGCGCGGGTCGGACATCTGCGCCTCGGCCTCCGGCGCATTCTTGCCGCGGGCAGGAATGTATTTCAGCGGCTGGCCGTCGTCGATGATAACAGGCGCGCCGTCGCTGACGCCGCGCAGCTCGGCGAGCTTGGCCTTCAGCAGCTTGTAGAGCTTGTGCGGCGGGTTGTAGCTCTCCAGCGCCGCGGAGGCATCCTTTGCGCCGGCGACGTTGGCCAGCACCTCGTTCGGATCGACCGGATGCTCGGGATATTGGATATCCGCTGAGACCTGCGACCAGTGCATGCGGCCGCTCTGCGCCTGGCGCGCGTAGTCCATCATGCTCTCGGTGAGTCTGAGATCCGCCTCCGCCAGCGCGTCCGGTGCGGAGGCTGCGGCTGCGAAATCCGGCACCGGATAGTCGCCGGGATTGAGGCCATCGGCTGCTGCATCCCTGAGACGGGCGATGACGCCCTTCGCGGCGGCTGTCAGATTGCCGCCCTGGGTCCAGATCGGCGCGTAGTCGCGGCCGGTGTAGAATTTCTCGACGGCGGCGCGTTCGGCCTTGCGGTCGAAATACCTTGTCGCCTTGCTCGCCATCAGGTCGCGCAGACGGTCGGCAACGGGCTGGTCGGCGGCGGGAACGGTGCTGGCGGCCTTGACCGGGTCTGGGACCGTCGCGGTCGCAGGGGCCGCTGCCGGCGGCGTGGCGACGGTTTTGGCGGGATCGGCCGCAGGCGCCGCGGCAGAGTCGAGCGGCTTGGTCGTCGTCTCGGGCGACTTGGCCTGGTCGGGCGACACGGTGGCGGTGGTGTCGAGTTTGAAGTCACTGGCGGTCGGCGGCGGCACGTTGGCCGGCTCGGGGAACGGGATCGCCGCATCGATGGCGAGCTCGGCCGCGCTGTTGCGGGGCGGACCGCTCTGGGCGAAAGCAGAGGTCGAGGACACCGCGAGGAAGGTCGCCGCGACAGCCATGAGCACGCGGTCATATCCGCCACGGGTGGTCACACAATCTCGCATCATCAATCCCTCGGATGATCTGTCCCGGCTGGAACAGGGGTAACAAGGTCGATCCGCCAGCTTCGGCGCGGGTACCGCCTGTGAGGATGGTTCACATCTGCACGCAATGATTCACGCCCAAACGATACTCAAGCCCCATTTCTGCGGCCAGCGCCACACGGGACAACTCACGACAAACTGACTCTTGGGAAACCCCGGCCAAACCGATCGTGCGTTTGTGCCACGCGTTATTTCCTTTGTCTGTCACCGCAAGGCAACGGTTCAGATGTTCCAGTGTTGCCAAGACTTGCGGCCTTTTTCGGACGACAGCCAAGCGCAACCATGGTGCGGATCCGAGCGGCTCAGCCGAGCGGCGGGCTTTCCGTCGTGGGGGTCTCGTCATTGGCTTCGTCGAGCTTGCGGTAGAGCGTCGAGCGTCCGATTTTGAGGCGGCGCGCCACCTCCGACATCTGGCCGCGGTAATGGGCGATGGCGAAGCGGATGATCTCATGCTCCATCTCCTCGAGCGGCCGCACCTCGCCGCTTGCGGTGAGCAGCGGCAGGAACCCGTGCGAGGGCAGAGGGGCAATGGGGACTTCACTTCCCGGCACCATCGCAGGCAGCGCCGGAACAGGCCGCTCCACGGTGAGGGCCGGCGCAGGCTCCACCGGCGGTGCGTGGGTGGGAATCAGCGGAAAATCGGCCACGCCGAGCTGGTCACTCTCGCCCATGACGACGGCGCGGTAGACCGCGTTTTCCAACTGGCGGATGTTGCCGGGCCAGTCGAGCTTGGTCAGATAGGCGACGGCCTCACCGGTGATGCCCGAAATGGCGCGGTTCTCCTCGGCCGCGAACCGCGCGAGGAAATGCCGCAACAGATGCGGGATGTCCTCGCGGCGGGTGCGCAGCGGCGGAACGGTGAGCGGCAGCACGTGCAGCCGGTAGAACAGATCCTCGCGGAAGTGGCCTTCCTTGACGCGGTCGAGTAGCCTGCGATTGGTCGCCGAGATGATGCGGACGTCGACCTTGACCGGCTTGCGGCCGCCGACGGCTTCCACGGCGCCCTCCTGCAGGGCGCGCAGCAGCTTGACCTGGGCGGTGAGCGGCAGCTCCGAGACCTCATCGAGGAACAGCGTGCCGCCATGGGCTTCGACGAACTTGCCCATGTGACGCTCGGTCGCGCCGGTGAATGCGCCCTTCTCGTGACCGAACAGGATCGATTCCACCAGATTGTCCGGGATCGCGCCGCAATTGACGGCAACGAACGGTTTCGTCTTGCGCTCGCTGGTGCCGTGGATGGCGCGGGCGAACAGCTCCTTGCCGACGCCTGATTCGCCTTCGATCAGCACCGGGATCGACGAGGCCGCGGCCTTCTCGGCGATGCGCAGGATCGGCGCCATCGCCTCCGCGCGGGTGATGATGTCGGCGAAGGTCAGGCGCCCTTCGCGGCTGTGCCGGATGCGCTGCAACTCGCCCTTCAAGGCCGAGGTATTGAGCGCATTACGCAACGAGACCTGGAGCCGCTCGATGCCGACCGGCTTGACGACGAAGTCCTGCGCGCCGGCGCGCATTGCGGAGACGACGTTGTCGATGCCGCCATGCGCGGTCTGCACGATCACGGGTATCGAGATCCCCATCTCGCGCATCTTGGAGAGGACACCCATGCCGTCGAGGCCGGGCATCACGAGATCGAGCACGATGGCGTCGATGGGGCCGGCATCAGGATTCGTCAGCTTCTCGACGACGGCATCGCCGGTCTCGACGACGACCGCCTCGTAGCCGCATTTCTGCACCATGTTCTCCACCAGCCGGCGCTGGACCGGATCATCATCGGCAATCAAAATGCTGGCAGCCATGGCTTTCCTTGCACGCTACGACTATCTGTCTCGAATCGGGGCACTCTCGCCGACGCCGATTAACGCAACCTTAAACCTCGCTGATCGGGATACACGTTCGAACAACAGGTTACCCATCCGATGACCTCGCGCGCTTCTTCTGCCCTTCGCAAGCCGACCAGATCCGCCCCCCAGACCAAATCCGCCAAGACCAAATCCAACAAGGCCAAGCCGGCCAAGAAGCCCGCGTCAAAGCCGAAGCCGGTAGAGGTCAAGGCTGCGCGCGGTGCGACGGCCAAATCATCGGCCAAACCGGCAAAGAAGGTCGTCGCGGCAAAGGCCGGCATCGGCGTGCTGCCCGAATGGAATCTCGGCGACCTTTATATGGGCATCGACGCCCCTGAGATCGCTCACGATCTCGCGAAGATGGATTCCGAATGCGTCGCGTTTGAGACCGACTACAAGGGCAAGCTCGCCGAGCATGTCGCGCGCGAGGATGGCGGCGAATGGCTCGCAGAAGCCGTGCGGCGCTACGAGGCGATCGACGATCTCGCCGGGCGGCTCGGCTCGTTCGCGGGCCTCGCCCATGCCGGCGACAGCGTCGATCCCGCGATCTCGAAATTCTACGGCGACATCTCGGAGCGGCTGACGGCGGCGTCGACGCATCTGCTGTTCTTCCCGCTCGAGCTCAACCGCATCGACGACGCCGTGATCGAGCGCGCGATGGAGACGCCCGCGCTCGGCCATTACCGGCCGTGGATCGAGGACCTGCGCAAGGACAAGCCGTATCAGCTCGAGGACCGCGTCGAGCAGCTGTTCCACGAAAAATCGCAGACCGGCTATTCGGCTTGGAACAGGTTGTTCGACCAGACCATTGCTGGCCTGCGGTTTCAGGTCGGAGGTAAGGAGCTCGCGATCGAGCCGACGCTGAATTTCCTGCAGGACCGCGACGGCGCCAAGCGCAAGGCCGCAGCCGAAGCGCTGGCCAAGACGTTCAAGGCCAATGAGCGCACCTTCGCACTGATCACCAACACGCTCGCCAAGGACAAGGACATCTCGGACCGCTGGCGCGGCTTCCAGGATGTCGCCGACTCCCGCCACTTGAACAATCGCGTCGAGCGCGAGGTGGTCGATGCGCTGGTAGCGTCGGTACGCGCAGCCTATCCGAAGCTGTCACATCGCTACTACCAGCTCAAGGCGCGCTGGTTCAAAAAGAAGAAGCTGGCGCATTGGGACCGCAATGCGCCGCTGCCCTTCGCCGCCAATGCCACCATCGCCTGGCCGGAGGCGAAGAGCATGGTGTTGACGGCGTATCGCGGCTTCTCGCCCGAGATGGCGGACATCGCCCAGCGCTTCTTCGACCAGAGCTGGATCGATGCGCCGGTGCGGCCCGGCAAGGCGCCGGGCGCGTTCTCGCATCCGACCACGCCCTCGGCGCATCCCTATGTGCTGATGAACTATCAGGGCAAGCCGCGCGACGTCATGACGCTCGCGCATGAGCTCGGCCACGGCGTGCACCAGGTGCTGGCGGCGAGGCAAGGCGCGCTGATGGCGCCGACGCCGCTGACGCTGGCGGAGACCGCGAGCGTGTTCGGCGAGATGCTGACCTTCAAGCGGCTGCTATCCGAGACAAAGGACGCCAGGCAGCGTCAGGCGCTGCTCGCCGGCAAGGTCGAGGACATGATCAACACCGTGGTGCGGCAGATCGCGTTCTATTCGTTCGAGCGCGCGGTGCATACCGAGCGCAAGAACGGCGAGCTGACCGCCGAGCGGCTCGGGCAGCTCTGGCTCTCGGTGCAGACCGAGAGTCTCGGCGAGGCGATCGAGATCAAGCCGGGCTACGAAAACTTCTGGATGTACATCCCGCACTTCATCCATTCGCCGTTCTACGTCTACGCCTATGCGTTCGGCGACTGCCTCGTGAACTCGCTCTATGCGGTCTACGAGCACGCCGCCGAGGGGTTTGCCGAGCGCTATCTGGCGATGCTCGCGGCCGGCGGCACCAAGCATTATTCCGAACTGCTCAAGCCGTTCGGCCTGGACGCCAAGGACCCCAAATTCTGGGACGGCGGTCTCTCGGTCATCGCCGGCATGATCGACGAGCTGGAGGCGATGGGGTAGGGGCGTAAAACATTTGTTGAACGGATTGAAGAGGCGCGTTATACATTTGTATAACGCGCCTCTTTTTCGGAGAGGCCTGCTATGAAGATCGAAATCAAGAAGATCGGCAATTCCGACGGCCTGCTGTTGCCGCGCGAACTGATGCAGCGGCTCGATCTCAAACGCGGTCAGCAACTGCACATCGTCGAATTGCCCGGCGGCGGCTTCCAGGCGCTGCCCTATGATCCGGATTTCGAGCGGACGATGGAGATCGCGGACGAGATCATGGATGAGTATCGCGACACCCTGGCCGCGCTCGCCAAATGAGCGAGCAGCAGGGGCCGCTTTGGATCACCTACGAGCAGGCCGTCGCGATCCACGCCCGACAGTTGCGCCGCTTCGGCGGCGCGCCCGGGCCGCGCGACGAGGGCATGCTCCGCTCGGCCCTGGAGCGGCCCATTAACAAATGGAGCTATGAGCAGGCGACGCTTCCCGAGCTTGCCGCAGCCTATGCATTCGGACTGGCCAAGAACCACGCTTTCGTAGACGGCAATAGGCGGATCGCCTTCATGGCGATGATGACGTTTCTGCGGAGAAACGAAATCGCGTTCGCGCCCGAGCCGGCTCAGGCCACCGCCATGATCCTCGCCCTCGCTGCCGGCGAGGTCAGCGAGGCCAGCCTGACGCGCTGGATCCGTGACAATTGGCCTCGCCAATAGGGCGATCGGAAAACGCGATAAAACTGCCTTGCATGCCAGCCGTTGCCCTTGCATCGGCTTTGGGGTATGCGACCTTAACAAAGCATATTTCTCTGGGGGACCCCGATGGCAAACCATGGCGAGATCGCCTACTCGACGGCTGACGGCAACGACTATGTGGCGCATGAGGCCACCTACGAGGGCTTCATCAAGCTGGTGAAGTACGGCACGATCAGCGTCGCTCTCATCGTCATCTTGATGGCTATTTTCCTCGCTTAATGTCGCTCTCGGCCCGCCGGCATCCCCGCCGGCGGGCCTTCAGCTGACTGCCGAAGCCAAGTGCTAACTTGGCGTCATGCTGTAGCCCATGGACGTCCCGCCCTCTTAAAGCTCGCGCGCGCATTCGCGCCGGAGGCCTCATGAAGATTGCCGTCGCCAAGGAAATCGACCCGTTGGAGCCGCGGGTTGCCGCCTCTCCCGACACGGTGAAGAAGTTCAAGGCGTTGGGTGCCGAGATCGCGGTCGAGCCCGGCGCCGGCATCAAATCCGGCCTGCCGGACTCGGAATTCACGGCGGCGGGCGCAACCGTGAGCGCGGACGCGCTCAAGGATGCCGACATCATCATCAAGGTGAAGCGGCCGGAAGCGTCCGAACTCGCCAACTACCGGCGCGGCGCCTTGGTGTTCGCGATCATGGATCCTTACGGCAATGACGCGGCGCTCAAGGCCATGGCCGATGCCGGCATTGCCTCCTTCGCGATGGAGCTGATGCCGCGCATCACCCGCGCCCAGGTGATGGACGTGCTGTCGAGCCAGGCCAACCTTGCCGGCTACCGCGCCGTGATCGAGGGCGCCGAGGCCTTCGGCCGCGCCTTCCCGATGATGATGACCGCGGCCGGCACCGTGCCGGCGACCAAGGTGTTCGTGATGGGCGTCGGCGTCGCCGGCCTGCAGGCGATCGCGACCGCGCGCCGGCTCGGCGCCATGGTCTCTGCGACCGACGTGCGGCCGGCCACCAAGGAGCAGGTGGAGAGCCTCGGCGCCAAGTTCCTGGCGGTCGAGGACGAGGAGTTCAAGAACGCCCAGACGGCCGGCGGCTACGCCAAGGAGATGTCCAAGGAGTACCAGGCCAAGCAGGCGGCGCTGACGGCGGAACACATCAAGAAGCAGGACGTCATCATCACCACGGCGCTGATTCCCGGCCGTCCGGCGCCGCGCCTCGTCACCATGGAGATGGTGAAGTCGATGCGCCCGGGCTCGGTGCTGGTCGACCTCGCGGTCGAGCGTGGCGGCAATGTCGAGGGCGTCAAGCTCGGCGAGACCGTCGAGATCGACGGCGTCAAGATCATCGGCTACCCCAATCTCGCCGGCCGGGTCGCAGCTTCCGCCTCCAGCCTCTACGCCCGCAACCTGTTCTCCTTCATCGAGACCATGATCGACAAGAAGGAGAAGGCGCTCGCGGTCAACTGGGACGACGAGCTGGTCAAGGCCACGGCTTTGACAAAGGATGGCGCCATCGTCCACCCGAACTTCCAGCCGAAGGCCTAAGGAGCAGAGCCATGGAACATGTCGCCCAAGCCGTCGACCCCTTCGTTTTCCGGCTGTCGATCTTCGTGCTGGCGGTGTTCGTCGGCTATTTCGTGGTGTGGTCGGTGACGCCGGCCCTGCACACGCCGCTGATGTCGGTGACCAACGCGATCTCCTCGGTGATCGTGGTCGGCGCGCTGCTGGCGGTCGGCGTTCCCATGCTGTCGAGCGGCAGCGGTCTGGCGCGGGCGTTCGGCTTCATCGCGCTGATCTTCGCCTGCGTGAACATCTTCGGCGGCTTCCTCGTCACCCAGCGCATGCTGGCGATGTACAAGAAGAAGTCCAAGTAACAACGCCGCACGACGCGGGATGACAGGCACAACGGGGCATCTGCAATGAACGCCAATCTGTCGGCACTCCTTTATCTCGTGGCAGGTGTGCTGTTCATCCTGTCTCTTCGCGGGCTGTCGAGTCCGGCCTCCAGCCGGCAAGGCAACTTCTTCGGCATGGCCGGCATGGCGATTGCGGTCGCGACCACGCTGGCCGGGCATCCACCGGCAGATGCGATCGCCTGGATCCTCGTGATCCTCGGCGTTGCGATCGGCGGCGGCATCGGTGCGGTGATCGCGCGCCGGGTGCCGATGACGTCGATGCCCGAGCTCGTGGCGGCGTTCCACTCGCTGGTCGGCATGGCCGCGGTGCTGGTCGCCGCCGGCGCGTTCTTTGCGCCCGAAGCCTTCGACATCGGTACGCCCGGCAACATCCATCCGCAGAGCCTGGTCGAAATGTCGCTCGGCGTCGCCATCGGCGCGCTGACCTTCACCGGCTCGGTCATCGCCTTCCTGAAGCTCTCGGCACGGATGAGCGGCGCGCCCATCATCCTGCCGGCGCGCCACATGATCAACATTGCGCTCGCCGTTGCGCTCGTCTTCTTCGTGGTCCGTCTGGTGATGACGGGCGGCGGGTTCGACTTCCTGATGGTGACGCTGCTGGCGCTGGCGCTCGGCGTGCTCATGATCATCCCGATCGGCGGCGCCGACATGCCGGTCGTGATCTCGATGCTGAACTCCTATTCGGGCTGGGCCGCGGCGGGTATCGGCTTCACGCTCGGCAATTCGGCGCTGATCAT
The DNA here is from genome assembly GCF_032489615.1 of Bradyrhizobium sp. SZCCHNR1051. Classification (NCBI taxonomy): domain Bacteria; kingdom Pseudomonadati; phylum Pseudomonadota; class Alphaproteobacteria; order Hyphomicrobiales; family Nitrobacteraceae; genus Bradyrhizobium; species Bradyrhizobium sp. SZCCHNR1051. The sequence goes on along the minus strand of NZ_JAUEYJ010000002.1, from coordinate 319,421 downwards.
CACCGGCGCGCTGGTCGGCTCGTCCGGTGCGATCCTGTCCTACATCATGTGCCATGCGATGAACCGCTCCTTCATCTCGGTCATCCTCGGCGGCTTCGGCGGCGAGACCGCAGCGGCCGGCGGTGGTACTGGTGAGCAGAAGCCGGCCAAGCTCGGCTCGGCCGACGACGCGGCCTTCATCATGAAGAACGCCTCGAAGGTGATCATCGTGCCCGGCTACGGCATGGCGGTGGCCCAGGCCCAGCACGCGCTGCGCGAGATGGCCGACACGCTGAAGAAGGAAGGCGTCGAGGTGAAGTACGCCATTCATCCGGTCGCGGGCCGCATGCCCGGCCACATGAACGTGCTGCTCGCCGAAGCCAACGTCCCCTACGACGAGGTGTTCGAGCTCGAGGACATCAACTCGGAATTCGCCCAGGCCGACGTCGCCTTCGTGATCGGCGCCAACGACGTCACCAACCCGGCGGCTGAGGAGGACAAGTCCTCGCCGATCTACGGCATGCCGGTGCTGCAGGTCTGGAAGGCCGGCACCGTGATGTTCATCAAGCGCTCGCTTGCCTCGGGCTATGCCGGCATCGACAATCCGCTGTTCTACCGCGACAACACGATGATGCTGCTCGGCGACGCCAAGAAGATGACCGAGAACATCGTCAAGGGCATGTAGCTGGCATTATTGGGAGCCATGGCGGTCCTGAAATGGCTCCTGATCGTCGTGGTGGCGATCTACGCCACCGTGCTTGCTGTGCTGTTCATGCGCCAGCGCGCGATGCTGTTTCCGATCCCGCCGGTCGGTCGCACCGCGCCGGACGCGGCCGGATTTCCGCAGGCTGAAGAGCACGTGCTGACCTCGGCCGACGGCGAGAAGGTCATCGCCTGGCATGTGCCGGCGCAGCCCGGCCGCAAGGTCGTGCTGTATTTCCCAGGCAATGGCGACTTCCTCGCCGGCGTGGTCTCGCGCTTCAAGGCGCTGACCTCCGACGGGACCGGCCTCGTCGCGCTGTCCTATCGCGGTTATGCAGGCTCGAGCGGCAACCCCAGTGAGCAGGGGCTGCTTCAGGATGCCGCAGCCGCCTATGCCTTCACGCGCGAGCGCTACGCGGCGGAGCGCATCGTGGCTTGGGGCTTTTCACTGGGCAGCGGCGTGGCCGCCGCGATCGCCGCTGAGCGTCCCATGGCCAGGCTGATCCTGGAGGCGCCCTATACGTCCACGGTCGACGTCGCCTCCGACATGCTCAAAGTGGTTCCCGTCAGCCTGCTGATGCGCGACCGCTTCCAATCCGATCAGCGCATCGCCAAGGTGCATGTGCCGCTGCTGATCATGCATGGCGCCAAAGATCCGGGGATTCCGATCCGCTTCGGGGAACGATTGTTCGCGCTTGCGCATGACCCCAAGCGCTTCGTACGGTTTCCCGACGGCGGACATAATGATCTGGATTTCTATGGTGCGACAGGTACGGCCAAGAGTTTCATCGACAGCCCGTAATGTCCTCGGTCGGTGGCCGGCTCTGCTTGTAGTCGCGATCGTCGCAGGTCCGCCGATCCCCGCGTATGCCGCCGCCGGCCTCGATGGCGCTGCGATGACTTGGCCGTTCGCGCTGCCGTTTGCGGGATTGCTGCTATCGATCGCGCTCGGCCCGCTGCTGTTTGCCCGCCTCTGGCATCACCATTACGGCAAGATCGCCTTGGCATGGGCCGTGGTGACGCTGGCGGCGCTGACCTGGCAGGCGGGACTGGCGGCCTCGCTCGCGTCCTTCATCCACGCGCTGCTCGCGGAGTATCTCAGCTTCATCGTGCTGCTGTTTGCGCTCTACACCGTCGCCGGCGGCATCCTGGTGACCGGCGACATCAGAGGTACGCCGGCGACCAATACGGCCATCCTGGCACTCGGCACGATCATCGCGAGCGTGGTCGGCACGACGGGTGCCGCGATGATCCTGGTACGTCCGCTGATCCGCGCCAATCTGACGCGGCCGCACAACGTGCACGTGCTGGTCTTCTTCATCATCCTGGCTGCCAATGTCGGTGGCGCGCTCAGCCCTCTGGGCGATCCGCCGCTGTTCGTCGGCTTTCTGCGCGGCGTCGATTTTTTCTGGACGACGCAACACCTCTGGCTGCAGACCGCGATCGTCGCCGGATTGCTGCTCATCGTCTTTGCCGCTATCGACTGGTGGCGCTTCCGCGCGGAGAAGCTTGCGTCGCAAGCGTTCGTAACGAAGGAGCCGGTGCGCATTCGCGGCCTCATCAATGTCGTTCTGATCGCCGCGATCGTTGCCAATACGCTGCTCTCGGCGACCTGGAAGCCAGGCATCTCCTTCGACGTCTTCGGCACGCATGTCGAGCTTCAGAACCTCGTGCGCGATGCCATCCTCGTGGCGATCGCCGGCCTGTCGCTCTGGCTCACGCCGGACGAGCACCGCGAGGCGAACGGGTTCAACTGGGAGCCGATCCGAGAGGTCGCCAAGCTGTTCGCGGCGATCTTCACCGCGATCGTCCCGGTCATCGCCATGCTGAACGCGGGTCGCAGTGGCTCGTTCGGCTGGCTCTTGGATGCCGTGACGACACCCGCCGGCGCGCCGAGAGAGGTCGCCTATTTCTGGTTCACCGGGCTGATGTCGGCCTTCCTCGACAATGCCCCGACCTATCTCTTGTTCTTCGAATTGGCGGGCGGCGATCCCAAGGTGCTGATGGGCGAACTCTCGGGCACGCTGGCGGCGATCTCGATGGGCGCCGTCTACATGGGTGCGCTGACCTACATTGGAAACGCGCCGAACTTCATGGTCGCAGCGATCGCCAATGAGCGCGGCATCAAGATGCCGAGTTTCTTCGGCTACATGCTGCGGGCAGGTGCCGTCCTCATTCCGCTGTTCGTGCTGCTGACCGTACTTCCGATCCATCCGCTGCTCAGCCCGCATTGACCTGATCGACGGCACTTTCAGAGACCGTCCTGGTTGACCCTGTCACGGCCGGACCGCGTGACGATCGCCTCGCTGTCGCGCATAGTCGGACAGAACGGATCGAAGGACGCGAATCATGAGCGTGAAGGGCGCAACGCCCGCATCATCGGTGATCTTTCCCGGCCTGGCGGTCGCACTCGTCGCGATCGTCACGGCGACGCATTATGACTTCACGCCTTCGGCCGCCGGCGTGGTCTTCGCCGCGGTGCTGCTGGTGATCCTGTTCGGCACGGTGTTCGCGGCCGTACACCATGCCGAGGTGATCGCGCATGAGATCGGCGAGCCGTTCGGCACGCTGCTCCTGACCCTGGCGGTGACGGTGATCGAGGTGGCGCTGATCGCCACCATCATGCTCGGCGACAAGGCTGCGCCCGCGCTGGCCCGCGACACCGTGTTCGCGGTCGTCATGATCGTGTGCAATGGCCTGGTCGGCATCTGCATCTTCATCGGCGGCCTGCGCTACCGCGAGCAGGACGTGCTGGTCTCCGGCGCCAATCTGTATCTCAGCGTGCTGTTCACGATGGCGACCATCACGCTGGTGCTGCCGAATTATACCTTGACGTCGCCTGGTCCGGTGTATTCTGCCGTGCAGATCGCCTTCGTCAGCGTCGTGACGATCCTGCTCTACGCGGTGTTCCTGTATACGCAGACCACCCGCCATCGGGATTATTTCGTCGGCGGCTCGGCTGGGTTCGCCGATGACGATGTCCGGCTGCCGCGTGCGAAGCTGTTGCTCAGTGTCGGGCTGCTGCTGGTCGCACTGCTCGCGGTGGTCCTGCTTGCCAAGAAGTTCTCGCTGGTGGTCGACGCCGGCGTTGCCGCAACGGGTGCGCCGCAGGCGGTCGCAGGCGTGCTCGTGGCGCTGTTGATCCTGCTGCCGGAGAGTATCGCCGCCCTCTCGGCCGCCCGCGCCAACGACCTTCAGAAGAGCATCAATCTCGCGCTTGGCTCCTCGCTCGCCACCATAGGGCTGACCATCCCGGCAGTGGCGGTCGCCGCCCATGTGCTCGACAAGCAGCTCGTCCTCGGGCTGGACCCGCAGGGAATAGTGCTGCTGGTCCTGACCTTCGTTCTGAGCATGCTGACCTTCGGCACGGGACGGACGAACATCCTGTTCGGGCTGGTGCACATGGTGGTGTTCGCGATATTCCTGTTCCTGCTCTTCGTCCCCTGATTCAAGAGATCCCCGATGCTCAGCGCCCAGTCCGACGTCCAGGTCGACACGCCCGAAGTCCGCGTCACGGAGTGGCGGCTATTGCCCGGCAGTGCGACGGGGCGCCATATCCATGAGATGGATTATGTCATCGTGCCGGTCACCGCGGGCGAGATGACGATCGTGGCGCCGTCCGGCGAGCGCTCGAAGGCGCAGCTCGCGGTCGGCAAATCCTATTTCCGCAAAGCCGGTGTCGAACACGATGTACTGAACGAGACCGGTTCCGAGATCGTTTTCCTCGAGGTTGAATTGAAGCCGTAACCATTTGTTTACCGGGATGCCGCTGATTGTGGTATCTTGAGCCGGCGATCCGGAAGCAGTTGGCAGCGCCCATACGATCTTGGATTGCTGCACGGCTTCGGTCTCAAAGGGCTTCAGGAGAACGACTTTTCGGCGGTTGCGCCTGCAGGGATCGCAGGTTGCGGGCTCCGGAAGGTACTGGGATGGTCCCTTAATTGTGCCTCAAAGTTCCCGCAAATACCGCGCGGGAGTGGTCAGCATGCTGAAATATCTCACAAAGTTCGCCATGGAGATCGTCCCGTCGGTGGTTGCCACCATCATCGGGGCCTACATCGTCAACCACTACATCAATACCAAGCCCGACTCGCCGCCATCGACCGTGGCGGCGGTGGCGTCGGCTGCCTACGCCAAGCTCACCGGCTCAAAGAGCGACGCTTCGAAATCCACGGGCAAGGGGATCGACCCCGCCAAGCTGGAAGCGAAGGCCGATCCCAAGTCCGACGCCAAGCCGGCGGAAACGTCGACGGAGGTCTCCAGCATTCCCGCTCCTGGCATCAAGGCCAAGGGGGTCTCGGAGAAGTCGCTGGCCGACAAGGCTGCGGAGAAGGCCGTCGAAGTGAAGCCGACCGAAACAGCGAGCCTCCCGACGGATGTGCAGGCCGCGCGCCATCCCGGGTCGCCGCGGGAGAAGCTGATTGCGCGCGGTACTCCGGCCGAGGCCCCAGCGGCCCAGCAGGACGATCGCCGGGATGCTGCTGATCTCGCCCGCGCGGCGATCGAGCGGTTGCGCGCGAGCGAAGGTGCCGGCAAGGCGGCTGTCGAGAAGCCGTCGAGCGACGCAGCCCGGGGCGCTGGCGAGACCCCGCGCATCGCGACCGTCGCGCCACAGGTGTCGCCGGTCCGTCCGCTGCCGCCTCCCGTGACGGTCTCTGCGCCACCGGCCGAGCAGGGCTTTGCCTTGCCGTCAGCCTCGAGCCCGACCTACACGGGATCATTGCAGCCGGACGGGCGCCCGACCCCGCCGGCGGAGATCCCTGTCCAGCAGTTGCGTCCGCTCGACCTGCGCGCCGACAAGACTGATCCATCGATCAAGGACCAGATGTCCAGCGTGGCGCAAGACATGATGTCGGCGGCGAAATCGGTGTTCCACTCAGTGCTGCCGAAATAGCCGGTCGAATCGTTCGCGGACGTGATCGAGGCGGTGGGCCTGGCCGGTCTGCCGCTTTTTCTTTGGAGTGGCGAGCTCTGCAGCGATGCGAGGGGCGGGCGCAGCAACCCGGATTCAATCCGGTCGCCGGATGGCCAGAGGCGCAAAATCAAAAAGGAGCGCCCAAAACAAAAACGCGAGCCAAAGGCCCGCGCTTCAGACGACGTCAGATTGAAGTGGCCAGATCAGCGCGGCGCGCCGGGACGGGCACCTGCGCCCGGACCACGACCAGCACCACGGTCACCGCCGGGGCCAGCGCCGAACACCGGCTTCGGCTTCATCGGCAGCAGGCCTTCACGCTGCAACTTCTTGCGGGCCAGCTTGCGCGCACGGCGCACGGCTTCGGCCTTCTCGCGGGCTTTCTTCTCGGACGGCTTCTCGTAATGGCCGCGAAGCTTCATCTCGCGGAAAATGCCCTCACGCTGCATCTTCTTCTTGAGCGCCTTGAGGGCTTGATCGACATTGTTATCGCGAACGAGAACCTGCACGCGGCATCCTCTTTCTCAGTCTATCGGTTTGAAATCTGGTGAAGCCAGGGCTGGCAAATGCCCGCGCCCTTAACCTTGAGCGCGCCCGTGTATCAGAGGACACCGTCGCTGTCCACCCGCTGACGGGCTCTTGACCGCAAGTTTAACCTCGCCGGAGCGGTTTATTTCAGCCCTGCCTCGGCGGCAGTGGCGAGACCTGGGTCACATGCCCCATTTTGCGGCCCGGACGAGCGGCGCCCTTGCCGTAGAGATGCACGGTCGCGCCGGGAACCGTGAGCCACTGCTCGTAGCTGTCGATCTCGTCCCCGATCAGGTTCGTCATCGTGACGTGGCCGTGGCGCAGCGGCTTGCCAAGCGGCCAACCGGCGATCGCCCGGATGTGCTGTTCGAACTGGGAAATCGAGGCGCCATCGAGGGTCCAGTGGCCGGAATTATGCACCCGCGGGGCAATTTCGTTGATCAGGACGCCTGGAGTAGGACCATCCGATACCACGAACATCTCCACGGCCAGCACCCCGACGTAATCGAGGGCGGTGGCGATCCGGCTCGCAATGTCCCTGGCCTCGTCGGCGAGCGCATCCGGGATGCGCGCCGGCGCCCGCGACACCTTCAGGATGTGATCGCGATGCTCGTTCTCGGTGACGTCGAAGCACTCGACCTGTCCATCGGCCGCTCGGGCCGCCACGACCGATATCTCGCGCTCGAACGGAACGAACGCCTCAAGGATCGCCGACTTGGTGCCGAGTTCGGCCCAGATCCGCTCGAGATCGTCACCCGGGCGGATCTTGATCTGGCCCTTGCCGTCATAGCCGAACCGACGCGTCTTCAGCACGGCCGGCAAGCCGATCCGGAACGCGGCTTCGCGCAAGGTGGCGACCGAGGACACGTCGGCATAGGTCGCGGTGCTGATGCCCAGCGAGGTGACGAAATCTTTCTCGGTGAGGCGATCCTGGGTCGTCTCGAGCGCCGAGCGGCGCGGCAGCACCGGGCGCCTCGCCGCCAGCACCATGGCCGCGGCCGAGGGGACGTTTTCGAACTCGTAGGTGACGACGTCGACGTCATTGGCGAACAGCTCGAGCGCCTCGACGTCGGCATATTCGGCGCAGGTTGCGTTCAGCACCACGTCGAAGGCGGGGGAGTCCGGGTCCGGCGAGAACACCTGGCAGCGCAGCCCGAGCCGCGCCGCAGCAAGCGCCAGCATGCGGCCGAGCTGGCCGCCGCCGAGAATACCGATGGTGTCGCCGGGCTTGAGCTTCACCCGATTGGAGTCGGTCACGCCGTGCCCTCCGGACGTTCGGCGATCGCATTGGTCTGCGCCTGGCGCCAGGCCGACAGACGGCCGGCGAGCGCGGGATCGGAGAGAGCGAGCACGCTTGCCGCCAGCAGCGCTGCGTTAATGGCGCCGGATTTGCCGATGGCGAGCGTTCCCACCGGAATTCCGGCCGGCATCTGGACGATGGAATACAGCGAATCGACCCCCGACAGCGCCTTCGACTCGACGGGAACGCCGAACACGGGGAGCTCTGTCAGCGAGGCCGTCATGCCCGGCAGATGGGCGGCGCCGCCTGCACCGGCGATGACGACCTTGTAGCCGGCCGCCTTGGCGCCCTTGGCAAAGGCATACAGTCGGTCCGGGGTGCGGTGCGCCGAGATGATACGGGCGTCGTAGCTCACGCCCAACGCTCCGAGTGTGTCGGCGGCATGGCGCATGGTATCCCAGTCCGACTGGCTTCCCATGATAATGGCGATCGGGGCGGTCATAACCTCAAATCTTCTCGGGAATCCATCAGCATGGGCCGGAGTATAGGATCGGTCCCGACAGCGGCAAGCCATGGCATGGAGGCCCGAATGGACTATCCTGTCTTGGTTAAGCCCGGCAAGCCCAAACGACGGCGCGGCAGGTGTCCGATGAAAAAGAAGCGCATGGCGGCCGCGTGGCGGGCCGGGAAGCGAAGAACCCGGTACCGTCATCGGGTTCTTCGGGGCGCGCGCTCACCTGAACCTGGTTCCGCACCGGCGGGCACGCGGCAGACGATCCGACGCCTGAAGGCCGAGCTGAGGGCAGCGCAGGCGCGGATCGCCGAGCTCACGGCCTCCGCCGAGCGCGATTTCCTGCTCGACATCTTCAATCGTCGCGGTTTCGCCCGCGAGCTCCATCGCTCCATCGCGTTCATCAAGCGCTACGATGCGACCGGTGCCCTGGTCGTGCTCGACGTCGATCGGTTGAAACCCATCAATGACACCTTCGGCCATGCGGCCGGTGACGAGGTCCTGAAGGCGGTTGCGCGTGTCCTCGGCGAGCGGGTCCGATCCTCCGACGTGATCGGTCGGCTCGGCGGCGACGAGTTCGGCGTGCTGCTCTGGCACCTCAGCGCGACGGAGGCGCATGCCAAGGCGGCGGAGCTGGAGCAGGCCATCGACAGCCTGACCTTCACCTTCGGCGATCAGACCGTGCGCGCCGGCGCGTCGGCCGGGGTTGCCCTTCTCGACAAGCGCGTCAACCCAGTACGTGCGTTGGAGGAAGCCGACCGCGCGATGTACATGCGCAAGGCCCAGCGAAGGTACGAGAGCCCCGCGTAACGAACGACCCGGCCGGGCGACAAGCGGTGACGCTCGCCGGCCATCCGCGCCGATGACCGAGCTGGCGGAACACGGCGCTCACAGCTCGCCGAGATCGTCAGGCAACTCGCCGAACTTGTGCAGCAGCCGGGCGTCGCTGAATTCCCCCTTCAATGGATCGCCGCTGCGGCTGAAGGCAATGGCGCCGATATTGTCTGATAAGCGCGACATGGCCTCCGCGCGACGCAGCGCGGCCGACGAGCTCTGGCATTCCTCAGCCGTTCCCGCGACCAGCATGCCACCCTCGTCCCGCCTGAACGGCATCGCGACGTAGTAGGTGATATCGGGCATTGCACGCTCCTCCTGACCTCTCGCCGAAGCTCCGAGCGAGTGCATGGGTCATCGCCTGGAGAGCCTCAAAGGCCGTCGGGCTCAGGCCGCATCGCTCTGCGCGGCGTCCGAGGCGGTGTTGGGCATGCAGCCGCAGGAGATCGCGGCCCGCAGCTCCTGCAGCTCCAGCTCGAGATACTCGTTCGCCATGATCAGCGCCTTGATCGTGGAGCGCAGATTGCCGTCGCACATCGCGATGGCTTGGTCACATGCCTGTTCGTAGAGGCGATCCTGTGGGGAGAAGGAGGCGGGCATCACAACCATCCTTGTTGTTGTCCGAGGACTACGAGGGATGGTCTAATTGTTCCCTTTTTGTTCCTATTGTCAAGGCACTTCGGCCACTCCTGCATCGCTGTATTGCCTGGGTGCATACGGTCAGCCGTGCTGACGCTTCGCCTCAGGCGATGATGTCGGGCGTGATCTGGTCTTCGATGAAGGCGATCCGATCGCGTAGCAGAAGCTTCCGCTTCTTCAGTCGTTGCAGCCGCAACAAATCGGGGGCGGGCGATTGATGCAAAGCGTCGATCGCCGCGTCGAGGTCGCGGTGCTCCTGCTGCAGGCGCGCGAGTTCGGCCTGCAGTTCGCGCTCGTCTTGGTCAGCCATGATCTATGATAGCAAAAAAGCGGAAGGAAGTGGAAAGCCTTGCGAAGGCGGGCGCAAATATTGCGCCTGCGAAGCTGATAAGCAAGTCGCACCCCTCAAGATCCGTGCAGCTGTCCCGTGAATTTCAGGTTGGCGCCGGCGTTAGATTCGCCCGGATCAGCTCACGCTTCGTTACACACGGCGCTCAAATTTGCATGTGCGGTCTTTTGGCCCCATCGACAGGTCAAGCGACTAGTGTACACTCATTAGCCCTGGTCGAATCTCAGGTTCACCTACCGAGGAGGTTTCGAATGGCTATTCAGGCGCATCTCGTTGAACTGGAGCGTAAGCATAAAGTTCTTGAAAACGAATTGCATCAAGCTCTCCTGCATCCATCGACGGACGACCTGCGAATTGCCGAACTGAAGCGACGCAAACTGATGGTGAAGGATGAGATCGAGCGCTTGAGACAGGTAACCAGCGAAACACTTCACTGACATGTGACCATCATCCGCCGTATCATCTGATCGCAACACCGTGCGCCTGGGATGGCGACGAGTCCATCCCAGACGCAACTTCAATCGAATTAGTTGCGATACACGACTTAGTTTCGATACGCGACGACGCGAACGCATCTGCCTGCGTTGTCTCCCAGCGTGTCTATCGCGACAGGCTGTTCATCGCGATATCGAGGGTCTTCAGCTCGAGGCGAGATCGCCGACGTGAGCCGCGATCGCGAGCGATGACGTCAATCCAGGCGATTCGATTCCGAACAGATTGATGAGTCCGGGCACGCCGTGATCGCGCGGGCCCTGAATGACGAAATCCTGCGACGCCACGGCCGGCGGTACGATCTTCGGCCTGATGCCGGAATAGCTCGGCATCAGCGCCCCATCCGGCAGCGACGGCCAGTATTTGCGGATCGCCGGGTAGAAGCGCTCGGCGCGCGCCGGATCGACCGTGTAGTCGATGCGGTCGATCCACTCGACGTCGGGGCCGAATCTGGCCTGGCCTGCCATGTCGAGCGTAAGGTGAACGCCAAGCCCGCCCGGTTCCGGCACGGGGTAGATGAGCCGGCTGAACGGTGCCCGGGCGCTGCAGCTGAAATAGTTGCCCTTGGCGAGATAGGTCGTCGGCACCAGCGGCGACGGCATGCCGTCGATCCGCCGGGCCACCGGGGGCGCGTCGAGGCCTGCAGCGTTCACCAACAGCCGGCAGCTCAGCGTCATCGGCTGCGCGCCGCCCGCGTCGACCTCGATCGATTCTCCGGCTGCCTTGGCCCGCAGCAGCGGCGTGTGGAAGGCGAAGGCGCCGCCGGCGTCCTCGATCTCGCCGCGCAGCGACAGCATGAAGGCATGGCTGTCGAGGATGCCGGTCGACGGCGACAGCAGGGCCGCCTCGCAGGCCAGGGCCGGCTCCAGCGCCAGCGCTTCGGATCCAGATAGCAGCCGCATTCCTTCGACGCCGTTGGCTTCGGCGTGCGCGCGGATGCCCTGCAGCTTCTCGGTCTCGGCCGGATTGGTTGCAACGATCAGTTTGCCGCAATTGCGGTAGGGCACGCCATGCTCGTCGCAATAGCGGTAAAGCATGCGCTTGCCGGCCACGCAGAAGCGGGCCATCAGGCTCCCGGCCTTGTAGTAGATGCCGGCGTGGATCACTTCGCTGTTGCGAGACGAAGTGACGGTGCCGATGCCCTCGGCCGCCTCGAGAACGATGACCTCGCGTCCGGCGCGGGCCAGCTGTTGTGCGACGGCAAGTCCGACGACGCCGGCGCCCACGACGACGCAATCCACTCTATCCATGCACGGTCCTGAGACGATTCGGAGAAATCATGGCTTGCTGCAACCCCTGGTGGGTGGAGCCTCGGTCCGGAGTGCGCACGCCCTTAGCAAACCGTTCATCATAGGGAGGCCATTGACCAAATTTGCTTCGTCTTTTTCGAAGTTTGCCGAACCCGTTTACCCGATCCCAATAGGTGAAGCCAGATACTGTCGCCGAATACCGCGGGTGATTGATGGCTGGCAAGAATTGGCAGGCGAGCGACCGAAACGCGTTTTCTGCGTGCGTCGTTGCGGCCTCGATGGCCGCCATGGCAGCGTGGGCGGCTGCGCCGACGCGCGCCTGGGCTGCGTCGTCCGATTTCTCGCCCTCCGGCTACCTGGGCACCATCGAGCCGGATGTGCTCTGGGAAGTGTTGATCGCCGGGGTCGTCGTCTGCGCCTTCCTCGCCTCGGTCGTGATCTGGATCCATTCGGCCTTGCGGCGCGCCAAGCGGGCACAACTGCGGCGTAATGTTTTCATCAGCTCCGCGCTCAACAATCTGAGCCAGGGATTGATGCTGACGGACGCCGCCAACCGCGTCGTCTTCTACAACCATCGCTTCCTCGAAATCTACGGCATGAGCCGGGCCGACATTCCGCCCGGTTGCACCGGCCGGGATCTGGTCGAGTTGCGGCAGCAGCGCGGCCTGCTCAATCTGACGGTCGAAGACTATGCGCGCCAGGCGCGGGAGCCGGACGGGTGCCTGACCGAGCTGCCCGGCGGACGTGTGGTGCGAGCCCAGATATTCCGTCTTCCGACCGGCGGATCGATCGGCATCCACGAAGACTGCACGGTGCAGCGCCGGCTGGAGCGCGAGCTCGCCTCGACCAAGCAGTTCCTGGAATCGGTGGTCGATCAGGTTCCCGTCTGCGTCGCCGCCAAGAACATCGACGACGGCCGCTACATCTTCGCCAACCGAGCATTCGAGCAGTTCTCTCGGATGCCGCGGGATCAGATCATCGGACGGCGCCCGAGCGATCTCTTCGGCGACGCGACCGCGGCCGACATCGCGGCTGCCGACCGCGAAGCGATGCTGGCGCCCGGCACCACCTATTGCAGCGAGCTGGTCGTTCAACGCGGCAACGACAAGCGCATCCTCGAAGCCCATCGGGTCGTTGCACGCAACGACAAGAACGAGCCGCAGTTCCTCATCGCGCTGTTCGACGATGCCACGGAGCGGCGATCGCTGAGCCGCGAGCTGGAGAACAGCAAGAAGTTCCTGGAGCTGGTCGTCGACAACATTCCGGTCTCGCTCATCGTCGAGAGCGTCAGCGACGGCCGCTATCTGCTCGCCAACCGCAGCGCCGAGATCATCCTCAACCGCAAGCGCGAGGATGCCACGGGCCTGACCGCCGCCGACATTTTCAATCCGCGCGAGGCCAGACTGATCATGGCGCGCGACGAAGCCGCTATCAAGAAGCGCAGCCTTCTGACCGAGGAACATCCGATCTCGACCAAAGACGGTCTGCGGCTGTTCCTGACCCGACGGGCAACCGTGCTGGGCGAGACCGGCGAGCCGCAATATCTGATCAAGACCTATGAGGACGTCACCGACCGGCGCCAGACCGAATCGCGGATGGCGCACATGGCCTATCACGACGGCCTGACCGATCTGCCTAACCGCGCCGCGTTCCTGCAGGCCTTGAGCCAGATGATCGAGGCCTGCGCGGACACGGATGAGGAGTTCGCGGTCCTGAACGTCGATCTCAAGGGCCTGAAGGACGTCAACGACGTCTTCGGCCACGCCATCGGCGACAAGCTGTTGATCGAGGTCGCCCGCCGCGTCCATGCCGTTGCCCGGGGCGGGGTGGTCGCGCGTCTCTCCGGCGATGAGTTCGGGCTGATCATCGACGGCAAGCAACCGGAGATGGGCAGGGCGCTGGCCGAGCAGTTGGCGGCGGCGATCGCGGTGGACTTCCAGATCGACGGCAAGTCGATTCGCACAGCGCTGACGACGGGCATCTCGGTGTTCCCGCACAATGGTTCGGATCCGGCGTCGCTGCTCGCCAATGCGGGTGCCGCTCTGTTCCGCGCCAAGGCCAAATCGCGCGGCAGCATCACCTTCTACGAGCCTGAAATGGATCAGCAGATCCGCGACCGCCGCGTTCTGCATCAGGAGCTGTCTGTCGCGATCAAGCATGGCGAACTGTCGCTGTACTTCCAGCCGCAGGCCGCCTCCGGCCGCACGGTCGACGCCAGCGAGATCATCGGCTTCGAGGCGCTGGCGCGCTGGCAGCACCCGGTCCGCGGCTTCGTGCCGCCGAGCGACTTCATTCCGCTCGCGGAAGAGAGCGGCCTCATCGTCGAGATGGGCGAGTGGATCCTGCGCGAGGCCTGCCGCGAGGCGGCGTCGTGGCCGAAGCCGCTGCAGGTCGCGGTCAACCTGTCCCCGGCCCAGTTCGTTCATGGCGACCTTGTCGCACTGGTCCATTCGATCCTGCTCGAGACGGGGCTCGCGCCCGGCAGGCTCGAGCTCGAAATCACCGAGGGTGTGCTGATCGAGGATTTCGATCGTGGTGTCGCGCTGCTGCGCCGGCTGAAGGCGCTCGGCGTTCGCGTCTCGATGGACGATTTCGGCAGCGGCTACTCGTCGCTGAGCTACCTGCAGGCCTTCCCGTTCGACAAGATCAAGATCGACCGCGCCTTCGTCATGAATATCGGCCGCAACCCGCAATCGGCGGCGATCATTCGTGCGGTCATCGGTCTGGGTCACGGCATGAACATGTCGATCGTGGCGGAAGGCGTCGAGACGCCCGAGCAGCTCGGCTTCCTCGCCGAGCAGGGCTGCGACTCGGTTCAGGGCTATCTGCTCGGCAAGCCCCTGCCGATCGGCAAATACGACGGCATCGTCGGTCGCGCTCACGACGACGACGACGCGTCCGTTCGCAAGACCGGCTGACCGGGCACTCGTGGTCAGAGGCCGTTGCGCAACAGCGCGAATTTATCCGCGCGCATGACAGCTAAGCCGCTACGAGAATCATCTCCGCCGGTCTACGATCGTTCGTCCTGGCACGCTCGAAGACCTTGCGTATGGCGGACTACGATCTTGCGATCATCGGCGGAGGTCTGAACGGCGTCAGCCTGGCGCGTGATGCGGCTGGCCGCGGTCTGCGCGTGCTCCTTGTCGAGCAGGGCGATCTCGGCGGCGGCGCCTCGTCGGCCACGTCGCGGCTGGTGCATGGGGATCTCGCAGCGCTGGAGCGCCGCAGCTTTCTGCGCGTGCGCCGCGCGCTCGCCGAGCGCGACGTCTGGCTCACGGTCGCGCCGCATCTGGTCCGACCGATCCGCTTTGCTATTCCAGCTCACGCCAATGAGCGGCCGCCATGGCAACTGCGCGCAGGACTCTGGCTCTACGACCGCCTCGCTGCGCGCAACCGGCTGCCGTCAGCGTCGGCGCTCGACGTCACGCATCATCCGATCGGAGATGCCCTGAAGCGTCCGATCGGGACGGCATTCGACTATTCCGATTGCGTGGTCGACGATTCCCGCCTGGTGGTCCTGACCGCGATGGACGCTGCCGAGCGCGGCGCGTCGATCCGCACCGGCGCCCGCTGCGTGCGGGCCGACCGCGACCATATATGGCGTCTCGCCATCATCGACCGCGGCCATCGACGCATCGTCACCTCGCGCGCGCTCGCCAACGCCACCGGCGCGTGGAGCGTCTCGACGGCGGAGACCGTGCTGCGTCAGCCGCCGCCGCGGGTCACCGCGCGGCAGGTCAGCCAGATCATCGTGCCGCGGCTGTTCGATGTCGAAGCGGTCTACGTGTTTCAGAATTCGGATGGACGGCTGATCTTTGCCCAGCCCTACGAGCAGGATTTCACCCTGATCGGCACGGTGGTCCACGGCTTCAAGGGTGACCCAGCCGTGGTGGCGGTGCCGGCGGCAGACGTGGCCTATCTCTGCAAGGCGGCGAACCGCTATTTCCGCTCGGACATCCAGCCTGCGGACGTGGTCCGGAGCGTGGCCGGCGCCAACATGATGGTGCTGCGCGCCGCCGACAGCGGGCGGCTGGAAACGGTCGTGAGCCTCGATGCTGGCCGCGCCAAGGCGCCGCTCCTGACCATGTGCGGCGGCGACGTCACGACAGCCCGGCACCGGGCCGAGCAGGCGGTCTCCCGCCTCGCGCGCTTTTATCCGATGTCGCCACGCTGGACTGCGAGAGCGCCGCTTCCGGGTGGCGACTTCGCCTGGGACCGGTTCGAGGATCTCGTCGATGACGCACGGGAGCGCTGGCGCTTTCTCAGCGAAGCCGAGGCCCGGCGGCTGCTCGGCGCCTACGGCACCCGGCTGGCGGAGATCCTTGGCGAGGCGAGGTGCCGGGCCGATCTCGGGCAGGCGTTCGGGCCGCAGCTGACCGAGGCGGAGGTCCGCTACCTCATGGCGCGCGAATGGGCGCGGTTTCCCGACGACGTGCTGTGGCGGCGGACCAAGCTGGGTCTGACGCTTCCCGCTGCCGAACGCGATGCGCTCGCTGCGTTCATGACCACTGCGGCCTGTGGCCGGGGCACGCCGCAGGCCGTTGACGCGAGCGGGGATAGTCCGGCCCGCGCGGTTGAGCTGCAATCCGTGGGCGGCTAGCTTGCCGACCGGTCGGCCGTTGTGGCCGGGCAGGGTGATTTGATCGGGACATGGCTGACAACATCGCAAACCCAGCGCCTGCCGGAGAGCTGGCAGCATCACCAGCGCCGGAACCGCGTCCCGATGCTCAGCCGCCGATCCTGCGGATCGAGAACCTCGTCAAGACATTCGGCAGCTTCCGCGCCGTCGACGGCGTCTCGCTCGACATCCGCGCCGGCGAGTTCTTCGCGCTGCTCGGCCCCAGCGGCTGCGGCAAGACGACCTTGCTGCGCATGCTGGCCGGCTTCGAGACGCCGGATGAAGGGCGCATCCTGCTTTCGGGCGAGGACATCGCGCAGGTGCTGCCGCATCAGCGGCCCGTCAACATGATGTTCCAGAACTACGCGCTGTTCCCGCATCTGAACGTGCGCGACAACATCGCCTTCGGCCTGAAGCGCGCCGGCATGCCGCGCGCCGAGATCGCCACGCGCGTTGCCGAGATGGTGGCGCTGGTGCGGCTCGAAGGGCTGGAGAAGCGCAAGCCGGATCAGCTCTCGGGCGGGCAGAAGCAGCGCGTCGCCCTGGCGCGCTCACTGGCGCGCCGGCCGCAGGTGCTGCTGCTCGACGAGCCGATGGCTGCGCTCGACAAGAAGCTGCGCGAGAGCACGCAGGTCGAGCTGATGGAGCTGCAGCGCAAGCTCGGCATGACCTTCATCATCGTCACCCACGACCAGGAGGAGGCGATGACGGTGGCGAGCCGGATCGGGGTGATGAACGCGGGAAGGCTCGAGCAGGTCGCGGTCCCCCGACGTCTGTATGAGGAGCCCGCGTCGCGGTGGGTCGCGGAGTTCGTCGGCGACATCAATCTGTTCGAGGGCGAGGTGACCGCGCGGGAGCCGCTCCGGCTCAGGGTCGTGACCCACACTGCGGGTGAGCTGGTCGTGGCGCAGCCGATGGCTCCGATCAGCGAGAGCAAGGTCGCGGTCGCGATCCGTCCGGAGAAGATCCGCCTCGCGCTCCGTCGACCGGCCGGCGATGCTGCTGCGATCAATTGTGTCGAGGGCGCCATCACCGATGCGAGCTATCTCGGTGGCAGGACCGTCTACAAGATCAAGCTCGACGGCGGCGCCGTGCTTCACGCTGCGCAGGCCAACACCGCCCGGCTCGATGCCGACGGCTATGGCCTGAACCAGCGCGTGGTCGCCTGGTTCACGCCCGACGATTGCCTGGTGCTGGAGCGATGAGCGCGCGCCGCATCTTCTCGCGCCCGGCCCGCTTTGCGGCGATCGCGCCTTACATCTGGATGGTGCTGTTCTTCCTGGTGCCGTTCGCCTTCGTCGCCAAGATCAGCCTGTCGCAGACTGCGATCGCGCAGCCCCCCTATACGCCGGTGTTCTCGCTGGCTGATGGTTTGTCGTCGCTCCGCGACGCCTTTGCGGCGCTGTCGCTCGACAATTTCCGTCTGCTGCTGTCTGACGATCTGTATCTTTCATCCTATCTGCGCAGCGTCGTCGTCGCGGCGACGTCGACGGCGATCCTGCTCTTGATCGGCTACCCCATCGCCTATGGCATGGCGCGGCTCCCCAGGCGCTGGCAGGGCATCGCGATGATGCTGGTGATCGTGCCGTTCTGGACCTCGTTCCTGATCCGCATCTACGCCTGGGTCAACATCCTGCAGCATGACGGCCTCCTGAACCAGATCCTGCTCGCGCTGCATCTGGTGTCCACGCCGGTGGTGTGGCTGTCGACCGACAGCGCGATGTATGTCGGCATCGTCTATTCCTATCTGCCGTTCATGATCCTGCCGCTGTTCGCGACGCTGACCAAGCTGGAGCCGGCCTTGGAAGAAGCCGCCGCCGATCTCGGCGCCTCGCCGCGCGAGATCTTCTGGCTGGTGACGTTTCCGCTGTCGCTGCCCGGCGTCGGCGCGGGCGCGTTGCTGTGCTTCATCCCGATCGTCGGCGAGTTCGTCATTCCCGATCTGCTCGCCGGGTCGAAATCGCTGATGATCGGCCAGACGCTCTGGCTCGAATTCTTCACCAACAAGGATTGGCCGGTGGCCTCCAGCATCGCCGTGGTCCTCTTGGTCGTGCTGCTGCTGCCGCTTCTGCTCTACGACCGGCTGCAGCGCCGGCAGTTGGAGGAGAGCAGGTGATGGATGGCGTACAGCAAGGCACGCTCTCTCGCCCCCCTCCCCCTTGCGGAGAGGGGTTGGGGGTGGGGGTCCGCATTGGCGGTCTTTGCTGGGTGCCCCCCTCCCTGACCCTCCCCCACAAGGGGGGAGGGAACGGAGAAGGTTTCACTGGGATTGAGGGAGGAGGAGATCGTGCCTAATCCCTCCCGCCTGTCGCGCTTCAACGTCGCGTCGCTGACGCTTGGGCTCGCCTTTCTTTACCTCCCGATCCTGGTCCTGGTGATCTACTCGTTCAACGCCTCGCGCCTGGTCACTGTGTGGGGCGGCTGGTCGCTGCGCTGGTATCACGAGTTCTTCAGCGATCGCGCCATGATCGATGCGGCCTGGATGAGCCTGCGCGTCGGCGCCACCTCGGCCACGGCGGCGACGGTGCTGGGGACGCTGGCCGCGGTGGCGCTGTCGCGTGGCCAGGGATTTCGCGGCCGCATGCTGTTCTCCGGCATGTTGTATGCGCCGCTGGTGATGCCCGAGGTGATCACCGGCCTGTCGCTGCTGCTGCTGTTCGTGGCGCTGGACGCCGAGCGCGGCTTCTGGACGGTGACGGTCGCCCACACCACCCTCACGATGTGCTTCGTCGCGGTGGTCGTGCAGTCGCGGCTGGTCTCGCTCGACCGCAGCCTGGAGGAAGCCGCGATGGATCTCGGCTGCGACCCGTTCCGTGCCTTCGTCATGGTGACCCTGCCGCTGATCGCGCCGGCGGTGGTCGCGGGCTGGATGTTGGCCTTCACGCTGTCGCTCGACGATCTCGTGATCGCGAGCTTTACCACCGGCCCCGGTTCGGCGACGCTGCCGATTCGGATCTATTCCGAGGTTCGGCTCGGGGTGAAACCGGAGATCAATGCGATCTGCACGCTGGTGATCGGGCTGATTGCCGTGGTGATCATCATCGCGTCGCTGGTCTCGAAGCTGTCGAGTGATCGCGGCGAGAGCGCAGCTCCGCTATAATGACGGAGAATGCTGAGACAGCATTGATCAACGCAAGAACAGCCGCAAGGCGGCGGTGACGACCGCGCGATGGATCGTGCCGCGGTCGACCGATGGCGGGTCGACGCAGCAAGCCGGATCGCTCTGTCTGCCGAGCTCGGTACTCTCCGGCAGGAAGACGTAGTGCCCGGCGTCGTCGGCGACGATCTCGAATGCGCTACCGCTCAGTCGCTCATGCAGCCAGCGTGAGGCCAGCAGCAGCGCATCGGCGCCGCCGACCATGATGCGCGTCGGGACGTTGATCGCGGCGATGCTGTCCTCGAAGAAGCCCTGCACCGAGCGCCCCGGCGCCAGTAGCAGCGCCGCCTTGATGCGGGGATCGCGATGGGATGCGGACATGCGCGCCCAGGAGTCGCGGAAGATTGGGCTCTTCTCCATCAGCCGCGGCAGATGATCGACGAGATCGGGAAACTCGCGGGGGCCGCGGCCGAGATTGGCGCCTGGCTCGAACGGTGAGCGGATCATGATGGCGCCGATCAGGGCGGTGGCCGTGACGCCGCCGAGCGAATAGCCGACGGCGTAGATGCGGTCGAGGTTGATGCGGCCTTCGAAATCGGGATGAGCCACGATGTGGTCGATCAGCAAGGACACGTCGCGTGGGCGTTCCCATGAGCAGAGGAAGCCCTCTGCTCGGTACGGCTCGGCATTGCTGTTGCCATGATGATTGACGGCGACCGCGACAAAGCCGCGGCTTGCCAGCTCGCGCGCCAGCCATTCGAACTGCAGGCCGTTGCAGCCGGTGCCGTGAGAGTACACGACGAGAGGACAGGCGCCCGCGCTTGCAGCGAGCGGCGCATTCAAAGCCGCTGGTCCCGCTTTGAACCAGCCCTGCGGCCATGGTGCGATAGGGAGCGCCGTTTCCACGGCGCCGTTGGCGGCTGGATACCAAGCGAACCAGTCGATCGGGCGCGGCCCGTCGCCATCCCAGTTCGGCCGCGAAGCGTCCTCGAACCGTCCCTGACGAAATCCGACCCTCATCGCTCCGTCATGACTTCACGGCGCCGGCGGTGAGGCCGCCCACCATGTAGCGCTTGAAGGCGTAATAGACCGCCGCCGGCGGCAACGCGTAGATGAAGCCGGTGGTCATCAGGAGCTCCCACGGCGAATCGTCGGCGGCCAGGAAGTTGCCGAGCGCCACGGGCAGCGTGATATCCTTGTCGTTCGAAAGCAGCAGGAACGCGTAGAGGTATTCGTTCCAGGCCAGCAGCACCGCATACGTTCCGATCGCGACCAGCGACGGCATCATCAGCGGTACATAGACGAGGCGGAAGATCTGCAGCGGGCTGGCGCCGTCCATGACGGCAGCCTCGTCCAGCTCGACCGGCAGCTTGTCGGAGGCCTGCTTCAGCACCCAGATCGCGTAGGGCGAGGCAATCGTCACCATCGCCAGGATCAGCGACCAGTCGTTGTTGAGCAGGCCGTATTTGCCCATGGTGCGATACATCGGTACCGCGAGGAACGCGGCGGGGATGAAATAGGTGAACAGCGCGAGGTTCATCACCACCCGGCTGCCAGGCACGCGCAGGCGCGAGATGGCATAGGCCGCACAGGTCGCAATGATCAGTGTCAGCGCGCCCACGGCCATGGCGATCACGACCGAGTTGCCGAACTGGACCCAGAAATCGCGCAGGAAGTAATGCTGCTGGTGGAACACGATCGAGAAATTGTGCAGCGTCGGATGGTCCGGCCACAGCTTGCCCGAGAACGCGTCCTCCTTCGGCGAGATCGCGAACAGGAACATGTGGTAGATCGGGATCATCGTCCAGATGAAGACGGGAATGCCGATCAGCAGCAGCCGGGCCTCGGTGCCGACTTCGCGGAGGGTGGGGAGCTTCATCGCGACAACCGCTTCATCATGAAATAGACCAGGGGCAGCACCAGCGGCATCGCGCAGACGATCGAGGCCATGGCGAGGCTGAGCTGATCGAGCCGGAGATAGCGGATGCCGAGCGTCGCCAGCACGTGGGTGAGATCGGCCGGACCGCCGCCGGTCAGGAGATAGACGCTGTTGAAGTCTCCGAGCGTCCAGATCATCGAGAGCAGCGTGCAGGTGATGTAGAGCGTCTGCATCGACGGCCAGGTGATGTAGCGGAACTTCTGCCACCAGGTGGCGCCGTCGACCTCGGCCGCCTCGAACAAATCGTGCGAGATCGCCAGCCGCCCGGTCATCAGGATCAAGGTCCAGAACGGCAGCGACTTCCAGATGTGCATGCCGATCGCCATCGACAGCGCGACCGTCGGGTCGTTCAGCCAGTTCGGGCCATCTTCGCCGGTGAACTTGAAGATCAGCTGGTTCACCACGCCCCATTCGGGATTGAGCATGAAGCGCACCGACAGGATGGTCGGGATCGAAGGCACCGCCCAGGGCAGGATGAAGATGACCGACAGCCATTTGATCCAGCCGCGCTGCTGCACGAAGAAGCCGGACAGGAACAGCGCGATCACCATCTTCAGATTGATGCCGACCAGGAGGAAGATCAGCGTGTTGACGGCGGCGCGCGCGAAGATGGGGTCGTTGTACAGCGCGACGTAGCTGGCCGGCTCGCGGGCGAGCCACAGGCCGTAGCCGACGGGATAGACGACGAAGGCAAGGAAGACGAGCAAATAGGGGGCAAGCATGACGATGCCCCATACCTGTGACGGTGTCAGCAGCACCGGGCGCGGCGCTTCCGCGAGCGCGGAATCGGAAGCTGAGAGCGTGATCGCCATAGTCGTCTGTTCCAAGCCTATTGCCAAACCGGCCGCAGACACTGCGGCCGGCACTTGTTGTCGTTTTCAGGATCTCAAGCTAGTGTCTCGCGAGGCGAGAGACTAGCCGGCGACCTCCTTCAGCCGCGCGATCAGCTCGTCGACGGCCTTTTCGACCGGCACCTTCTCGCTGACCACGCGGTTCATCGCCTTGGCCCAGACGTTCTCATTGTTGAGGATCGTGAACTTGTAGTTTTTGGTGAAGTCGAACGGCGTGGTGCCGCCGGTGAACTGGGTGTACACGGCCTTGCGATGGCGGTCGGCCTGCCAGAACGGGCTCTTCTGGCCTGCGGTCGTCACCGGGAACCAGCGGCCCAGCGCGCCCTCGATGTAGGGGCCGAGGTTCTCCTCCTGCATCAGGAACTTGATGAATTCCTTGGCCTGCGCCTTGTGAGGAGCATTGGCGAAGATCAGGCCGGTCTTTACGTCGGAGCGATACTTGATCGGCGTGCCATCGGGCTTGTTGGGGAAGGACGCGGTGATGATGTCCTCCTCATAGGCCTTCTTGCCCGCGGCGCGCTGCTCGGGCGTCAGCGCGGGGTTGGTTGAGTCCTCGAACCACTTCGCCGCGATCGAGATCGTGAAGTTGTGCGTCATCACGATGGTCTTGTTGTGGAAGGCGACGTTGTTGTCCGGATCCTTCCAGGTCGTCGAGGACGGCGGCGTGCAGCCCTTGATGTAGGTGTCGGTATAGTCCTTCATCGCCTTGACGAGGCCGTCGCGCACCTTGGGATCGTCGACCAGGAGCTTGCCGTCGTCGTCGACCAGCTTGACGTTGTAGGCGTCCATGAAGGTGTAGAACGACTGGAACGAGTCGGTGGATTCCACGCCCATCGGCTGACCGACGCCATACATGCGCTGGCCGGTGGCCTTGCGGACCGCCGGCTGCACCTTGTCGCACCAGAACGTCCAGTAGTCTTCCCACTTGGTGGGGATGTCGCTCTGCTTGAAGCCGGCCTTGCTCAGCAGGTCGCCCCAGATCTGGACGTGCATGCTCTGCTGCTTCAGCGGGAAGCCGTAATAGGCCTTCTTCTTGGTGACGTTGTTGTAGAGGTAGGCGGTCTCGAGCGTGTTCGGAGCGAACGCCGACTTCATCGGCTCCAGGATGTCGGTGAGATCCTCGAGCTTGCCTTCGTAGGCCCACTTGCCCTGGGCCTGAACGTCGTAGGTGTCGGCGTAGGCCACGTCGGGCACGGTGCCCGAATCGAGCGCGGCGACCGTCTTCGGAATCATGTCCTGGATCGCGTATTGCGACAGCTCGACCTTGATGCCGGTCTTGGCCTCGAACTTCTTGACGACGTTGAGCAGCGCATCGTCCTCGGACTTGTAGAAGCCCTTGCTCCACCAGATCGTGATGGTGTCCTGAGCGATGGCTGGTGCTGCAGCGCAAAAAAGCCCGGCGGCTGCGACTGCGATTGAAAGCGCACCCATTCCCCTGGATTTCACGTGTCTCTCCCTGATCCGCCGATCTTGCTTGATCGGTTGTGGCGGGACACTAGCCCAGGGACCCGACGTGATCCAGAAGTAATATATCAGACATGGGTCGTGGCGGCGGCCGTGTATCGGCACGCGAAGCAAGCCGCGTTGGTCAGTTCTGCTTGGTGGGAGTGTCGCCTGTCGGAGCGTCAGCCTGCGGCACGTTGTCCGGCTGGGCCGGGCGCAATCCGCCGCCGGTGAATCGTTCCAGCACCGAGCGCACCGCATCCCTCGTCTTGCGGTCCTTGACCGCATCGAGCAGAGGGGCGGCGGCCGGGGCGCGGCGGATCAGGCTTTCCGGATCGGGAAAGATCAGCGGATCTTCCCAGGGGCCCTGGACGACGAAAGGCAGCTCGAAGCCGTTGCTGCCATTGCCTGACGACAGCAGGCTCGCGACGCCCTTGAAATCGTATTCCCGTGTCGGCACCGAGGCCGTACCGGTCATGGTGATGCGCGCGGTCGGGCTCTCGACGCGGATGTCCTCGGCGGTCGCGATGCCCTCGGAGAATTTGACCGCGATCGTCAGCGAGTCGTAAGGCGTCGAACCGGAGCGGAAATTGCCGCCGCGCGACAGCGGGCTGCGCTCGAGGCGCTTCAGGAGCTGCTCGACGTTGAAGCCGGAGATCGCGCCATCGCGGCCCTGCAGGTTGGCGCTGCCATCGAGCGACTGGGCGAGCCCAAACGGGCTCGAGCCCGAAGCCGTCAGCGAGACATTGAGATTGCCGCGTCCCGACAGCGACGACACGCCGAACATCTCGTTGGCGCAGGCCTGCAGATCGACGTCGTTGAATTGCAGCTCGGCCTTCACGTCGGCCACGGTGTCGGCACGGGCGATCCCAAACGAGCCGCGCACGATGCCGCCATACATCTGCGCCTCGCCGACCGAGAGGGCGAGCACGCCGTTGCGCAGGTTGGCGCCGAACGCCGTGCGTCCGATTTTCGAGGAGCCGACCGTGACCTTTGCGGCCGATAGCCGCATGTCGAGGTCGGTGGTGGACAAGGCCTTGAGGTCGAAGAGCTGCCGATTCCAGTCGCGGGCCCCATTGGCCAGCAGCCGGATCGTCGAAATGTAGGGGGTGAAGTCGAGCGCGTCGGCCGCCAGCGTCGCCTGCAGCGTCTGCCGGCCGTTATTGGCGTAGGTCATGACGCCCTCGGCGGTGTTGCCGTCGAGCTCGACATTGACATTGGTGAGTGCGATCGAGGCGCCGACCACGTTGGCGCGCGCACGCAAGGCGAAGCGCCCGAAGCCGCCGCCGCCGAGCGGCGTCTGCCCCGTCCAGCGCAGCGCGTCGCGGAGCGACGGGCTGTCCACCGTCAGCGTACCTTCCATCAGCGCGCTGGTGCGATTCGCGACCGTGCCGTCAAAGGCGACCTTCAGCGGCGGGCTGGCGAGCCGCATCTTCAAGCCGGACCGGTCTCCCGACAGCGCAGCCAGGAAGTCGCTGACGCTGATGGATCCCTCGATGCGCTGACCGCGCCAATCGAACTGTCCGGTCGCCGCGAACGAGCGCGAGATCGACGGCCAGGCGAGCGACAGGTCGATATCGTCGAGCCGCTCGGAAGCATGATGGCCGGTGTCCTCGTAGACCAGGATGCCGTCCTGGATGCGGATCTCGGAGAACGACATCTGGCTGTCGGGCCCCGGGCGCATCGTGCGCGCGATGGTCTCGATGAAGGGTGTCCAGTTGCTGTTGCCATCGGCCTCGCGGGTGACGTTGATCTGCGGCCGCAGCATCATGACGTCGGCGATTTCGAACCGCTGCAACAGCAGCGGCAGCAATTGCAGATTGGCGGTCAGCACGTCGACGCGCAGGGCCGGATCCTCGGTACCGCTGCCCTTCAGACCGACATCGTGGAACGAGACATAGCTGCCCGGAAACAAGGAGACGTCGATATGTCCCTTGACAACGAGCTCGAGCCCGGTCACGGCGCGGATCTGGCTCTCCACCGCCTGCCGCAATGCCTCGCGATTGACCAGCCAGGAGCTCGCCAGCAGGCCCACGAACGCGATGCCCAGCAGCACCGCGATCGGTGTGCCGAGGCGCCTCATTCCTTGGGCCATGGTCACGGACATGTCCTGGGATCGTCGGATCGCTGGTTACTCGGGATGGGCAGGGTGCGCCGAAAACCCCTGCCAACATCAACAACTTGATGCGCTTTCTTGACGCTTTCAAGGCCATGCCGCCGGTGTGGCCGGATTGCGGCGGAGCCCTGATATCCCGGACTCCGGATCGCCTCGGAGGCGCAGGCTGGTGCGACAGCTAAAGCAGGATGTGCGCGTTGGGAAGGCATCATTGACGCATTGCGAAGATTTCGCCTAATAATCCGGTCGATATCCGCGCGATCGCCGCTCTGCAGCAGGTCATTCCCGTATGAACAAGGTCTATCCGGACGCCAAATCCGCCCTTGCTGGCCTCCTCAAGGACGGCATGACCATCATGTCGGGTGGGTTTGGTCTTTGTGGCATCGCAGAAACCCTGTCCGACGCCATTCGCGAGTCCGGGGTGAAGGACCTCACCGTCATCTCCAACAATGCCGGGGTCGACGGCATCGGCCTCAGCCGGCTGCTGGAGACGCGGCAGATCAAGAAGATGATCTCGTCCTATGTCGGCGAGAATAAGCTGTTTGCCCAGCAATATCTGGCCGGCGAGCTGGAGCTCGAATTCTGCCCGCAGGGCACCCTGGCCGAGCGCATCCGCGCCGGCGGCGCCGGCATCCCGGCCTTCTTCACCAAGACCGGCGTCGGCACGCTGGTCGCGGAGGGCAAGGAGGTGCGGGAGTTCGACGGCGAGAAATATCTGATGGAGCGCGGCCTGTTTGCCGATCTGGCGATCGTGCACGCCTGGAAGGGCGACACCGCCGGCAACCTCGTCTACCGCAAGACTGCGCGCAACTTCAATCCGATGATGGCAACTGCGGCCAAGGTGACGGTCGCGGAGGTCGAGCACCTGCTGCCGGCCGGCCAGATCGATCCCGACCACATCCATACGCCCGGCATCTTCGTCAAACGCATCATCCAGGTCGGAACCGAACTGAAGCGCATCGAGCAGCGCACCGTGCGCAAACGTGAAGCCGCCGCTGCAGCCGGGGAGGAAGTCTGATGGCCTGGACGCGAGAGCAGATGGCGGCGCGCGCCGCCAAGGAGCTGCGGGACGGCTACTACGTCAATCTCGGCATCGGCATTCCGACGCTCGTCTCGAACTACATCCCGCCGGGCGTCGACGTGGCGCTGCAGAGCGAGAACGGCATGCTCGGCATGGGTCCGTTCCCCTATGAGGGCGAGGAGGATCCCGACCTCATCAATGCCGGCAAGCAGACCGTCACCGAGCTGCCGATCACCAGCTATTTCTCGTCAGCCGATTCCTTCGCCATGGTCCGCGGCGGCCACATCGACCTGTCGATCCTCGGCGCCATGCAAGTCGCCCAGAACGGTGACCTCGCCAACTGGATGATCCCTGGCAAGATGGTCAAGGGCATGGGCGGCGCGATGGATCTCGTCGCCGGCGTCAAGCGCGTCGTCGTGGTCATGGAGCATAGCGCCAAGGACGGTCCGAAGCTGCTCAAGCAGTGCACGCTGCCGCTGACCGGCGAGCGCGTCGTGGACATGGTGGTGACCGATCTGGCGGTGTTCACGATCGACAAGCATGGCAATGACGGCATGGCCCTGATCGAGCTCGCCGATGGCGTGACGCTCGACGAGGTCAAGGCCAAGACCGAAGCCGAGTTCCGGGTCGCGCTCAAGAATGCCTGAGGGCGCGACTACCAGCGCCGGCAGAGCATCTCCGCGACCTTGACGGCGAGCCGGCATGCCGCATGCCGCGCCCGGCTCGCAGCAGCGGGCGGCGTCGTCTCCGCCAACCCCTGAATGATCAGGCACGGCACACTGCGGCCGAGGCAGATCAGTCCCATCGCATAGGCCGTGTCATCCGTCGCAAGCGCGCCTGGAAACGCCGCCGAGATTTCGGCGTCGGTGCCGTCGCCATCGCACGTCACTGTCATTCCTTCGAAGAACACGTCGATGTCGTCCAGCATGCCATTTGCGGCCTCGTGCGCGAGGCGGCAAAGCTCGGGATCGGCCGGAATGATCATTCCGCTGTCATCGACCGAGGGCGGCTCGGCCATGCTGAGCGCGTCGCGCAGCTTGATCTGAATCCGGAATGGCGCGACCGAGGTGGCGATGACGAGATCGCCGGGGCCGGCGCCGACGAATCGCGGGCCGCGGGCCACTTGCGGGAGATTCGCTCCCAGGGCGTCGGCCCGTCCCGGCATGATCAGCCACTGCGCCCCATGCTCTTCGATCGCCACTGCGGCCGCGCTCGCCACCTCGGCGATCGATCGCCCGAGGCACACGACTGCATGGAAGCAGGAATGCCTGATGATGGCGCGCGCCGCGTTGCGCTGTTCGATCAGCGTGCCCGGGCCCATCGCCTGGACCAGGGCTTCGATATCCTCCGGCGTTTCGACCACGAAACCGATCGTGTTGGCTTTGGCATGGAGAAATCGCAGCGCGTCGAGCATCGCGTTGATGCTGGCCTTCTCACGACCGTCGAGCTGCTGCCACAGCGCTTCGAGCACGTCCAGGGAGGCCTCGATGTCGGCGCCGATCACGCCCTGGCCGAGCGGCCGGCCGGGTGTCTCGCAGCGATAGAGCTCTTCGAAGGCCTGCAGGACGGTCCTGCGGTCCTTCACCGCGCAGGCGCCTTGCAGGATGCGCGCGAGAACTTGGGCGCGCTTGCTGAGTTCGAGGGGAACGGCGAGCCAGGCAAAATCAGCCAGCTCGGCCGCCTGCTCGCTTGCGGCGCGCTGGAATTCGCCGACGACCTGACCGTAGTGCCAGCTCAATTGCCACGGCGTCACCTGCCGTCCGCGATACCTGCCGCGCTCGATGCGTTCGAGCGATTGCGCCTGCAACTCGTTGCGCAGGTCGGGATCTATTCCCGATGCGCGGGAATCCAGCAGACGATAGGCGCGTGTTGCGATCGCCGGTCCGAACCATTCGTGCTCGAGGTCGCCGACCGAGAGACCGCTCGGCATGCGGATGTGGACGGTCCTACGAAACTGGTCGAGCTCGCGTCTTGCGACCTGGGCCGCGGTCACCGAAACCTGCTGTACCTCGCACAAACCGTCGACCACACTGGCCCAGTCCCAGAAGTCGTCGCCATAGAACGGAATGCGATATTGGCGGCTCGCGACGATCCGTGCGCAAACCCGTTCGATGGCGGGAGCCACGCGATCGAGAATATCGCTGCGCGCCAGCGCGCCGTCCGTGAGACATTGGTGCACGAGACGCGCCGCGCCCGCATTCACCACGTGCCAGTCCTTGGCGGCGAATTTGGGCGACGTCCGCAGATATTCGAGCGCGTCGATGAGGCAGCGTCCAGCCAGTGCGCTCGGCGAATCGTCGTCGAACCAGCTGGTGTTGCCGATCCCGTAACCATGCAGGTCGGACGTGAAGAAGACCGGCGGATGTCGAGAAATCACACTCGCCTCCTGGTCCGCTCATCGCGTCGCTCAACGGCAATTGTCTAACGTTTGCAACTCAGATTTCGCAACCGAAAGTTGTTTTGCGTGACTGTCATTTGTGCCAGTGTCAGGGCACCGTCGATCCGGCGCCGGCGTAGGTTGCAGGCAAGCGTGCTTCGAGTGCACTTTTCGAGCGGACTTATGGAGGCCGAGCATGTCAGGCGCGGATGGCGCCGAGTAGCCGGCCGAGGCGTCGCGTCATGCTGCGGCTCCATGAGGGTTGATCGCGGACAAGCCGGAAACCGAGATTGGCAGGTGGCGTGCCGGAGGCGCAGCCGCCGGCGCGCGCATCGCGGATGAAGTCGGTCACGTAGGCTCGATGCGCGCCTTCGGCCAGACGGACGCCGCAATTGCTGACGGTCTTGATGACGCGACCGGCACTATCCTGCAGCTTGCGTGTGAAGCAGGTCGAGGTCCATTCCCAGACATTGCCCGCGAGGTCGGCAATGCCGTGCTCGTTGATGCCGAAGCCGCCGAAGCCGCGCGTCTTGGGATCGTCTTGCAGGGCGGCTTCCCGTTCGTAGCGGGCGATCCAGCGCCGCGAGGGATCGGCGTCGTCGATCGAGATGCCATCGTCCTTGAATCGGCTCCCGGCCGCATAGGCCCACTCGGTATCGGTCGGCAGCCGATAGCTATCGCCGGTCTTGTGCGAGAGCCACTCGGCGTAGGCAACGGCGTCGTGCCAGCTTACCTGCACCGCCGGACGATCGATGGCGATGGGGACGTCGCGATCGAGCGCGCGACATGCATGGGCTTCGACGCAGGCGTGGTAGTCGGCGGCACTGACGTGGTTCGTCATCATGGTCAGCGGATGATCAAAGCGGACCGTCGTGATGGGAGCTTCGGCTTGGCGGCCGTTGCGGAGATGGTCGCCGGAGTCGCGGTAGCTGATCGTCCCAGGTGCGATCTCGGTGAGGGCGGGGCCGTCGAGACCGGCGGCGCGGTCTGGCAGCCCTGCAAGGATCGGGGCCATTGTGGTCGGGCCAGCCAATCCGGCGACGCAGGCAAGGGTGAGCTTGATCTTGAAAGCGAGCAGCATGGCAGCACACTGAGAAGAGTGGGGGGCCGGACATGCCGGCCCCCTGGGCCGATCAGTTCGTCGTGCCGGTCGGAATGTCGGCCGGGGCCTTCACCTGCATCATCAGGTCGTCATTCCACTTGCCTTCGACCTTGAAATGGGCCGTTGCGCCGAGATTGGCCGCCTCGATCAGGTTGTGGGTGACGTAGGCGTAGATGCCGGGCTGCAGGAATTTGTAGAGCGCGGCACCGGCGGAGCCGCCGCGGATGAACCAGGTCTCGAGCCCGGTCTCCGGCGCGTTGGAGAACTTGCCGGTCTCCCAGACATAATCACCGTGGCCGCCGATCAGATGCGGACGACTGTCGCGGTTCGCCTGCGAGTGCACGATCAGCACGTTCTCGCCGACATTGGCCGTGAGCGCATTCTTTCCGGTGAGCGCGCCGGCCTTGCCGTTGAACACCACATGGGTCGGCGTGAGCTTGCGCATGACCTCCTCGGTGTCGCTATATGCCTCGCCGGGCGAGTCATAGGATTTGAAGTTGCCCTTGTCGTCGCGCGGGACGTAGAGGTCCTGCTCGCCGATGTAGTAGACGCGATCGTAGCGCAACGCGTGTCCGCGGCCGTCATTGAGACCGTCGCGCGGCAGCACCATCACGGCGCCGTTCATGCCCGAGACGACATGCCAGGGGATCATCGGTCCGCCTGGGGCGCAATGATAGACGAACACGCCGGTCCGCGTCGCCTTCCAGCGCAGCACGACCTGCTCGCCGGGATTGACCAGGGTCAGCGCGCCGCCACCCAGCGCTCCGGTCGCGGAGTGGAAATCGATGTTATGCGGCATGCTGTTGGTCGCGGGATTGACCAGGGTCACCTCGACATAGTCACCCTCATGGACCACCATCAGCGGGCCCGGCATCGAGCCGTTGAACGTCATGGCCTGGAAGGTGGTGCCCTTCTCGTCGATCACCATCTTCTTCTCCTGGACCACGAGCTTGAACTCCATGATCTTGGGCCCCTGCTTCGTCGCCTGCTCGTGCGCATGCACGAACGGCGGAGCCACCAGATCGACCTTCTGGCGCGGCAGCTTGAGGTCCTCGGCCATCGCGGGAGCCGCAAGCATCATCGCGGCGATGGCTGCACTGAACATGGCGGTGCGGCGGGTCAACATGGATCGCTCCTTCATTGGATCTGTTGTAGTGCCGCAATCATCATGCTCTCGTTGGAACCCGGCTTGTTTGTGCTGCAACAAGCAACTTCGCATTTGCGGAATGCGATGGCGGGTTCGGAGCGAAATTGGCGCGGCTGCGCCAGCGCATCGCGCGAATGAGTTGCATCGGCGAGTAGTTCTTGGGGAGTCCGGACGG
This sequence comes from Bradyrhizobium sp. SZCCHNR1051, assembly GCF_032489615.1. Taxonomy (NCBI): domain Bacteria; kingdom Pseudomonadati; phylum Pseudomonadota; class Alphaproteobacteria; order Hyphomicrobiales; family Nitrobacteraceae; genus Bradyrhizobium; species Bradyrhizobium sp. SZCCHNR1051. The sequence continues at coordinate 288,099 of NZ_JAUEYJ010000002.1, read as the reverse complement.
GGGCGCGGAGCAAAGGGGGCTGGACTGTCCCCGCGCAACTACGCGCCGAGAAATGATCCATCCGTTTGCCGAGACCGCAGGACAGTCACGAGCACCAGGATGCGAGGTTCAAGGCCAAGGTTCAAGGCATTGCACCGATCGACGATGGGTTACCAAACTCGTCAGCTCAGCCAGCGCAGCGCCAGCAACGCGGCGAAGGCCACTGCCGCCGCGAGGCAAAACATCGTGGTCATGAACATGGCGATATTGCCGAGCAGGCCTGTCGGCCCCGACTCGTCGCGGAACGATTCGAATCCGTCGGACTGGGGGATATGGCCGCGGATGCCGGCGAGGAGAGCAAATGAACGGATCAGAAGTTGCAGAGCTTCCATTGCGGTTTTCCTCGAATCGTCAATGAATCAATGATGATGTGAAATGAGCCGGCCACTTTGAGGAAGCGCAAAGTCCGAGGCGATAACCGGCGTTTTACTGGTTATCCAACGGGGCATCTGCCGGCCGCGCCTTGAGAAAGCTCAAGGCCGCCCCTCTTGCCTTATGTCAAGGACCTCCGAACCCCAGGTCGACACGCTCAGGTGACAGGCAGGACATGAGACCAGATCTTGCGGCATGCTACGGACAGGAGCGCCTTCCGCGCTACACCAGCTATCCCACGGCGCCTCATTTCTCCGCCGCGGTCGGCCCGTCCACCTACGCAGAATGGCTGCGCGCGATACCGGCGAGCGCGACGGCATCACTTTACCTGCATGTGCCCTTCTGCCGCTCGATGTGCTGGTATTGCGGCTGCAACACCATGGTCGCCAAGCGCGATGAGCCGATTGCGGTCTACGAATCGGCACTGCGATGCGAGATCGACATGGTGGCGCGCCAGATTGGCCGGCGGCTGCAGGTCGGGCACATTCATTTCGGCGGCGGCACGCCCACCATCATGGCGCCGGAGTCCTTTGTGGATCTCGTCGGATCGCTGCGCCATTCATTTTTCGTGCTGCCATCGGCGGAAATCGCCATCGAGATAGATCCCCGCACGCTGACGCCGGAGATGATCGCCGCGCTGGGGGTGAGCGGGGTCAATCGCGCCAGCCTGGGCGTGCAGAGCTTCGATCCGCGGGTGCAGCAGGCCATCAACCGGGTACAGAGCTTCGAGCAGACCGCGGCGGCCACGAATGGATTGCGCCAGGCTGGCGTTGCCGGCATCAATTTCGACCTGATCTACGGGCTGCCGTATCAGAGCGTGGCGTCCTGTCTCGACACCGTCCGGCGTGCCATCGACCTTCGCCCCGACCGGCTCTCCGTGTTCGGCTACGCTCATGTGCCATCGTTCAAGACGCACCAACGCAAGATTCAGGACTCGGCGCTGCCGGACAGTCTGGAACGCTACGATCAGGCCTGTGCGATCGCTGATGCGCTGAAGAACGCAGGCTACGTCCAGATCGGGCTCGATCATTTCGCCTTGCCCAGCGACCCGATGACCATCGCGTTCCGCGAAGGCCGGCTGCATCGCAATTTCCAGGGCTACACGACCGATGCCAACGATCTGCTGCTCGGGTTCGGCGCCTCGGCGATCGGGCAACTGCCGCAAGGTTATGTCCAGAACGCGCCGCAGGTCCGGGCCTATGAGCAGAAGATCGCGTCCGGCAGCCTCGCGACCGTGAAAGGCTATGGACTGACGGATGACGACCGCCTACGGGCCGACATCATCGAGCGCATCATGTGCGACTACGGCGTGGACCTCGACGTCATCTGCACCCGCCATGGCACGGACACCGACGACATGCTGAGATCGGCGCCGCGGCTGCAATCGCTGATCTCCGACGGTGTGGTCGAGCTCAACGGCGGTGCGCTCGCGGTGACCGAGCATTCCCGGTTCCTGGTGCGCAGCGTCGCTGCGGCGTTCGATGCGCATCTCGACGCGTCGAAGCAGCTGCACAGCCGGGCGGTCTGACCGGCCAGCTGCCGCGGTGCTTGTGCCGCGACAAAGACCGCCAAGGGCATGCCCGCTACCATTCGCGCTGGAATGGAGGCGCGCATGCCAATCTCCTTCGATGAACTGGTCGACGACGTCATGCGGCGAAGGCCGGAGACCATCCGCGTCTTTCTTGCTTTCCAGATGCGTTGCGTCGGTTGCCCGATCGCCTGTTTTCACAACGTCGCGGATGCCTGCCACGAGCATGGCGTCGATCCCGACGCGTTCCTCGCGGCCCTGTGTGCCTGCGCGTGATCAGGTCCGCGACGCGGCCGCGTCACCGGCGTTCTGCTGCGCCAGGAGGACGATCTTGTGCGGCTCGCGCAGCACGATCTTCTGACGTCCGCTTTCGACGAGGCCGAGCTGCTCCCAGCCCGAGAGGATGCGGCTTACCGTATGCAGGGTCGTTCCGGTCATCTGGGCGATATCCTGCCGGCTGATCGGGAAGTCGATCTGAACGCCGTGATCGAGCTTGCGGCCGGCCTGGTTGGCGAGCCGGAGTAGGGCATGCGCGATGCGCTGCTCCACCTGCTGCGTCGACATTTCGATCACGCGCGCATGGGTTTCCTGCAGCCGCTGGCCGACCGTCTGCAGCGTGTTCGCCGCCAGCGACGGGAACTTCGCGACCAGCCGCGGCCATGAGGCGGACGGCCAGGCCAGCACGATGCTGTCGTCGACGGCGGTCGCTGTCGCCGGATAATGTTGGAGACCGATGGCGGGGGCGACGCCGAAAGTGTCCCCTGGCACGACATAGCGCACCACGATCTGGTCGCCGGTCGGCGTCGTCTTGCTGGCGCGGACATGACCGTGGAGCAGCAGGAAGAACGAGGTCGCATCGGCGCCCTGCTCGAACACTGCGCCGTTGCGGGGGACGCGAAGGGAGCGGGCTTCCCGCAGCACGTCCGTGAGATCCTCCGCGGACAGCCCCGCAAACAGCGGCAGATGCGCGACCAGCGAACGGTCGATGGAAGCCATGGTGTTCTCCGGGGCCGGATTCGGCCTAATTTTGCGGCGCTCAATAGCACGTTTTTGCGATCTGTCGGAAGTTTGTGCTGGCGCAAGTCATAGTGGGCGACGCGCAACTACATGTTAAGCACAACGCCGCGATCGGTGCGGTTCCCGTCCTTCATCGAGCGAGCATGCACATGGCCATTCCACGCAACTATCAGGGCTGGACCGTTCTCGCCAACGGGTTCAGGCCGTTCTTTCTGCTGGGCGCGCTCCAGGCCGCGCTGGCGATCCTGATCTGGGTCCCGGCTTTCTACGGCGAGCTGAAGCTGAGCTCCGGCTTCGCTCCCCGCGACTGGCATGTGCACGAAATGCTCTACGGCTATTTGCCGGCCGTCGTCACTGGCTTCCTGTTCACGGCGATCCCGAACTGGACCGGACGTCTGCCGATCCGGGGCCTGCCGCTGCTCACCCTCGTGATCGTGTGGACGGCCGGACGACTGGCCGTCACGATGTCCGCGCTGGGCCCCTGGTGGGCCGCGCTGCTGATCGATGCGAGCTTCCTCATGCTTGTCGTTCTGGCCGCGGCGCGCGAGATCGTCGCCGGGCGCAATTGGCGGAATTTGCCGGTGGTCGCAATCGTCGCGGTGCTGTGCGCCGGCAACATCGCGTTCCATGTCGAGGCTCATCTGCGCGGCTCGGCCGACTACGCCATTCGCGTCGGTGTTGCCGTGATCGTGCTGCTGCTCGCACTGATCGGCGGCCGCATCACGCCGAGCTTCACCCGCAACTGGCTGGTCAAGCACAATCCCGGCCGGCTGCCGGCGCCGTTCGGCCGCTTCGACATCGCCGTCGTGCTGTTCAGTGCGCTAAGCCTGCTCGGCTGGATTCTGGTTCCTGAGAGCGCGCCGACCGCGCTTGCGCTCACGGCGGCCGGATTGTTGCATGTGGTGAGGCTCGCGCGCTGGGCCGGCGATCGCACCTTGCGCGAACGGCTGCTGGTCATCCTGCATGTCGGCTACGTGTTCGTTCCGCTCGGCTTCCTGCTCACGGCGGCCGCCAGCCTCGGATGGATTCTGCCAAGCGCCGGGCTGCACGCCTGGATGGTCGGGGCCGCCGGCATCACGACGCTTGCAGTGATGACGCGGGCCACGCTCGGCCACACCGGCCAGGCGCTGACGGCCGCGCCCGCGACCCAGGTGATCTATCTGGCGATCATCGTCGCAGCGGTCACGCGGGTCTGCGCCGTGTTGGCGCCGGCGCATACCGAGGTGCTGCTACACGTCGCGGCGCTTGCCTGGGTGGTCGCATTCGCCGGCTTCGTTCTGGCGTTCGGTCCGCTGCTGCTCGGTCTCAAGCGGCGTGCGCTGGCCGTACGCCGGGCAGGATCGGTTCAGCCGGTGCTCTGATTGCGCGCCATGGCGCGCGAGAACACCACCTCGATCAGCGTGCCGGATTTCGGCGCGGCCTTGATATGGAACTGCGCCCGGTTGGCTTCGACAAGCGCCTTGGTGAGCGACAGGCTGAGACCGGCGCCATCGGAGCCTTGCTCGGAAGCCGAGGGCGCACGGAACGGTTCGAGCGCCGCAGCCACCTCCTGATCGTTCAGGCCATGACCGGTGTCGCGGACGCGCAGCGCGACCTCGCCGAAATCGGTCTGCGCGGTCGAGACGATGACCTGGCCGCCGGGATTGGCCAGCGAGATCGAGGCCGAGATCACGTTCATCGCGATCTGGCGCAGCGCCCTGGCGTCGGCGATGACCGGCGGCAGCAGTTGCGACAGCGAGGTGCGGATGATGATGCGGGCGCGGTTGGCCTGCGGCTGCATCGCTGCGACGCAGCTCTCCACCAGTTCGTTGAGATTCTGGCTGGTGAAAGCGAGCTCGAGCTTGCCGGTCTCGATGCGCGACAGCTCCAGCAGATCGTCGATCAGGGAGACGACGCGCTCGCCCGAGGTGCGGATGTCCTTCATGTATTCGGCGTAGCGGGTGTTGCCGATCGTGCCGAACCGTTCGCCGATCATCACCTCGGCAAAGCCGATGATCGCGTTCAGCGGCGCGCGTACTTCGTGGCTGATCCGGGCCAGCATGTCGGCCTTGGCGTTGGCGGCCCGATCGGCCACGCGACGAGCCTGCAGCAACTCGCTTTCGCCGCGGTGGAGCTGCGACAGATCGCGGAACACGGCAAAGAAGTTCGGGCCGTCGGGCCTGGTCCGGCCAATTGCCATCGACAACGGAATGAGGCCGCCCTGAGCGATCTTCCCGAGCACCTCGCGGCCCTGATCGAACCCGCTCGACGCGCCGGCCTGCTGCACGCTGTCGAGGTAATCGAGCACGAGGCGGGCGCTTTCCGGCGCGAACAGCTCGATCAGGTTACGGCGCACCAGCGCCGCGCCGTCGTGACCGAACAGCGCCTCGGCGCTGCGGTTGCAGGCGTGGATGTTGCCGCCGGCGTCGAACATCAGGATGCCCTCGGCTGTGACGTCGAGGATCGCCGCAAGGTCTTCGGCTTCGGCGTGGCCGGCGGCCGGAGGCGGGGCCACGACCAGGGGGGCTGGTGCAGCCGAGGCCGGCACTGGCATCGGCGCAGCGTCGGTCGCCGTCGGAACCGCGGCCGCGGTTCCGGGCACCGGAGCGAAGATCAGGGCATGGGCGGTATCGCCGTCCCAGGTGATCGTGAACAGGCGGGCTTCCGCCTTCACCTCCTCGCTGGAGGACCCGTCGGCTGCCGAGATCGTCACGGGGGTGCCGGCCTCGGATTTGTTCGACGCTGACGACACGCCCGGCTCGACATAGAGTGCATCGAGCCCGCCCGCCTGCTCCAGGGCCGCAAGGTCGGCGTAGCCCATCTGCCTGAAGAAGGCCGGATTGCCATAGAGCAGGCGATCGAGCCGGTAGATCAGCATGCCCGTTGGCAGCAGGTCGAGCAGGATGCGGTCGCGCTGGCTGTCGCCCTGGGCCGGCGGCTCCTCGGGGATGAGCCATTCGGTCTGCAGCCCCGCGCCATGATCGGTCGCCGTCTCCGTCCCCGACGGGGTCTGCTGCTGCGGCGGGACCAACGGATCGCTCACGCGCGATCCCGGCTCGAACGCCGTACTCGCGACGTCCGCGGCTGAGTTGCGGATCTCGCCTTCGAGCCGGGCCGACAGCTGACGCGCGAGTTCATGAAACGCACTGTTCTCCACCGGCGTGAGCACCGGATGCTTGGACTCGCCCGGAGCGCGGAATGGGACCACATTCCCGGTCGTTTCGAGCCCGATGCCGTCGATGTGGTGTACGTCCGCCGCAATGGAAGCCTCACGCGATGACGCCGTGACGTTGTCCTGCTGCGGCGGCACATCTGCGGCCTGCACATGGTCGGATTGGGCAGGCTCGGTTTCGTCGGCGTCCGGAGCATCGGCCGCGTCTGCATCGGCCAATGCGGGGCGACGCAGTGCGGCCAGCCGGTCGAGAGCGTCGAGGTCGCGACAGACGCCGAAGCCGCGATAGCCGGCATGGGTCCTGTCCTCCGTCAGGACAGGCAGTCCCGACAATTCGACCGCAAGCCGCTCGCCGTCCGCGGGCCAACTGACGACGAGCCCGCTCCAGGTCTCTTTCGTTTCGATCGCCGCACCGACCCGCCCGTCTGGATCGAGGCCTAGCGATGCAGTGAGCTCATGCCAGGGACGGCCGAGCTTGGCGGCGCTGTGCCGCCCGATCAGGCGGGTGAATTCGTCTGAGCCGATCGAGAATCGTCCCTCGGCATCCATCTGCCAGGAAAATCGGAGTGGGTGGCGGCGGCCGACCGAAGGGTCCGCCGCGACGGACTCGGCAGGATGCGTCTCATCCGTCGTTTGCGGCACCGGCACCGGCGCCTCGAACAGGTCGGCCTTGGCCTGATCGTCGATCAGCAGGAACTCGGCCGGCGCTTCGTTCGACAGCGCGGGGGATTCGTATTCGGTTCGGCGTTCAGTCATTGCATCCACCGGAAGAGGAGGCGAAATCACGACCACGGGCCCAGCGGCAACGTGCGCGGGGGCTGGTGATGCGGGGGCGGCATCTGCGGTTGGCTCTGATGTCTGCGCCGAGCCTGGCGCCTCCATCCCGTCGGCTAGGGCCGGCATCGGGACGGCCACCAGCCCGACCTGGTTGCCGCTGCCGATGCGGTAGAGCGCTGCGCGCTCGGTGCCGAACGTCACCTCGGCCATGCCGTCGATAAGCGCCGCTCTGCGGATCTCGGCGACATCCGGCTCGCTCAGGTCGCGCGTGCCAAACAGGCGCCGTCCGGCTGCACTGATGCCGGCGAACTGGCCATCCTGGGTGAATGCGATCAGCGCATGTCCGCTGGCTTCCACGAGCCGCTTCAGGCGTTCCGCCAGCGGGACGCTGCGTCCGCCCCCGTCGGTGCTGGTGATCAGCACCGCGCGCGTGCCATCCGGCAGATCGATCCTGGTGCAGCCGCAGGTCGCGAGCGTGCCGAGCGGCGCGCCGAAGCCACGGAGGCGTTCGAGTCGCAAGTTGCCGTTCTCGGGCAGACGCCGTCCCAATTGAGCGACCTGGCGGCGATGCGCGTCGGCGGGGCCGAGCGCCTTCGCGATCAGCGCCGTTGCGCTCGCCGCGCCGAGGGCGCGTGCACCGGCCGCATTTGCCCACAGCACACGGCTGCCATCGGCCGACCATAGCCAAGCCGGCAGACTGCCGGCGGCGTGGACAGCCAGCCGGGGGTCGCTGAGGGCCTGCAATTCGAGATCGGCGTAGGTCATGGGCGACGACGGCGAACGGCTCTTGTGATGTTGGACGTTGATCGGCGGCCGGAACTGGTGGCGTTAAGAATTCGTTACTATCGCGCGTTTTGAGGGCCAAGGTCCACGGCGGGGCCGTACTCCTGTCCTGCTAAAGCTTGGATAACCTTAATGTGTTCCTCGTGAGCCGCAGCGCACGGAATTGCGGCGAACCCGGGCATGGCTCGTTGCAATCCCCCCGTTGGGGACCACGAGTTGCGTAGGCAGCGGGGACGGCCGCTTCGAGACGAGGCGCTGCGGGCGAAGCCAATCGGGACGCCAGGGAACCATGACCGAAGACGGGCGACGATTCGAGATTCCGAAAGACATGCGAGCGATGGCGGAGGCAGGCATCGACCAGGCACGTCAGACGTTCGAGCAGCTCCTGGCTGGAGCGGAGGCGACGGCAGGCTCGCTCGAACAGCGCAGCGCGACGGTGCGGGCCGGGGCCAAGGACATCGGCGCCAAGGTCTTGTCCTATGCCGAAAGGAACGTTCAATCATCGCTCGACTACGCCCAATCGCTGGTGCACGCCAAGGACCTGCCCGAGGTGCTGCGGCTTCACAGCGAATTTGTTCAGGGCCAGATGCGGTCGCTCACCGAACAGGCAAGCGAAATGGGCCAGGCCATCGGCAAGGCTGCGATCGACACCACCAAGCCCAAGGCCTGAGGGGATGTTCTCCGCTCCCGTAAATTCTGGAAGCGGGCGCGACAAAGAGTTCCTGATAATGGAATTTCCATTGCGTTGCACAAAAACGACACGATATAGCTCTACGCGAGGTTGTTACCTCCCAGGGGCGGTTCCTCTGCGTGATCCGAAGTGACTTCCCGATTGCCGGGACGGTCCAGTCTCAATGTTTCGAAGGATACATGCCATGACCAATGCCACCGATCCGTTCTCCGCGTCCATCATCCCGTTTGAGGTTCCCGAGCAGGTGCGCGCGCTCGCCGAAAAAGGCGTGTCGCAGGCCCGTGAGAACTACGCCAAGTTCAAGGACGCTGCGGAAACGCACAATTCGGCCATCGAGGCCTTCTTCGCCAACGCCAGCAAGGGCGCCGGCGTCTACTCGTCCAAGGTCATGGAATTTACGAAGGCCAATACGACGGCTTCGCTCGACTTCGCCCAGGAGCTGTTCGGCGTGAAGTCGCCGTCGGAGGCGATGGAGCTGTGGACCGGTTTCGCGCGCAGGCAGTTCGAGACCTTCACGTCCCAGGCCAAGGAGCTCGGCGAGCTCGGCCAGAAGGTTGCGGCCGAGACGGTCGAGCCGATCAAGGAAAGCGCCAGCAAGCTGTTCAAGACGGCGGCCTGAGGCCGGCCTGATTCGAGCCAGGTGCGCGGTACGGCCGTGCGCCGGTGAGGCCAGCGGAAGATCCAGGACCCGGACGCGTTGCGGCCGGGTTCGATGCTTTCTGGGCTCCCGCTTGAACGGGGGCTCACTCGGGCCGAAACAGCGTCAAAAAACGCGGGCATGGCCGGGGACTTTATTCGTTCTCGGCCTTGCCAAATTGGCCCGTTGCACCTAGTTTCCGGCCCGTTCGGACGCCCCCTGGCGGGCAGTCCATGGCGGATGCAGTTGTAGCTCAGTTGGTTAGAGCGCCTGTCTGTGGAACAGGAGGTCGGTGGTTCGAGCCCACCCAACTGTACCATGGCCAGGACCATCGCTGTGCCGTTCGCTGGCTCACCTCTATACGTGCTCCGCGCCCCATTGATCGTGCGCCGTGACTTGTAGCCCTGTCGCGACCTCTCGCGTATGGCTGTAGACTGGGCGTGTGCGCAGAGCTGTGCGGAAGCCTGAGCCCGGTCTCCGTATTTCGACGGATATATCGCCGGGGCGTGCCCTCGCTTGCGGTTTGCTGCGCCGGATCAGAAGCACGGCGTGGCGCTGTTGCTTGCGAATCCTGTCTCCTTCAATCACACTTTGCGGCAACGAGGGGGAGGGGACGATGAGAGGGATTGATCTCGATCCATGCATCTCTGCCGTACTGATCGTAGTAGCCGCGCTGTTAGTCCCCGTAACCGCACGGGCCTATACCCCCGAGCAGGAGCAGGCGTGCACGGGCGATGCGTTCCGGCTTTGTAGTTCCGACATTCCCGACGTCGATCGTGTCACCGCCTGCATGGTCCGCCGCAAGGCCGAGCTGTCGCCGCCATGCCGCGCCCAATTCGGGCCACCGCAGCGCCAGGCAGCGTCATCTGGCCGCGCGGAACGGCCGATGAGCATTCGTCCTGTCACCAAGCCGGTCACTGCGCGCGCCGGCAAAGCGAAGAAGTCGACGCGACCGGACGCGACTTGAGCGATGCCGATGGCCGCATTTGGCGGCACTCGGAATGACCGAGGTCCTTGGATGCGCACCTCGATGCGCAGCCTCGACATGTAAATGCGATGGGGCATGACCGGATGTTGTCGAACATCGCGGCCGGATCTGCTGTTTTGCCTGCTTTGGTGTGACTCAAAAACCAATCCGTTTCGGCAATCAGGAGTTACGTCTTATTAATCGCTAAATTTTTCTTCCGCGAATCAGTCCGCTGATTCATTTTCGCTGCCGGGGTCAATCTGGAGGCCAAGGTATGAACGTCATTGTTTTCGCATCGCGTAAGGGCGGCTCAGGCAAGAGCACCCTGGCCGCCCATCTCGCTGCGCAGATCAAGTCGAGCAAGTCTAGTCTGCTCATCGATGCGGACCCTCAGGGGTCGCTGACGCTTTGGCACAAGCTGCGCGGCACCAACGAGCCGCCGATCAAGACGGCCGTGAACTCGGTGAGCGCGATCGTGTCCGCCGCCCGCCGTGACGGCGTCGAGTGGGTGCTGATCGATACGCCGCCGACCATCTCGGCCGTCGTCGAGGATGCGATCAAGAACGCGACCATGGTGATCATCCCGGCCCGCCCCGGCGTGTTCGACGTCAACGCGGTGCAGGAGACGATCCAGACCTGCCGCGCCGCGCGCAAGCCCTACGCGGTCGTTCTCAATGGCGCACCGGCGCGCCGCGACGATGCCGAAAGCCCGATCGTTACGATCGCCCGGGAGGCGCTGGCGAAGTTCAAGGCGCCGGTGTGGGGCGGCCAGATCACCAACCGCGCCGATCTGCTGATGGCGCTGGGCCAGGGCGAAGGCGTGCGTGAATATTATGCGGAAGGGCGTGCCGCAGCCGAGATCGCGCGCCTTTGGGCTGCGATCGAGCGCTCGGTGCGGGCGATTCGCGGGACCGTGTCGGCTAACGGCGCCATGCACAAGCAGGCGGCCTGATCGCGGCATCAGATGAGGCATCGACGCGCGGTCTTCCGCGCGTTTTTTGCGTCGGGTCACACGATCTCGCGTGAGTGCCGATTTCGCGCCGCGCGAGAGGGTGCGGCGAGGTCAGGCGACCATCAGGAAATAGAAGGCGATAGCCGGCGTCAGGGTCAGGATCACGGACCAGATCCCGACCGCCCAGAGAATGTCTTCGACGCTGAATCCCTGATGCTCAGGGTATGGATGATCCTGCAAAGCCACGACGCCCCCGCGCTCTTTGACGTTTTCAACATCCATAGCGGAACATCTTTAAACACGAGGTTGCGGACTGCGCCGCTTTTGATCGCGTTTGTTAGCTCGGATTAACCACGGAGGTGTCGGCCTCCGTGGTCTCCGCGCTGTGGCTTCGTCTCTCGGTCCGACGATTGTTTCGGGAGCGCTCAGGCGACGCAGCTCTGCGTCCTTGTCGTCGTGCGGCGCTCGATCTCCTGGTCGAGGCGTACGGCAAGGCTGGCACCGATCTCCACCATCGGTAGTCGCACGTCGGGGCTCGCGATGATGCCGGTCCGCGCCAGCCAGTACTTGGCCGGGGCCGGGCTCGGCTCGGTGAACAGCAGCCGCGTGAGATCCTCGACCTGCGCCCAGCACGCTGCTGCCGCGTCGTGACGGCCGGCCTTCACGTGCTGCAGGATTGCGGCAAACGTCTCGGTCTCCAGATGCGCCGAGAGCAGGATGGCGCCGTCGGCACCGGCCTGCAGCGCATCGAAGCTCTGGGCGTCCTCGCCGGTGAGGATGCGAAATCCGGGCGGTCGGCGTGCGATCAAGTCGCGCGTCTGCATGCGATTGGCGCAGCAATCCTTGACGCCTGCGACGGCCGGATGTTGCGCGAGCCGCAGCAGCGTCTCGTTGTCGAGGCCGACCGCCGAGCGATAGGGAATGTTGTAGAGCACGATCGGATGGGTGGTGCGGTCAGCCAATGCGGTGAAATGCGCCAGCAGGCCGCGCTGCGACGGGCGCACGTAAGGCGGACTCGAGATCAGATAGAAGTCGATCGGCCATTCCGCGGTTCGGTCGAGCGATTCGCTCACCTCGGCCGTCGCCACGCCGCCGACACCGAGACAGATCGGCAGCGACCGGCCGGTGGCGTTGAGCTCGTCCCGGACCACGCTGATCAGGCGGGCGCGCTCGTCCCAAGACAGCGCCAGTCCTTCGCCTGACGTGGCACCGAGCACCAGTCCATCGATCGGCTTGGCGGCGTAGTGCCGAACCAGATTGCGTAAGGATGGCTCGTCGAGCGCGCCATCGCGGAACGGCGTGATCAGGGGCAGCCAGAGGCCCTGCAGTCGGGTCGTAATGTTGGTCATGGTCCATCTCCTTGGGTGGCAGGAGCCGGAGACGGGACACGCAAAAAAAGCCCCGTCCTCGCGGCGGGGCTGGTGATGCGGCGGTGAATTCGAGAGATTCTAGCGCGCGCGTCCACATGTCCCCGGGAGGGGAGCTTTTTTCGACGACAGCTTGGCGTGCGAAGACGTGGACATGCGATCTAGATGCGCGGTGCAGGCGATGCTGTCAACGCCGCATCGGGCACGACACGGAAACATTCGGCAAAAAAATAGCCGGGCCCAAATGAGCCCGGCTGGAGGTACTGGCCAACGAGGCCGACACAATCACCTTCCAAGAGGGATTTCTGAACGCTCGCGCCACTGGAGGAGGGGGACAATGCGCAACGCCAACGCTCAGCACAACTTCAGTATGGGCTCAATGGCGTCGCAGCAACCATGCAAGCCGCATGTCAGACATGCACAATCTCACGCCGGCCAGCGCTGCGCTTTGCTCACGACGAAGTCACGGAACACTTGAACGCGTGCGACCGTTTTCAATTCCTCCGGATACACGAAGTAGGTGTCGAGCTGGATCGAATCCGACTCTCCGAACAATTGCACGAGACGGCTGTTTTCCTCGACGAGGTAGTCCGGCAGCGCGGCGATGCCGAGGCCTTGCTGGCAGGCGCGGACCAGGCCGAGGATGTTGTTGACCCTGAAATAGGCCTCGCGCGGACCGGACCCGTTGCGGCCGGCATCGACCAGCCAGCTGCGGTTCTGGAGATGCGGGGCGACTTGGCCGTCGGCCAGCATGATGATGCGATGATCATCGAGCTCGTCGAGTGTGCGCGGTGTGCCGAAGCGCTTGACATATTCCGGCGAGCAATAGGCGTGGAAGCTGATCGCGAACAGCTTGCGCTGGATCAGATCGGGCTGGGTCGGCTTGCGGGTGCGGATCGCCACGTCGGCCTCGCGCATCGACAGATCGAGCTCCTCGTCGGTGACGATCAGCGAGATCCGGATCTCCGGATAGAGCGCGGTGAATTCGCCGAGTCGCGGGATCAGCCAGTTGATGCCGACGCCCGGCGTGGTCGTGATCTTCAGGTCGCCGCTCGGGCGCTCGCGGCTGTCGGTCAGCTTGGCGCGCGCCGCCTGCAGCTGCATGAAGACGTCATGCGCGGTTCGGAACAGGAGGTCGCCTTGCTCCGTCAGGATCAGCCCGCGGGCGTGGCGGTGGAACAGCGAGACTGCGAGCTCCTGCTCGAGCGCGCTGACCTGGCGCGACACCGCCGATTGCGACAGCCCGAGCTGCTCCCCGGCATGCGTGAAGCTGCCTGCTTCCGCCGCTGCGTGAAACACCTTCAGCTTGTCCCAATCCATATCCGTAAATCCATCCCGTGATCGTGGCATCGTCAATTCATTCCGCCGCGGCGCGTTCGCTCGCGGCGTGGGCGAGGAAGCGTTCGGCCTCCAGGGCGGCCATGCAGCCCATGCCGGCTGCGGTGATCGCCTGCCGATAGGTTTCATCGGCAACGTCGCCGGCTGCAAACACGCCGGGAACGGAGGTCGCGGTCGAGCCCGGCATCACCTCGACATAACCGGACGGTTTCAGTTTCAGTTGCCCCGCGACCAGCTCGGTTGCCGGCGCGTGGCCGATCGCGACGAAGACGCCGTCGGCAGGCAGCTCGGTGAGCGCGCCGGTCTTGACGTTCTTGAGCCGGACATGCGTGACCTTGGATGGCGAGCTGGCGCCGCAGATCTCATCGAGGGCGCTGTCCCACACGACCTTGATCTTGGGATGCTTGAACAGCCGCTCCTGCAGGATGCGCTCGGCGCGGAAATGGTCGCGCCGGTGCACGACGGTGACGGTCGAGGCGAAATTGGTCAGGAACAGCGCTTCCTCGACCGCGGTGTTGCCGCCGCCGACGACGATGACTTCCTTGCCGCGATAGAAGAAGCCGTCACAGGTCGCGCAGGCCGAGACACCGAAGCCCTTGAAGGTCTCCTCCGATGGCAGCCCGAGCCAGCGCGCCTGGGCGCCGGTCGCCAGGATGACGGTCTCGGCGAGGTAGACGTCACCGGAGTCGCAGGTCAGGCGGAACGGACGCTGTCCCAGCTCCAGCTTGGTCACGAGGTCGGTCTTGATCTGGGCCCCGACATGCGTCGCCTGCTTCTCCATCTGCTCCATCAGCCAGGGACCCTGGATGACGTCGGCAAATCCCGGATAGTTTTCCACGTCGGTGGTGATGGTGAGTTGGCCGCCGGGCTGGATGCCCTGGATCAGTACCGGCTCCAGCATAGCTCGTGCCGCGTAGATCGCCGCCGTATAGCCGGCAGGGCCGGAACCGATGATGACGACTTTGGCATGGATCGGAGCTTGCATGTGGCCGAAGACTCGCTGGAAAAGGGAGGATTGACGACGCAGCGAGCGGAATGCGCGGAAGAAACGCTCCGAAGCCCCATCGAAAATGTCAAATCCAAGTCTAAGCGATCTGGCAAGCTATGCAAGAATTGCAACGCATCTCGGCGAATTTTCCCTTCACGACCCGGTCAACAGGGGAAATCTAAAGTAATAAAATTGCGCAAATTGACCGGCTTGCGCTAAGAGAGTTGCCCATCGTCTCCCCGGCGCCCTGCGCCCCCCTCCTGTTCCGCCAGAGCCCACAATCCCCGTGTCCAAGAATCTTGATGAGATCGATCTCAAAATCCTGAGTGAAATTCAGGCCGACGGCAGGATCACCAATGTCGAGCTCGCCAAGCGGGTCGGCATCTCGCCGCCGCCTTGCTTGCGCCGGGTGCGGACCCTGGAGGAGGAAGGCTACATCACCGGCTACCGGGGCCTGCTCGACCCGCGCAAGCTCGGCTTCGACGTGACCGTGTTCGCCTCGGTCCACCTGTCGAGCCAGGCGGACGCCGACCTGAAGGCGTTCGAAGAGTTCGTGCGGTCCGAGCCGCTGGTGCGGGAATGTTGGATGCTGTCCGGCGAGGTGGACTTCATCCTGAAATGCGTGGCGCCGGACATGGCGACGTTTCAGGAGTTCGTGACCCACCTGACGGCGGCACCTCACGTGCGCAACGTGCGAACGTCCCTGGTGCTGCACAACTCGAAATACGAGGCGGCGGTGCCGCTCGAGGTCAAGGGGCGCAGCTAGGCCCGGCTGTCCTTCCGGGCCAGCCTCGCCAAGGCTGAACCCGGAAGCTCGAGGTCGCGAAGCGAACAGGACGCGAGAGAGTTCAGTTCTTTTTGCGCAGCAGCGCGTCCAGACTGATCGAACCCCCGCCCGAGGTCGTCAGATAGAGGCAGGCAAAGCAGAGCGCGATCGCCAGCGAGCCGTTGTTGACGACCGGGAAGAAACCTCTCGGGAAGTGGCCAATGAAATAGGCGAAGGCCATCTCGCCGGACAGGATAAAGGCGACCGGGCGCGTGAACAGCCCAAGGATCAGCAATCCGCCGAGCACCAGTTCGAGCGAGCCGGCCGCACCGTACAGCGATAGCAGCTCAACTTTGGCAAACATGTCCACGGCCGGAAACTTGAAGATCTTCGCCACGCCATATTGAAACAACAACAGGCCCGTGACGAAGCGAAACAGGCTGAGCACAGCCGGTTGCCATTTCGAGAACATCTGCTCCATGTCGATCATCCCCCAATCAAAGCCATCATGATGCGACGGACCGGACCCATTCTCCCGGCACGGCTCGTCGGTTCTGCACTAGCTCATTCCCGAAAGCCCGTCACCGGCGTGTGGCCTGCAGCCCGATGAATTGACCGTGTGCTGCCGAACGCCATTGTGCCGCAGTGCGGCCGGCCAAACGACGAAGGGCCGCGCCTTCGCGCAGCCCTTGGTTTCGTCCGAACGGTCACAGGCACCGCTCCGATGCCTCGGGTCCTCAGCGCCACTCGACCTTGGCGATCTCGTAGGATTTGGCGCCGCCGGGCGCCATGACCTCGACGGTGGTGCCCATCTTCTTGCCGATCAGCGCGCGCGCCAGCGGCGAGGTGATCGAGATCTTGCCCTTCTTGGCATCCGCCTCGACCTCGCCGACGATCTGCCAGACCGCCTTCTTCTCGGTGTCCTCGTCGATCAGGGTCACCGTCGCGCCGAACTTGATCGTGTCGCCGGAGAGCTTGGTCACATCGATGATGTCGGCGCGCGCGAGCTTGTCCTCGAGCTCGGCGATGCGGCCCTCGTTGTGAGACTGCTCTTCCTTGGCGGCGTGATATTCCGCGTTCTCGGACAGGTCGCCATGCGAACGCGCTTCCGCGATATGTTCGATGATGCGCGGACGGTCCACCGATTGGCGCTGCTTGAGCTCGTTCTCCAACGCGGCGTAGCCCATCGAAGTCATGGGAACCTTTTCCACCATCTCTTCTCGTCCTTCAGTCGTGCGGGCGGGGGCGCACACGATCAGCAGCTTCAGAATAGGCCTTTGCGGCTCAAAGCAAAGCCTGAAGGCCCGGCAAGACCGTCCCGTCAAAGGCCGGTACAACATCGAACGGGGCGGCGGGTTCCTGAAAGCTTCTATTGCCGATTGTTGCCAACCGCTTAGCGGGCGTTCGCCCGCGCGCTGCGATTAGTTTTCGGAAAAGTAACTCTGCAGGGTGCGGACCTCAAGGTCTCCCCCGAGATAGGCACG
The DNA here is from genome assembly GCF_032489615.1 of Bradyrhizobium sp. SZCCHNR1051. NCBI lineage: Bacteria > Pseudomonadati > Pseudomonadota > Alphaproteobacteria > Hyphomicrobiales > Nitrobacteraceae > Bradyrhizobium > Bradyrhizobium sp. SZCCHNR1051. The sequence continues at coordinate 271,242 of NZ_JAUEYJ010000002.1, read as the reverse complement.
GATGCCTTGCGCGGCCGCCACGGCACCCGAAAGAGTGGTGTAATACGGCACTTTATGCAAGAGGGCAGCGCGCCGCAGCGAACGGCTGTCGGCCAGCGCCTGCGGGCCTTCGGTGGTGTTGAAGACCAGCTGGATGTCACCGTTGGTGATGGCGTCCACGATGTGCGGCCGTCCCTCCAGCACCTTGTTGATCTTCTCGGTCGGCACGCCCTGGTCGGTCAGGAAGCGCTGGGTCCCGGATGTCGCCACCACCTTGAAGCCGAGCTCGTGCAGCATCCGCACCACCTCGGTGATGCGCGCCTTGTCGCTTTCACGTACTGACACGAACACCGTGCCTTTGCGCGGCACGCGTGTGCCGCCGCCGAGCTGGCTCTTGGCGAACGCCACGGCGAACGAGCGGTCGATGCCCATCACCTCGCCGGTCGAGCGCATCTCCGGGCCGAGCACGGTGTCGACGCCCGGGAAACGGGCGAACGGGAAGACCGATTCCTTGACGCCGACATGCCTGAGCGCGCGCTTCTTCAGGCCGAAATCGGCGAGCTTCTCGCCGGCCATGATTCGGGCGGCGATCTTGGCGACTGGCGTGCCGACCACCTTGGCGACGAAGGGCACCGTGCGCGAGGCACGCGGATTGACCTCGAGCACGTAGATCGTGCCGTCCTTGATCGCATATTGCACGTTCATCAGGCCGACGACGTCGAGCCCGAGCGCCAGCTCGCGGGTCTGCCGCTCCAGCTCGGCGATGGTCGCCTCGTCGAGCGAATGCGGCGGCAGCGAGCAGGCCGAATCGCCGGAGTGGATGCCGGCCTCCTCGATGTGCTCCATGATGCCGACGATGAAGGTGTCCTTGCCGTCGGAAAGGCAGTCCACGTCGATCTCGGTCGCGTCCGACAGATAGCGATCGAACAGCAGCGGGTTCTTGCCCAGCACCGTGTTGATCTGGCCGGTCTTGTCGTTCGGGTAGCGCGCCTTGACGTCGGCCGGCACCAGCTCGGGCAGGGTGCCGAGCAGGTAGTCGCTGAGCTGGTTGTCCTCGCGGATGATCTGCATCGCGCGGCCGCCGAGCACGTAGGACGGGCGCACCACCAGCGGCAGCCCGAGATCGGCCGCCACCAGGCGGGCCTGCTCGACCGAATAGGCGATGCCGTTCTTCGGTTGCTTCAGATGCAGCTTGTCGAGGACGCGCTTGAAGCGGTCGCGGTCCTCGGCGAGGTCGATGGCCTCCGGCGAGGTGCCGAGGATCGGCACGTCGGCCGCCTCCAGCGCACGCGCCAGCTTCAGTGGCGTCTGGCCGCCGAACTGCACGATGACGCCATGCACGGTGCCGTTCTTGCGCTCGGTCGCGATGATCTCCAGCACGTCCTCGGAGGTCAGCGGCTCGAAATAGAGCCTGTCGGCGGTGTCGTAGTCGGTCGAGACCGTCTCCGGATTGCAATTGACCATGATGGTCTCAAAGCCGGCGTCGGACAGCGCGAAACAGGCGTGGCAGCAGCAATAGTCGAACTCGATGCCCTGGCCGATCCGGTTTGGACCGCCGCCGAGAATGATCACCTTCTTCTTGTCGGACGGCGCGCTCTCGTCGGCGAGTTGGCCTGCGAACAGCGTTTCGTAGCTCGAATACATGTAGGCGGTGGGCGAAGCGAACTCCGCCGCGCAGGTATCGATGCGCTTGAACGCCGGACGGACGCCCAGCGCCTGCCGCTTGGCCGCGACGTCGGCTTCGGTGGTGTTGGTCAGCACCGCGAGCCGTGCATCCGAGAAGCCCATCGCCTTCAGCGTGCGCATGCCGCTCGCGTTCGGCGGCAGGCCGTGCCGGCGGACCTTGTCCTCCATCTCGACGATGCCGCGCATCTGCGCCAGGAACCACGGGTCGATCTTGCAGGAGTTGAAGATGTCCTCGTTCGACCAGCCCAGCCGCATCGCCTGCGCGACCTGCAGGAGACGGTTCGGCGTGGGCGTGCCGAGCGCAGCCCGGATCGCGTTCTTGTCGTCGCCGCGCCCGAGACCTTCGATCTCGATCTCGTCGAGGCCGGTGAGGCCGGTCTCGAGCCCGCGCAGCGCCTTCTGCAGGCTTTCCTGGAACGTGCGGCCGATCGCCATGACCTCGCCGACGGACTTCATCGAGGTCGTCAGCGTGGTCGAGGCGCCCGGGAATTTCTCGAATGCGAAGCGCGGGATCTTGGTGACGACGTAGTCGATGGTTGGCTCGAACGAGGCCGGGGTCGCGCCGCCGGTGATGTCGTTGGCGATCTCGTCCAGCGTGTAGCCGACCGCGAGCTTGGCCGCGACCTTGGCGATCGGGAAGCCGGTCGCCTTGGAGGCCAGCGCCGAGGAGCGCGACACGCGCGGATTCATCTCGATCACGACCATGCGGCCGTCGGCCGGGTTGACGCCGAACTGCACGTTGGAGCCGCCGGTCTCGACGCCGATCTCGCGCAGCACCGCCAGCGAGGCGTCGCGCATGATCTGGTATTCCTTGTCGGTCAGCGTCAGCGCCGGCGCGACGGTGATCGAGTCGCCGGTGTGCACGCCCATCGGATCGAGGTTCTCGATCGAGCAGATGATGATGCAGTTGTCCTTCTTGTCGCGGACCACCTCCATCTCGTACTCCTTCCACCCGAGCACCGATTCCTCGATCAGTACTTCGTTGGTGGGGGAGGCGTCGAGACCGCGCTCGATGATGTCGAGATATTCTTCCTTGTTGTAGGCGATGCCGCCACCGGTGCCGCCCATCGTGAAGGAGGGACGGATGATCGCGGGCAGGCCGATCTCGGACAGCGCCATCAGCGCCTGGCCGAGCGCATGCTCCTGGTAGCGCTTGCGGCGCTCGTTCTCGCCAAGCGTCCATTGCCGGTCGAGCTCGTCGCGCTCGGCGCCGGACAGCTTCTCGCGCTCGGCGAGATATTTGTCGCGGTACTGCTTCTTCAGCGCGGAGGCGTTGGCGAGCCGCGACTTCGGCGTCTGCAGCCCGATCTTCTCCATCGCGTTGCGGAATAGCTGGCGGTCCTCGGCCTTGTCGATCGCGTCAGCCGTGGCGCCGATCATCTCGACGTCGAACTTCTCCAGTGTCCCCTGCCGGCGCAACGACAGCGCGCAGTTCAGCGCGGTCTGCCCGCCCATGGTCGGCAGCAGTGCGAAGCCGCCGGGGATGACGTGGCGTTCCTTCTCGATGATCTTGGCGACGATCTCGGGCGTGATCGGCTCGATATAGGTCGCATCGGCCAGCTCCGGATCGGTCATGATCGTGGCCGGATTGGAGTTGACGAGGACGACGCGATAGCCCTCCTCCTTCAGCGCCTTCACCGCCTGCGTACCGGAATAGTCGAATTCGCAGGCCTGGCCGATCACGATCGGACCGGCGCCAATGATCAGGATGGTCGAGATGTCGGTTCGTTTCGGCATTCAAGCTCACGGGCAAGGAACGGGCAGGAATTGGGCACAAAAAAAGGGCGCGCGTATCGCGCGTCCCCGTAAGGCCCAGGCGCGACCAGTGCTCGCGCGCGAGCGGTCTTTAGACCAGTTTCCTCTGAGCGAAAAGGGTTTTGGGCCGAAATCAACGGCCAATTTGGCGGAGAGGGGCGGAGGGGCGCCCTGCCGTCGCTGGCTCGCCGAGCCGAAGCTGCGCAGCAGCGAAGGCTGGAGGCCCGGCCTGGACTTGAACCAGGTTCAAGAGCGTTGCACCGCTCTTCGCGTCGTAGCTTCCGCCACCGGGCCGAGGGTGATCTTACCTCTCACGGCCGCGTGAGCCAGCCCCGTGTTTCAGTTAACCCTAATCCAGTTGCTTGATGTTGGCAGTTGCGGCGGGCTGGTCGGCCCACGCGGTCACCCGGTTCCCGTCATCGGCCGAGCCACGAAGGTCATCCGCCAGGGATTGTGGCCGATATTCTTGGGCGCCCGGACGGCGCTGAGGTCGGCCTTCTTCAGTCTCGCCAGGATCTCGGCCTCGCTGTAGTGCTGCAGGCCGACCTTGGTGCGCAGTTGCCGGTAATCCGACAGCGCCGTGGCGACCAGCCCGACCAGGGCATCCTTGAGGAAGCCGTCCCGTGCGGCGAACATCAGCAGCGCGAGCACGTCACGGCCCATGCCAACGTCCGGACGCAGGACGTCGCCGAGGATGAACTTTCCCGACGGCTTCAGCAGCCGCCTGATCACGGCCAGGGCCGCGTCGAATTCCGCCTCGCTCATGTACTGCGCCACGGAGTTCATGACGACGAGGTCGATCGAGCCTTCCTGCATGTTGCGCAGCTCGTCCAGCGACCGCACGCGGATCTTGGTGTTGGGCGCGAAACGCGCGATCAACCGGCCGCGCACGCCCGGCGCCGGCTCGGCCAGGATCAGCGTCACGCATGCGTCGGCGACCTTGGCGGCTGATAAGGCCTCTCCGCAGGAATAGTCGAGAACGACCGCGTCGGGCGAGGGAATATACCCGACGATGTCACGCGCAATCCCCTGGAAGTGCAGGTCGCGATGCAGCTTGCTCGCATAGATCGTGTGCGTGGAATCGTAATAGTCGATCCAGTCGTCCATGGCGTGTTCCGGCAAACACAGTTCCTTGATCGGAACTGGAGGGGTCAGCGAGCGTTAACGGGTCCGATCACCCGTGTCCATCGCTGCTTCTAACAGGAAGGTTAGGCCGTGAGTAAAGCAAAGACCGACAAGACCGCCCCCGAGCTCGATACCCCGACCGATCTGTCGCCGGACGCCGTAAACAAGATCTCGACAGCTTTGAACACGCTGCTTGCCGACGCCTTTGCGCTCTATCTGAAGACCAAGAACTTCCACTGGCACGTCAGCGGACGGCATTTCCATGACTACCATGAGATGCTGGACGAGCAGTCGGACGCGATCTTTGCCACCACGGACCAACTGGCCGAGCGGGTGCGGAAGCTCGGCGGCACCACGCTGAAATCGATCAGCCAGATCAGCAAGCTGCAGACCATCAAGGACAACAACGAGGAGTATGTGCCGCCGCGCGAGATGCTGCGGGAGTTGATGGAGGACAACAAGCACGTCGCGGCTGCGATGCGGAAGGCGCACGGGCTGTGCGACGACAATGACGATCCGGCCACCGCGGGATTGCTGGAGACCTTCATCGACGAGACCGAACGCCGCACCTGGTTCTTGTTCGAAGCGAGCCGCCAGGAAGGCAGCAACGCGGCATAAGCGGGCCCGCGTTGAGTTGAGCTCCGGGCGCGCTGCGAGGACGTGGGGCGCCCGTTCGGCCTCGATGCTGGCTCCGGCTCATATCCACGCCGCACTATCCGGAGTGGCCGAGTGCCGACCAACTCCGATAGATCATGTAAGCCGCCACCACGAACACCACGGTGGCAAACACCTTGTTCAGGGTGCCGCGCGTACTGGACAGGCGAGCGGCCAGCTTCGCACCGACCAGGCCACCGGCGATGCCGGCGACGAGAAAGGTCGCCGCCAGCGCCCAGTCGACCAGTCCCGACAGCGCGTAGTTTGCTGCGGTCGTCAGTCCGAACGCCGTGACGGAGACGAGCGAGGAGCCGATCGCGTAGAGGATCGGCATGCCTGTCGCAAACATCAGAGCCGGAACGATCAGGAAACCGCCGCCGATGCCGAAGAAGCCGGACAGCATTCCCGTGCCGAAGCCGAATGCCACTAGCGGCAACAGATTGTCGCGTGAAAGCTTGACGTCCAGCTGGCTGTCCGTGCCGCGCTTGCGCAGCATCAAGAGGCCGATCACGATCATGACCAGGGCGAACAGCAGCAGCAGCTTCTGGCCGTCAACCATCTTGCCGAGCGTCGAGCCCGCGAAGGCGCCGACCACGCCCGTTGCAGCAAACACCAGCGCGCAACGCCATTTGACGTTGCCGGAGCGGGCATGATTGGCGAGATTGGCCGCCGCGTTGATCGCCACGGCGACCGCGCTCGTGCCGATCGCCACGTGGGGATTGCCGACGCCCACCAGATACACCATGAGCGGCACGGCCAGCACCGATCCGCCCCCGCCGATCAGGCCGAGCGTGAATCCGACGAAAGAGCCGGACAGCGAGCCGAGCGCAAGCTCGGCAGCGGACAACGTCATCCTGTGATGCTCCGGCGTGGCATGCCGCGCCGGGGTGCGTGGACGCGGCCAAATGGGAAAGCCGAGCCGCGACGTCTGCCGCGTGCTCGGCGGGGCGGAGGGGGGTCTTAGAGCGTGTTGAGCGGCACTTTCAGGAAGCGCCGGCCGTCCTGATCGGGCGTCGGCAGCCGTCCCGCCTTCATGTTCACCTGCAACGACGGGATGATCAGCTTGGGCATGTCCAAGGTGCGGTCGCGCGCCTCGCGGGCGGCGACGAACTGATCCTCGGTGATGCCGTCGCGGACGTGGATGTTGTGCGCGCGCTGCTCGGCCACCGTCGTTTCCCAGCGGATGTCGCGGCCGTTTGGACCGTAGTCGTGGCACATGAACAGCCGCGTCGCGTCAGGCAGCTCCAGCACCCGGCGGATCGAGCGATACAGGGTGCGGGCGTCGCCGCCAGGAAAGTCGGCGCGTGCCGAGCCGCCGTCCGGCATGAATAGCGTATCGCCGACGAAGGCGGCGTCTCCGATTACATGAGTCATGCAGGCCGGCGTGTGCCCCGGCGTATGCATGGCGAAGGCAGTCATTGCGCCGATCCGGTAGGTATCGCCATCATGGAACAGGCGGTCGAACTGGCTGCCGTCGCGCTGAAACTCGGTGCCTTCGTTGAAGATCTTGCCGAACGTCTCCTGCACCATCCTGATATTGGCGCCGATGCCGATCCTGCCGCCCAGCCTTGACTGGATGTAGGGCGCCGCCGACAGATGGTCGGCATGGACATGGGTCTCGATCAGCCAGTCCAGTTGCCAGCCGCGATCCTCGATCAGGCGAATGATCTTGTCGGCGGAATGGGGCGCGATGCGACCCGAGGCATAGTCGATGTCCATGACCGAATCGATCACGGCGCAGGCCCGCGAGCCTGGGTCCTTGACCACGTAGCTGACGGTGTTGGTGGCGGGATCGAAGAACGGTGTGACCTCGGGTTTCACCGACAGGTCGACCGGATGTGGAATGCCGGACATTCAAGCCTCCCTCATTCTGAAGCGACCGCGGCGAGCGAGGGCCGGCGGCTCGCGAGCATGCGGGCTGCGGCCATTCCGATCATCATGGCCGTGACAAACAGGACGATGGCAGGCGAGCCGTAGCCGAGCGCCACGAAGGCCGGGCCCGGGCAGATGCCGGCGAGGCCCCAGCCGATGCCAAAGACGGCAGGGCCGGTTGCGATCCGCCAATCCAGCGTCTGCGAGGATGGCAGGTGGAATTGGTCACCGAGGACGGGACGCCGGCGCCGGAAAACCAATCGAAAGCCGGCGAAGGTGACCCCGACCGCTCCAGCCATCACGAGGATCAAGCTCGGATCCCAGCCGCCGGAGCGGATCGCCGCGAAATCGAGGAAGTTGAGCACCTTCTCCGGATTGGACATGCCCGAGAGCAGCAACCCGAGACCGAAGACGAGGCCGACGATGAACTGGATGAAGATGATCATGGCGTCTCACAGCACGTGGCGAACGAGGAAGGTGGTCGCGACCGCGGTGGCCATGAATATCAGCGTGGCGACGATCGAGCGCGGCGACAGGCTGGCGATGCCGCAGACGCCATGACCCGAGGTGCAGCCGTTGCCCCAGACCGCCCCGAAGCCGACCAGCAGTCCGGCTGCAACCATATCTATCGGACCGACCTCCAGCTTCAGCGGCGGCAGGCTCCCGCTCACGATGCGGACTGCAAGGGCGGCCGCGACCAGCCCTCCTATGAAGGCGAGCCGGCCAGCGAGCGCGCCGTCCCAGGGCGGCAACAGCCGCGCGGCAATGCCGCTGACGCCGGCGATGCGGCCGGTCAGGCCCATCAGCATGACGGCTGCAGCGCCGATGAGGGCGCCGCCTGCGAGCGCCGTAACCGCCGTATACTCCGTGATCATATCGTCCCTTGATTCCCTCGTTGGGCGCATGTTGCAATCGGCTATCATGTGCATTATTGCATATATACGAACTTGAAGAAGTAACAATGATGACAACACAGGCCAGGCGCAAAACCCGCGAGACCATGGTGGCGGCGCTCGACGACAAGGCGGAGGAGGCGGCCGGCCTGCTCGCTGCCATGGCGAATTCGAAGCGCCTCATGGTGCTCTGCAACCTCATCGACGGCGAGCGCGCAGTCGGCGATCTCGCCGAGCAGGTCGGGTTGCGACAGGCGGCGCTGTCGCAGCATCTCGCCAAGATGCGCGCGCTCGATCTCGTCGCCACCCGGCGCGATGGCCAGACCATCTACTATCGGCTGGCGAGCCGCGAGGTCCGCGAGATCCTGCAGACGCTGTATCGGCTGTATTGCGCCTGATCAGCGCGCCTGCTGCCACAGGCGCGTGAGTAGGCCACCCGCGCCGAGCACAGGATCGGTCGCGGGCATCGGCACCTCCGGAATGGTTTTCGATGCGCGGGCGTGGTTCTCCGGCGTCGGCCGCGTGATCTGCATCTTCGGTCCGGGCGGATAGGCGCCGACGATGCAGAAATCGCTGCTGGCAGCGATGCATTGATGTCCGGTGCCGGCCGGCAGGATGGCGACGTCACCGGGCCTGAGCTCCAGCTCCCGACCGCGATCGCCGCCGAAGCGGACACGCGCGGTTCCGCTGGCAACCCCCAGCGCCTCGTGCACCGTCGCATGATAGTGCAGATAGTCGTAGACGCCGTTGCGCCACATGCTGCCCCAGCCACTGGCGGCGAACACGCGCTCGATGTCGGCCGCCGGATCGGCGCCGTCCAGATCGATGACGGCCTTGTAGACCAGGAACGGCATCGGATTATTGGGCACCAGGCCGTCATCCGCGAACACGATGCTGAGCGGTTCGATCGACTTGACGCGGGGCGAGGGGGCGGCAGGCATGGCGACCTCGGAACAAAGGATGGGGCCTCGCCCTATCAACCGGCCTGCGCGGCCGCCGTTCCAGGCTCAAGCCTTGGGCAGTTCGAACACCAGGCAAGTCGTGGTGGCGTGCGCCAGCAGTCGCCCTTGCGAATCGGCGATGCGTGCCTCGGCGGTCGCGGCGCGGCGTCCGAACGACAGCGTCCTGCCCTCCGTTCTCACGATGCCGGTGGTCTCGGTCATTGCCTTGATGAAGGAGACCTTGAATTCCAGCGTGGTGTAACCGCTGCCCTGCGGGCACATCGTGTGGACGGCGAGCCCCATCGCGGAATCCAGCAGGATCGCGGCGTAGCCGCCATGCACCGAACCGATCGGATTATAATGCCGCAAGGCCGGCACGCTGTGCATGACGACCTGGCCGGGCTCGGCGCTGCAGTCGAACGGCGCGACCGTCTGCATGATCGGCGGCTGCGGCAAAGTCCCGGCAAAGATGCCGCGCACGAAATCGAGCCCGGGCATCGAAGCCAGCGCCGCCAGGGGCACCACGCCGAATTCAGCGCGCGAGTCCGTCTCGCTCATATCGTCGATCTCCAATGTATGATGATCATCATATGAATGTGGTGCGAAAAGATCGAGGGCAAAACAGATGCCGGCGATCACAAGATTGCGGACAGAAAAATGCCCGGGACCAGCCCGGGCATTTCGAATCGTGTCCGGCTGCCGACCTCAGGCCGCGCTGCGCTTCTTCTCGCGCATCAGCTCGGCGAAGCGCTGAAACAGATAGTGCGAGTCGCGCGGGCCGGGCGACGCTTCCGGGTGGTACTGCACCGAGAACACCGGCTTGCCTTCGAGCTGGATGCCGCAGTTCGAGCCGTCGAACAGCGAGATGTGGGTCTGCGTCGCGCCCGATGGCAGCGTGTCCTGGTCGACCGCGAAGCCATGGTTCATCGAGGTGATCTCGACCTTGCCGGTGGTCTCGTCCTTGACCGGATGATTGGCGCCGTGATGGCCCTGATGCATCTTCTTGGTCTTGGCGCCGACCGCAAGCCCGAGCATCTGATGGCCGAGGCAGATGCCGAAGGTCGGCGTGCCCGACGAAATCACTTGCTGAATGACCGGCACGGCATATTTGCCGGTCGCCGCGGGATCACCCGGTCCGTTCGACAGGAACACGCCGTCCGGCTTCATCGCGAGGATGTCCTCGGCGGGCGTCGTCGCCGGCACCACGGTCACCTTGCAGCCGACGCCGGCGAGCAGGCGCAGGATGTTGCGCTTGATGCCGTAGTCGATCGCGACGACGTTGAATTCCGGATTGGTCTGTTGGCCGAAACCCACGTTCCACACCCAGGGGGTCTCGTCCCAGGTGAAGCGCTGGGCGGAGGTCACCATCGGCACCAGGTCCATGCCCTCCAGGCCCGGCCACTCGCGCGCTTCCTTCTTCAGGGCGTCGAGGTCGAAATTGCCGTCCCTGGCATGCGCGATCACGGCGTTCGGCATGCCCTTGGAGCGGATCAGCGCGGTCAGCGCCCTTGTGTCGATGCCGGACAGCCCGATGATCCCGCGCGCGCGCAGCCACTGGTCGAGATGGCGCGTCGCGCGATAATTTGAGGGGTCGGTGATCGCGGTGCGCAGGATCACCCCGCGCGCGCCCGGCGTCGCCGCCATGTTCACCGTCTCGATATCCTCGTCGTTGGTGCCGACATTGCCGATATGCGGGAAAGTGAAGGTGATGAGCTGGCCGGCATAGGACGGATCGGTGAGGATCTCCTCGTAGCCGGTCATTGCGGTGTTGAAGCAGACCTCGCCCGCGGCGTGGCCTTCGGCGCCGAGGCCGTAGCCTTCCAGCACCGTGCCGTCGGCGAGCACGAGGAGCGCGGTCGGTTTATGGTCCGGCCAGGCGGCGTCAGTATCGATGTGTGTCATGAGGCCTCTACATAGTGCCCCTGGCGCGCGGCGTCAAAGCGGGAAGCGGCCGATTCACACGCGATATCGGTCAATTTGACTGGAGTTTCGAGGCATCCGACCGGAACGGATGCGGAACCGTGTTGTTTCGGGTGGGCGAACCGCCTAGACCAGCGCCAATGGATTTTGAGAGGGCGAGATCATGCTGCGTGACGACATCAACAATGCGGTCAAGGAGGCGATGAAGGCCAAGGACGAGCGCAAGCTGTCCACCCTTCGCATGGTGAACTCGACCTTGAAGAATGCCGACATCGCGGCGCGCGGCGAAGGCAAGCCGCCCTTGACCGACGCCGACGTGCTCGCGGTGCTGCAGAAGATGATCAAGCAGCGTCAGGAGTCGGTCGAGCTGTATGAAAAGGGCGGCCGCGCCGAGCTCGCCGCCGGCGAGCGCGAGGAGATCGCGGTCATCTCGGCCTATCTGCCGAAGCAGATGAGCGACGATGAGGTGAAGTCGGCCATCTCCTCCGCCGTTGCTGAGACCGGCGCCGCCGGCATGAAGGACATGGGCAAGGTGATCGGCGTGCTGAAGGCGAAGTACACGGGACAGATGGATTTTGCCAAGGCGAGCGCACTGGTGAAGGCGGCGCTGTCGGGCTAGGCCGCGCGAAGCGCCGAGCCATCCCCAAATCGTCATGCCCGGGCTTGTCCCGGGCATCCACGTCTTTAAGACTATCATCAAGAGTAAAGACGTGGATGGTCGGGCCGTCGCCGCGCCGAAGGGGCTTCGGCCCCGCAGGCGGGTCTTCGCCCGGCCATGACGGAGAGAACAATGCTCAAGGAAACGTCCGACTACGACCAGCTCACTCGCGACTTCCGCTGGGACATCCCGGCGCAGTTCAACATCGCGGTCGCGACCTGCGATCGCCACGCCGACGGCTCCGCCCGCCTCGCGCTGGTCGTCGTCGAGGAGGACGGCGCCGCCCGGCGCGTCTCATTCGATGAGCTGCGCGATTACTCCTGTCGCTTCGCCAACGTATTGAAGGCCGATGGTCTCGCGCAGGGCGACCGCGTCGCGGTGTTCCTGTCGCAGTCGCTGGAGCTGCCGATCGTCCATCTGGCGGCGTTCCGCGCCGGTCTCGTCTCGGTGCCGCTGTTCACGCTGTTCGGCGAGGACGCGCTGCAATTCCGGCTGCAGAATTCCGGCGCCAAGGTCGTCGTCACCGACGCCACGGGCCTTGCGAAGCTTGCGCGCATTCGCGACCACCTGCCGGAACTCAAGACGATCTATGTCACTGACGGCGACGGCCTCGGCGCCCGAGCCTTCTGGCCGACGCTGGAGCGCGCCTCGGATCAATTCCCGACCGTCGCCACGTCGAGCGACGACCCTGCCATCATCATCTACACCTCGGGTACGACCGGAAATCCCAAGGGCGCGCTGCACGCCCATCGCGTACTGCTCGGCCACCTGCCCAATGTCGAGATGGTGCACGGCTTCCTGCCGAAGCCCGGCGACGTCATGTGGACGCCGGCGGATTGGGCGTGGATCGGCGGCCTGTTCGACGCGCTGTTTCCCGCATGGTATCACGCGATCCCGGTGATCGGTTATCGCGCCAGGAAATTCGAGCCGCAGGCCGCAATGCAACTGATGGCGGACTACGCCGTCCGCAACGTGTTCCTGCCCCCGACCGCGCTGAAGTTGATGCGCCAAGCCAATGTCAAGCACGAGGGCGTCAAGCTGCGCAGCATCCTCACCGGCGGCGAGTCGCTCGGCGCCGAGCTGCTCGACTGGGTGCGCGCGACCTTCGGCATCGACGCGCACGAGATCTACGGCCAGACCGAATGCAATCTCGTCGTCGGCAACAATGCGAGGCTGTTTCCGATCCGGCCGGGCTCGATGGGCAAGGCGACGCCGGGCTTCGAGGTACTGATCGTCAACGACAAGGGCGAGGAGCTGCCGCGCGGAGAGAGGGGCATCATCGGCGTGCGCCAGCCCAATCCCTGTACCATGATCGAATATTGGCGCAATCCGGAGGCGACGCAGAAGAAGTTCGCTCGTGACGTGCTGCTGACCGGCGATCTCGGCACCCAGGATGACGACGGCTATTTCTGGTATGCGAGCCGCGAGGACGATGTCATCACCTCGGCCGGCTATCGCATCGGCCCGGCCGAGATCGAGGACACGCTGCTCAAGCACCCGGCAGTCGCGCTGGCGGCCGTCGTCGGCATTCCCGACCCGGTGCGCACCGAGGCCATCAAGGCGTGGATCGTGCTGCGGCCCGGCTTCGTTGCAAATGACACTCTGTCGCGAGACATCCAGGACTTCGTCAAGGTCAAGCTCGCTGCGCATGAATACCCGCGCCACGTTGAATTCACCGACACCCTGCCGATGACGGCGACCGGCAAGGTGCTGAGGCGCGAGTTGCGGGCGCGGGGGTAGGGCGAGCTTGCTGCCGTGCGAGCCCGATGGCGCGGCTTGCGAGGCTTCCCCCGCTTGGTGACGAGCACGGGTTCAACAACATGCATCGGATGTGGCCGCGCCTGACCCCAGCTCTCGCCCGGTAAGGACGGGGGAGAGGACCTGCGGCGCCGCGCGGCTTCGCATCTCGCCTCACGGGACGCCACGGCTTAGACCCTGTCCGCTGCCTACAAGTTGAAATTGAAATCCTCGCCCTACCGCTGTTAGCATCATCGCCAACAAGAACAGTCAGGAGGGTACGCCGATGACCGCATCCGTCTCGGGACGATCCGATCCCGTGGTGCGCCGCATCACGACGGCCGATATCGCCGAAGCCTTGACGCAAGGCCTCCGTGATTTTCAGGCTCAGCCCATGTTCGGCCTTGCTTTCGGGCTGATCTACGTGCTCGGCGGCATCAGCATCGTGCTGTGCGTCACCGCGTTCGGCATGGTCTACCTGGCCTATCCGCTGGCCGCGGGCTTTGCGCTGATCGGCCCGTTCGTCGCGATCGGTCTCTACGAGGTCAGTCGCCGCCGCGAGCTCGGCCAGCCGATCACCTATGGCGCGATCTGGCGCACGATCACGTCACGCGGCGAGATTGCCTGGATGGCGTTCGTGACGCTATTTTTCTTCATTATCTGGATGTACCAGGTGCGCCTCCTGATCGCGCTGCTGCTTGGGCTCAATGCCTCGTTCTCCAGCATCAAGGAGTTCATGACCGTGGTGCTGACGACCAACGAGGGTCTGCTCTTTCTGGCGATCGGCAATCTCGACGGCGCCGCCCTGTCGCTGGTACTGTTCTCGCTCACGGTCGTATCGTTTCCGCTGCTGCTGGAGCGCGACGTCGATTTCGTGACGGCGATGATCACCAGCGTGCGCGCGGTCGTGACCAGTCCCGGCCCGATGATCGGCTGGGCCGCCGTCATCACCGTGCTACTGATCATCTCGGCATTGCCGTACTTCCTGGGGCTGCTGGTCACTGTGCCGGTGCTGGGCCATGCGAGCTGGCATCTGTACCGCCGGATCGTAGCTCCGGCGTAAGGCCAGGACTGCCGCGACGATCGCACGGGTTTGGTTCGAACCGCGGCTCGCCAATGGTCGGCCGGTCCCAATGTCGGAGAAGGATGATGCCGGATAACGTCGCCTTGTTTGCCGCGATCGTCCTATTGCTGCCGATGTTCTATCTGCTGCTGGCCGCGCCGGCGTTCCTGCTGGTGCGGCTCGACATCGTGCCGGTCACCCGGCTCCTGCGCGGCATGTTCGACTCCTACTTCGTGGCGCTTTCGATCGCTGGCGGCATCGGCGCGCTCGCCGTGCTGGCCGACGGCCGCCCCGTTCTGGGGCTGGGCATTGGCCTGATCGCGGCGTTCGCGCTGGTCTCGCGCCGCTGGTTTCTGCGGCAGATGGACGCGCGCATCCGCGACAGGGATTCCGGCGATGCGACGGCCGTGCGTCGGCTGCGCTGGCTGCATTGGGGTGGCATGCTGGGCAATGCGGTCCAGGTCGGCGCCGTCCTCGCCAGCATCCCACAGATCGCCGCGGTGTCGTAGCAGGCCTTGTCGTTTAAGGCACTGCAATCCCCATCGCCTTCAGGGCCGCCAGCATGCGCGTCGGCGGTGTCATCTTCACCGCGAGCGGCTTGCCGGTCTCGAGCACGCTCTTGAGGCTCGACAGGATGGCCGGCCAGCCCTGGCGTCCGCCGGACAGGATGTCGTCGGAGAGCGGCCGCTCGTGAGCTTCAGTCATCGTGAGACGGATGGCGTCGCCGGCCGGTTCGATCTCATAGGTCACGAGCGTGCGGCCCAGTGCCTCGACGAGGCCGGGCCAGTTGACGTCCCACGTGACGATCAGCCGGTGCGGCGGCTCGCAGACGATCACCTGGCCGCTGATGTGTTCGGAGCCGTCCGGCGCGCGCACGATGAAGGCGCCGCCCGCCCTCAGTTCGGCTTCAACGGCGAAGCCGAAGAAATATTGCCGGCTGAACTCGGCGGAGGTCAGCGCCTGCCACACTTTCTCAGGGCTGGCGGCGATGTAGATCGTGTAGACGGTGGCGGGCCTGAACTTTGCAAGATCCATCGCTCAGCCTCCTTTGCCGAGCGCTGACATCGGGATCGCCAGCGCCGTTCCGGTCTCCAGCAGACTTTTTAGGCCGGACAGGATCGCGGGCCAGCCGTTGGAAACCGCATCGAGCAATCTCCCCGCCCCTTCGAAGCCTTCATGTGTCAGGGTCAGCTTGACGGAGTTGCCGTGCTGTTCGATCGCGAACACGACCTTGGTCGGCTGCTCGTTGCGAAACTCGTCTTTCAGGACGTGCTGGAAAGTGTAGGAGAGCCGGCGTGGCGGATCGAACTCCAGAATCTGGCCGACATCCGTCGTCATCCCGTCGGTCACCAGCGCGAACGGCGAGCCGACGCGCCAGTCGGAATGCAGTTCGGTGCCGAACCAGTAGCGCTTCGCGAATTCGTTTGATGTCAGCGCTTCCCACAATTTCTCGGGCGTCGTCGCGATATACGTGACGTAGACGAATTCGGGCTTACTCATCGCGCTCCTCCAATTGCCGCTTCAACTCGCTGAGCGCGGCGAGCTTGCCGCGCTCGAATTTCTTGATCCAGCGCTCCCCGATGTGATGGATCGGCACCGGATTGAGATAGTGCAGCTTCTCGCGGCCATGCCGGATCGTCGCGACCAGATTGGCCGCTTCCAGAATGGCAAGGTGCTTGGTCACGGCCTGTCGCGTCATCGCGAGGCCGTCGCAGAGTTCGGTCAGGGTTTGCCCGTTCCGCGCGTGGAGCCTGTCGAGCAGGGCGCGTCGTGAGCCGTCCGCAAGCGCCTTGAAGACATCATCCATGTGAGAAAGAATAGGCAACCAAATGGTTGCGTGTCAAGAGCGCTGCGGTGTGGATCGCGCGAGGAAAAGCGGGCTTCCCTCTGCAGACATGTCGTGCATTAGTGAGCGCCTCACTCGCATCGAGGCGCCTCATGTCCCTGCAAGTCTATCTCGCCTTCGTCGCCGCCTGTATCGGGCTCGCGCTGCTGCCGGGTCCCGTCGTGACGCTGCTGATCGCCAACGGTCTGCGCCACGGGACCCGCGCCGCGCTCATCAATATCGCCGGCGTGCAGACCGGGCTGGCGATCGCGATCGGCATCGTCGCCGTCGGCCTGACGTCGCTGATGGCCACGATGGGCTATTGGTTCGAATGGGTGCGGCTGATCGGTGCGGCCTATCTGGTGTGGCTCGGCATTCAGCTCATCCGCTCGCCGATCGAGGGGATCTCTGCGGGCGAGGCGCCGCCACCGCCGCCGCGCGGCGGCTTTTTCCTGCAGGGGCTGCTGGTGCTGCTCTCGAACCCGAAGGTGATGGTGTTCTTCGGCGCGTTCCTGCCGCAGTTCATGGACATGAGCCGGGATCACGTGCCGCAGGTCGGTTTGCTCGGCGTCACCTTCATGTTGATTGCGGGTCTCACCGACGCGATCTATGCGCTGCTCGCGGGCCGTGCGCGAAAACTGTTCTCGGCCAGGCGGACGCGGCTGGTGTCGCGCATCTCCGGCGGCTTCATGATCGGCGGCGGCGTGTGGCTGGCGCTGACGCGGGCGCGCTGACGAGCTCGCCTCCGCAGCCCCAGCCTTCCTTCCATCATCCTTCGAGACGCCGGCCCTCGGCGAGCTCCTCAGGACGAAGGCAAATTCGCCGCGCAGTCTAAAACCTCCTGGTGAGGAGCGCCGCGCGTGGCGCGTCTCCGGACGATGCTTCGCATCGCCGGGAGAGCAATGAGGCCGCACTGACACCGGACCGGTCTGCGACCGACTCGAGGTTCTGCGGCGGTCGCGCTACAGGCTGATCGTTCCCTTCACCACCGGCGCGACGTCACCGCCGATCCAGATCGTCTCGCCGTCCTGCGCAACATGGACGCGGCCGGCGCGGCCGAGAACCGTGCCCTGGGAGGCGACATATTGCTTCGGAGCAATTCCGGCTCCGATCAGCCATTGCGCCAGACTTGCATTGAGGCTGCCCGTCACCGGGTCCTCGCCGCCACCCCACATGAAGCCGCGGACCTCGTAGTCGGCCTCCGGACCATCCTGCGCCCGATCCCATGGCGCAACCACGCCGATCGGCTGTTGCGGCAGCGCCGCCGGATTGAAGCGGATGTCGAGCAGCGCGCGGCGCGAGTCGATCAGCACGCCGATCCAGCCCGGGCCGTTGTCGACCCACTGCACGGCGCGCACCGTGCTCGATTGGATGCCGAGCGCTGCTGTGATCCTGCTCGTCAGCTCGGCATCGACGGCGCCGGAGCGCCTGAGCGGCGGGGCTGCGAAGGCGAGCCGGTCTCCGTCACGCTTGATGCGCACGAGACCCGCGCCGCATTCCTGCACCACATGCTCGCCCTTCGGCCGGCCGCCGAGCGCGAGCCATACGTGGCACGAGCCGAGCGTCGGATGGCCCGCAAAAGGCAGCTCGCGCTGCGGGCTGAAGATGCGCACGCGATAATCGGCGCCCGGATTCTGAGCGCGTGACAGGAAGGTCGTCTCGGACAGATTGGTCCAGTTGGCGATCGCCCGCATCGCCGCATCGTCGAGGCCGTCGGCCTCGGCGATCACGGCAAGCGGGTTGCCCTTGAAGGCGACCTTGGAGAACACGTCGACTTGATGGAACGGAAGCATCGGCATGGCTGTGTCCTCCCAGGTCTCGTTGTCAGTCGCGCCAGAACGGCTTGTTGGCCTCTTCCTGGACGATCGCCGGATCAAGGCCGCAATCACGCATCTGTTCGCGATCGAGCATCGCCAGCTCGGACCGCCAGAACAGGCGCTGCAGCCAGAGTTGCGGCACCCCGAGCAAATTGCTCTTTCCGTGGGCAACTTGCGGAGTTGCCCAACGCTGCGCCAGGGAATATGCCATGAGTCACCTATTGCTCTTCAATTGCGTTGTTCGAAGAGCAATCGCGCAGTACATATCTCGGTGCAATCGAAACATTGCTCTCGGTGCAATATAGCATGAATGCTTCGTATACGGTCCTGGTGGACGACATCGCCGAGGACATCGCCAACGGCAGGCTGAAGGCCGGCGACCGGCTGCCGCCGCAGCGCCAGTTTGCCTACGAGCGAGGAATTGCCGCCTCCACGGCAGCCCGTGTCTATGCCGAATTGTTGCGCAGGGGCCTGGTCGTGGGCGAGGTCGGGCGCGGCACTTTCGTCGCAGGAGAGGCGGTGCCGGTGCCGCCCTCGCTGCGGCTGGAGCCGTTCGACGGCCGCATCGATCTCGAGTTCAATTTTCCGACACTGCCCGACCAGGCGGCCATGATCGCGAAATCGATGGCGGTCTGGCAGCGGCCGGAGAAGCTCGCGCCGGTGCTGGCGCCGATCACGCAGCGCCGGCTGGCCGAGGCCGGGCGCACCGCCGCGGCCTTCTTCGCGAGCGAGCGCTGGCGCCCGCGCGCGGAGAACTTTGTCTTCGCCGGCAGCGGTCGGCAGTCGCTGGCTGCGGCGATCTCGGCGCTGGTGCCGGTCGGTGGCCGGCTCGGCGTCGAGGCCGTGACCTATCCGATGATCAAGGGCATCGCGGCGCGGCTCGGCGTGACCCTGGTGCCGCTCGCGATGGACGGCGAGGGCGTCCGCCCGGACGCGCTGACCAAGGCGCATCGCAGCAGTGCGCTCAACGCGATCTACATCCAGCCGGTGATGCAGAATCCGCTCGGCCTGACGATGAGCGAGGCGAGGCGCGAGGAGATCGTGCGTCTGGTGCGCAAGCACGAGCTGATGATCATCGAGGATCTGGTCTACGGCTTCCTCAGCGATCAGGTCTCGCTGGCGACGCAGGCCGAGGAGCGCGTCGTCGTGGTCGACAGCCTTGCCAAGCGGCTCGCGCCGGGGATTGCGGTCGGTTTTCTCTACGTGCCGGGAAGCATGCGCGAAAAATTCGCCGCCACGGTGCGCACCGGGGCCTGGTCGGTGACGTCGCTGGCGCTGGCCGCCGGCATGGGGCTGCTCGCCGACGGCACGGCGGCCGAGATCACCAGGCGCAAGCGCGCCGATGCGCTGGTGCGGCAGGCGATCGTCGCCGAGTGCCTCGCCGGCCATCACATCGAGGCCGATCCGCGCTCCTACCATGTCTGGCTGCATCTGCCGGAGGGCTGGCGCGCCGAAGCCTTGACCGCCGCGGCCGCGCGCGCCGGCATCGCGATCACGCCTGCGAGCGCGTTTGCGGTGGCACACGGCCATTCACCGAACGCGGTGCGGCTCGCGCTCGGCCTGCCGAGCCATGACGATCTGCGGACAGCGCTGTGGCGGCTTGCCGGCCTGCTCGCGCATCACGACGCCTCTGACATCACGGAGTAGCGAGCTACGCGAGACCCTTGCTGCGCAGCTCGACCTCTATCTCGCCGAGAATGCGGATCAGCCGCTCGGCACAGCGCTGCTGGCCCTCGGGCTCGGCGATTTCGTTCTGACGAATCTCGATGCCGGAATTGATCAGCCCGCGCGCCTCGCCATGCACGGGGATGGTGTAGTCGGTGCCGTCGCCGACCGCATAGGGCTGGTTGTCGCCCACCACGAGATCGGGCTCGGCCCGCAGCGCCTTCAACAGCAGCGGCGGCAGCACGCGGTCGTGCTGGTACAGCGTGCCGATGTGCCAGGGCCGCGCGATGCCGGCATAGACTGGCGTGAAGCTGTGCAGCGAGACGAGGATGGTCGGCCGGCCGGCGGCCTTGCGCGCATCGAGCGCGTCAGTGATCCGGTCGTGATAGGGATCGAAGACGACGCGCCGCCGCAGCTCGGCGTCCTCATGCGTCAGGCCCTCATTGCCGGGGATCGTGGTGCGCTCGCTGATCATCGGAATCGAGTTCGGCGCCTTCGGTGACCTGTTGCAGTCGATCACCAGACGCGAATAGCGCTGCGCCACCAGATGCGCATCGAGTGCCCGCGATACTTGCTCCGCGACCTCGGCAATGCCGATGTCCCAGGCGATGTGCCGCTCGAGCTCGCTTTCGGGCAGGCCGAGATCGCCGAGTGCGCGCGGCAGCAGGCGGCCGTAGTGATCGCACGTGAAGAACAAGGCCGACGCGCCACCGGCGTTGCGCTCGAGCACAGGCGGAACTTCGTCTGGCTGAAGGAGTAGATGAGTGTTGCTCGTGCCGGACACGGTCATGCTGCCTCTCGTTGCTTCATGAAGCGGCAGACCGATCTCGGATTGGGCAGACAGATGAGGATTTGGCCGGCGGACATCATGATGGTCGCCCAAACGTTGCTGATTCTGGCGATCATTCACAAGACAGAAGTTCGCAATGGGCCTACGGTCCGGGCTGGATGAGGCTGGCGCATCGTGCCGCCCGAACGAGGCAGGGAGGCTTCATGCTGATCAAGGTTGGATTCGAGATCGCCTATGCGGCCCCGGCGGCGACGCCGATGGTGATCATGCTGTCGATCCATCCGTCGCGCTTTCCGGACATCGTCGGCACCGAGACGATCACGACAGAGCCGAAGGTGCCGATCAAGTTCTACAACGACAGCTTCGGCAATCTCTGTGGACGCCTGGTGGCGCCGGCCGGCGGGGTCACCTTCCATGGCAGCGCCATCGTCCGCGACAGTGGGCGGCCGGACGCAATCGATCCCGGCGCGCAGCAACTGCCGATCGAACAATTGCCCGATGAGCTTCTGCTGTATCTGATGCCGAGCCGCTATTGCGAGACCGACAAGCTGGCCGAGGTCGCGTGGTCGTTGTTCGGCCGTGCGCCGGCGGGATGGGCGCGCGTGCAGGCGATCTGCGACTTCGTGCACAGCCACGTCACCTTCGGCTATGAGCACGCCCACGCCATGAAGTCGGCGCACGACGTCTATCAGCAGCGCGCCGGCGTCTGCCGCGACTTCGCCCACCTCGCGCTGACCTTCTGCCGCTGCATGGGCATTCCGGCGCGCTATTGCACCGGTTATCTCGGCGACATCGGCGTGCCGCCGGACCCCGTCCCGATGGATTTCTCGGGCTGGTTCGAGGTCTATCTCTCGGGCCGGTGGTACACGTTCGATGCCCGCCACAACGTTCCGCGCATCGGCCGCATCCTGATGGCGACCGGACGGGACGCCGCCGACGTCGCGCTGTCGACCTCGTTTGGCCTGATGACGCTGACCAAATTTCACGTCGTCAGCGACGAGATCATGGCTGCCTGAGCGGAGCAGGGCGCGGCCGGGCGCTTCGCATCATCGGCGATCGCCGCTATAGACGGGCCATGACTGATCTTCTCTTCGTCTACGGCACCCTGATGCGCGGCTTCGACCATCCGATGGCGCGGCTGCTGTCGGCCAATGCCGATTTCGTCGCCGAGGCCAGCTGCCGCGCCCGGCTCTACCGCATCCAGCACTATCCCGGCCTGGTGCTGTCGGACAATGCCGCCGATCTCGTCCATGGCGAGCTGTTCCGGCTGCGCCAGCCCGAGCCGATGCTGCGCGAGTTCGACATGTACGAGGCCTGCGGCGAAGGCTTCACCGCGCCGACCGAATATCTGCGCCGGTGCCTCGCCGTGACGCTGGCCGACGGCAGCGTCAGCCAAGCCTGGACCTATGTCTACAACTGGCCGGTGGACGAGGCCGGCCGCATCCCTTCGGGGCGCTTCCTGGCGCCGTGACCCGGTCTCTCCACGCGGTCATTCCGGGCTCGCCCTGCGGGCGCCCCGGAATGACCGGAGGATCGAGCTGGCCTGTGAATAGCCCGGACAAGCCGGAGGAAGTTCACATTTCGTACACGGCTGCCTATATGCCTAGGCCATCACCACAGGACCTCCGCCCCGCTCATGGCCCGCTTCACGCCGGAATTTCTCGATGAGCTGCGCGCCCGGCTTCCGGTCTCGGACGTCGTCGGCAAGCGCGTCAAGCTCAAGAAGGCGGGGCGCGAGTGGAAGGGGCTGTCGCCGTTCCAGCAGGAGAAGACGCCGTCCTTCTACGTCAACGACCAGAAGGGTTTTTATCACGACTTCTCCTCCGGCAAGCACGGCAACATCTTCGACTTCGTGATGGAGACCGAGGGCTGCAGCTTCCCCGAAGCCGTCGAGCGGCTGGCGGGAATCGCCGGCCTGGCGCTGCCGGCGGTGACGCCCGACGCGGCGCGCCAGGAGCGCCAGCGCAAGACGCTGTATGACGTGATGGAGCTGGCGACGAAGTTCTTTTCTGACACGCTGGCGTCCCGTCATGGCGCGCGCGCCCGCGGCTATCTTGCCGATCGCGCGATCCTGCCGCAGACGCAGCTCCAATTCCGGCTTGGCTACGCGCCGCCGGATCGGTTCGGCTTGAAGGAATATCTCGGCGCCCAGGGCGTGCCGGTGGCCGACATGGTCGAGGCGGGATTGCTGGTCGGTGGCGACGACATTCCGGTGCCCTACGACCGCTTCCGCGACCGCGTGGTGTTCCCGATCACCGACCTCCGCGGCCGCGTCATCGCCTTCGGCGGCCGCGCGCTGCAGAAGGACGTGCCGGCGAAATATCTCAACTCGCCGGAGACGCCGCTCTTCCACAAGGGCGACAACCTCTACAATCTCCCCAGCGCCCGCCAGGCCGCGCATAATGGCGCGCCGATGATCGTGGTCGAGGGCTATGTCGACGTCATCGCGCTGGTGGCGGCCGGCTTTGCCGGCGCCGTGGCGCCGCTCGGCACCGCGCTCACCGAGAGCCAGCTTTCGTTGATCTGGAAGATGGTCGACGAGCCGATCCTGTGCTTCGACGGCGACCGCGCCGGCCAGAAGGCGGCCTATCGGGCCGCGGACCTTGCTTTGCCGCATCTCAAGCCCGGCAAGAGCCTCCGCTTCGCGCTGCTGCCGGAAGGACAGGATCCCGACGACCTCGTCCGCTCCGGCGGCCGCGGCGCGGTCGAGGAGGTGCTCAAAGTCGCAAAGCCGCTGGCCGAGGTGATCTGGTCGCGCGAGGTCGAGGGCGGCAGCTTCAACACGCCGGAGCGCCGCGCCGCGCTGGAGGCGCGGATCGGCCAGCTCACCGGCGGCATCGCCGACGAGGTGGTACGGCGCTACTACAAGCAGGACCTCAGCGATCGGCTGTACCGGGCGTTCGCCCCAGACGGCGGCCGGGGCTTTGGCCGCGGCTACGGTGCCGAATCAGGACGGCGGTTTAGCCCCCGCAGTCCCGGTTCCGGACAATCGGGGCGGTTATCCACAGGGGGCGGCCGCCGCGGCGGACCGCCATCCACAGGCCCGGCGATGGCCCGCGGCCCCTACCAGGCGGCCAGCCCGCAGCTCGCCATGAGCCCGATCATGCGCGGCCAGCGCTCGGCGATCTCGCGCCGGGAGGCCCTGATCCTGCAGTGCCTGATCAACCACCCTTGGCTCCTGCACGATCACCTGGAGGAGGTCGCCGCGCTGGAGCTGGCCCATCCCGAGGCGCACAAGCTCCGCGCTGCCGTCATCGCCGCCTTCGCCCACGACCACCACCATTCGCCGGACCCGGACGAGCAGGCCGAGAAGATGCGGGCCGATCTGGAGAAGTCTGGCTTTTCTGAGCTTCTTCAACGGGTTGAGCGGGCGATCACGACCGCGGCGGTGTGGGCGACCAAGTCGGGGGCGGCGCGCGATGACGTTCTTGCGACCTGGCATCAGCTCGTTGCCTTGCATCGGCAATGGCACTCCTTACTTAGGGAATTGAAGGATGCCGAGCTGGCGCTGGGCGAGGAGCCGAGCGAGCCGAACATGGGATGGTTGAGGGACGTGAAGGCCAGGATGGCCGAGATGGACGGTACCGAAGCGCTGATCGAAGGCTTCGGGGAACTGTCCGGACGGACCAACCGCAACGTGTAGACTGGACGCCCGGCGCCCAGTCGCCAGTTGAGCACATTTCGGCCCGGTCCGCCCGCGCGGTATCAGGTCCGCGCGAAAAGACTCGCCAAATCCATGGTTTGGCTGCAAAAACAGGGTTAATCGAAGTTTAAGAGGTCCGGGGCATTTTCTGCAGCAGATGGGTTGGTTTCGCTGTCGGACACCGCGCCTGCATGTCGGGCGCCGGATTCGATTGCAAAACCGGTATCGCTTTTGCAAGAAACGCGCGCCGGTCCGAAAACGGGACGACACCAGCGACAGACTTCAGGGGGTGGCGACGTTAAAAGTGCGCCGCCCTTTCCGCGTCGAGAACAGTTTGAGTAGAGCAGGCGGGCGCCGCGATGCCAAGGGCGAAGATGCCATGGGCGGAGCGGGCGCGTTTCGGGAGCAATGAATGGCCACGAAGGCAAAGACGCTGCAGGTGAAGGACAAGGAAAAGGACGACAAGGCGGCCGACGCTCCCGAGAAGGACGCCGCCGATGCGCCTTCGCCGTTGCTCGACCTGTCGGACGCCGCCGTCAAGAAGATGATCAAGCAGGCCAAGAAGCGCGGCTTCGTGACCTTTGATCAGCTCAACGAGGTCCTGCCTTCCGACACCACCTCGCCGGAACAGATCGAAGACATCATGTCGATGCTCTCCGACATGGGCATCAACGTGACCGAGGCCGAGGAGGCCGACGACTCCGACGAGAAGGACGACGGCGAGGACGAGACCGACAACGAGCTCGTCGAGATCACCCAGAAGGCCGTCACCGAGGTCAAGAAGTCGGAGCCCGGCGAGCGCACCGACGATCCTGTGCGCATGTATCTGCGCGAGATGGGCACCGTCGAGCTGCTGTCGCGCGAGGGCGAAATCGCCATCGCCAAGCGCATCGAGGCCGGCCGCGAGGCGATGATCGCGGGCCTCTGCGAAAGCCCGCTGACGTTCCAGGCCATCATCATCTGGCGCGACGAACTCAACGAAGGCAAGATCTTCCTTCGCGACATCATCGATCTCGAAGCCACCTATGCCGGCCCTGAAGCCAAGGGCGGCATGAATCCGCAGATCGCCGCGCCCGTGAATGGCGAGGGCGCTTCGGCCGAGGGCGGCGACGTCCAGGCCGCGGTCGCGCCGCCGGCCGCCCCGCAGCAGCCGACCCCGTTCCGTGCCGCGCCGAACGGCGCGCCCGCCGAGGAGAAGGATCCCGGCGAGGCGGCGGCCGAAGCCGACATGGACGACGACGAGTTCGAGAACCAGATGTCGCTCGCCGCCATCGAGGCCGAGCTGAAGCCGAAGGTCGTCGAGACGTTCGACAAGATCGCATCCGAGTACAAGAAGCTGCGCCGCCTGCAGGAGCAGGACATCGCCAACCAGCTGCAGAGCGAGTCGCTGTCGCCGTCGCAGGAGCGCAAGTACAAGAAGCTCAAGGACGAGATCATCGTCGAGGTGAAGTCGCTGCGCCTAAACCAGGCCCGCATCGACTCGCTGGTCGAGCAGCTCTACGACATCAACAAGAAGCTGGTCTCGTTCGAGAGCCGGCTGATGCGCTTGGCCGACTCCCACGGCGTGGCGCGCGAGGACTTCCTGCGCAACTACCAGGGCTCGGAGCTCGATCCGCGCTGGCTCAACCGCGTCTCCAAGCTCTCCGCCAAGGGCTGGAAGAACTTCGTCCACTACGAGAAGGACCGCATCAAGGATCTGCGCCAGGAGGTGCAGGCGATGGCCGCGCTCACCGGTCTCGAGATCGGCGAGTTCCGCAAGATCGTGCACTCGGTGCAGAAGGGCGAGCGCGAGGCCCGTCAGGCCAAGAAGGAGATGGTGGAAGCCAACCTCCGTCTGGTGATCTCGATCGCCAAGAAGTACACCAACCGCGGCCTGCAGTTCCTCGACCTGATCCAGGAAGGCAACATCGGCCTGATGAAGGCGGTCGACAAGTTCGAGTATCGCCGCGGCTACAAGTTCTCGACCTACGCCACCTGGTGGATCCGGCAGGCGATCACGCGCTCGATCGCCGACCAGGCCCGCACCATCCGCATCCCCGTGCACATGATCGAGACGATCAACAAGATCGTCCGCACCTCGCGCCAGATGCTGAACGAGATCGGCCGCGAGCCGACCCCGGAGGAGCTCGCCGAGAAGCTCGGCATGCCGCTCGAGAAGGTGCGCAAGGTCCTGAAGATCGCCAAGGAGCCGCTCTCGCTCGAAACCCCCGTGGGTGACGAGGAGGACTCTCATCTCGGCGACTTCATCGAGGACAAGAACGCGATCCTGCCGATCGACGCCGCCATCCAGTCCAACCTGCGCGAAACCACCACCCGCGTGCTGGCCTCGCTCACCCCGCGCGAGGAACGCGTCCTCCGCATGCGCTTCGGCATCGGCATGAACACCGACCACACGCTGGAAGAAGTCGGTCAGCAGTTCTCGGTGACGCGCGAACGTATCCGTCAGATCGAAGCGAAGGCGCTGCGGAAGTTGAAGCATCCGAGCCGGTCGCGGAAACTGCGGAGCTTCTTGGATAACTAATTGACGTTCGATCTTTGTCGTCATTGCCGGGCTTGACCCGGCAATCCATCGAGACATCAACGGCGGGCCGAAAGGCCCGTCTTTTTGTTTGTTCTGCTCATGGTTCCAGCGCACGAAAGAAGAGCTTCCGATGTTCGCGACCATGCGCCTGCTCGACAAACTCGGCCTTCACTTCTTCATTGAACGAACGCGCCCCGATACGATCCGCCTGTCGGTGACGTTGGTAGGCGAGCGGCTCGAGATCGATGTGTTCGAAGATGGCCATCTCGAATTCAGCCGCTTCCGCGGCGACGAGAGTGTAGAGGGCGGCTACGAAGAGCTGATGCTCTTTTTGCAGTCTCAAGGGGAATGAGCATGCGCATCCAATTGTCGCTGGACGCGGTGCCCGCGTAGTTCGTGTTGCATACTTTAGTTGTCGGTCATTGCGAGCGAAGCGAAGCAATCCAGGGCTGCGCGCACGACTCTGGATTGCTTCGCTTCGCTCGCAATGACGAAGGGCGGCGTCGAGGTGTCACGGTTGGGCCGACACGACGTGTTGTCCGCAAATGTCCGGATCCTTGCCGCAATTGGCCGAACTTTGCGCACACGGCGTTGGGCGATCGACTGCTAGGAATTGGCGTCTCACCGGAAGCCGATTCCCATGCATGACGACGAGTTTTCATCGGCCGCAGCGCGCGCCAGCGCCGCCGCCATCTGGGTGCCGCTGCGTCCCTTCATCGCCGCTGAAGCACGTCTCGCCGCGCGCGCAGCTGAAACGCCCTCGACCACCTTCCTCTACGAATTCCTCCGCTTCGGCGTGAAGCAGGGCTGGGCCTGCTTGTTCGGCGGCATCGCGGTGGCGCTGATGCTGCTGACGTGGCAGTTCTATCCGGCGACCGCGCCGCTCGCGCGCTATGATTTCCTCTTTCTCTGCATGCTCGGTGTTCAGGCCGCATTGCTCGCCACAAGGCTCGAGACCTGGGAGGAGGCGAAGATCATCCTGATCTATCACCTCGTCGGGACAGTGATGGAGTTGTTCAAGACCGCGACCGGCTCCTGGATCTATCCCGAGCCAAGCCTCATCCGGCTCGGCGGTGTGCCGCTGTTCTCCGGCTTCATGTATTCCTGCATCGGCAGCTATCTCTGCCGCGTCTGGCGTCTCTTTGATTTTCGCTTCACCGGCCATCCGTCGCGGCGCGGGCTGATCGGCCTGAGCGCGGCCATCTACTTGAACTTCTTCATTGACCACTATGGGCTCGATCTGAGATTTGTGCTGTTCGGTTGGGCTACGCTTTTGTTCGCGCCCGCGACGGTTCACTTCAAGGTCTGGCGCGTGCACCGCGCGATGCCGCTGCTGCTCGGGCTTTTCCTGGTGTCGCTGTTCATCTGGCTGTCGGAGAACATCGGCACCTTCACGCGGGTCTGGCTCTATCCGCAGCAGGCGCATGGCTGGACCATGGTGTCGCCGGCCAAGCTCGGCTCGTGGTTTCTGCTGCTGATCATCAGCTACACGCTGGTCAGCCTGATCAACCGGCCGAGGGAGATGGACGCTGGCGAAAGCGCTCTGTTGCCGGAGCGCCAGAAGCAAGCGGCATAGCGCACTGCCGTAGGGTGGGCAAAGGCGCTGGTACGGTGGTTAGGCCGGGGACAGTGTGGCGCGCCGTGCCCACCGAGTGTCGCGGCAGGCACCTGATGGTGGGCACGCGCTGCGTGCTTTGCCCACCCTACGGCAGCGCGGCTGATCTACTTCTTCTTCGCCCCGACGCGCTCCAGCGACTTGATCTGAAGCGGCGGGCGGCCGGATTTTTCGGCGATGTCGCGGTCCTGCTCCATGATGAAGCCGCGCGCGGGCTCGTCGCCGTCGAGGCCGCCGAGCAGGTCGGCCGGGACGCGGCGGTTGGAGCGCTGCGAGCCGTCCTCGTAGGTCACGTTGAAGAAGGCGAATTCGCCTTTGGGATTGGAGCCGGGTTTTTTCGCCATGGATGGCGCTTTACGGCGGCGGGGCCTGTCCGGTCAATGCAAGAAAATGCTTATCCGCTGCCCGAATTTGACTTTTTTGTCATATGGTTTTCGCGGAATCGGCGGGGCAGCCAGAGCGATCACGGACCGGCCGGCAGGGTCCCGAAACTCCTCGATTTTGCCGGATGAAAGTGCGTTCATCGTGGACGTCTCACCCCGCCGCGAATGCAGCCCATGTCGATGCCCCAACTCACCATCTGGTACAACACGCGCTGCCCGGTCTGCGACGCCGGCATAGACTGGCAGCGCAACAAGCTCCTGGCGCTGGTGAAGTCGGGGCGGGTCGTGTTCAAGGACATCAACGAGGAGCCGCAGGCGCTGGCTGAGTTCGGTGTCGACGTCGACGACGTCCGCCGCCGCCTGCACGCCACCGACGAGGAGGGGCAGCTGATCACCGGTGCCGACGTTGCGCTCTTGCTGTGGGCGCTGACGCCCGGCGAGGGCTGGCTCGCCACGCTGTTCGGCAACCGCCTGGTGCGCCCGCTGACGCGCTTCGGCTACGACCGGTTTGCGGATGTGCTGTTCGCCTGGAACAAGCGCAGGGGGCATTGGTGAGGCGACGATTGAGAGGATCTCGCGCCGAGCTCAGCTTTTCACCTCTCCCCGCAAGCGAGGCGAGGGAGCGCACCGTCTGTGCAGCAACAGTTCGACTCTAACGCCGCCGCACCTTGACCTGGGCATGCACCCGCGTGCCGCCGCTCGGACCGTCCTCATCATCACTGCGGCCGAGCGCCATGATCGCGGTGCCCATCGCGGTTGAGCCGAAGGTGACGAAGAACGAGCCGAGCAAGAGGCCGATGGCGACGCCGGGCGAGTGGTCGGCGAAGATCAGGTGACGCAGGCCCCAGGGATCGAGCAGCAGCAATCCGCCGACCAGCACCACGGCCATGCCGAGGCCGAGCGCGAGGTTGATCGCGAGCAGGCGGAACAGAGGGATCTGGAGCAATCGGCGCTGGCGTTGATTGTGCTGCATCGGCGATCTCCCGAGGGATCGTGAACGACAATGATATCGTAGCATCGACGGCGGCAGGCTCAAGGCCCGAGCCGCCCGGGACGGACATGGCTGTGTGGCGGCGAGGGCGCGTCGTTTCGGGACAGGCTGGATCGAACGTGAGGTGCGGAGAGGGGGCTGCTTGCCGTGGTTGCCTGCTGACCTCGACGGGATACGAGCCGTGATCTCACCTCACGCCGTCAATCCGGGACGCTCGCGCCAGCGAGCGAACCCGGAATCTCGAGCTTGGTATGCAGATGCGTTCCTCAGCTCCAGATTCCGGGCTCGCTCTCTCCGCGGCCAATCAGCTTTGCTGATTTGCTGCTACGCGAGCGCCCCGGAATGACGGAACAAGGCGAAAGCGCCATGCTCAACACCACGGACTCAAAACGACGGCCGCCTCTGTCGCGTAAACCTCGGCCCACCGCAGCCCTCACGCCGCCTCGCCATGCTGCCTGGCGATCACGCTCTGCCAGACGCTGGCGATGGCACGTTGCGTCTCCGGGGCGATCAGGCAGTGGCCCTCATTGTCGAAGCCGCAGAAGCGCACCGAGGGATCGTGCCT
This sequence comes from Bradyrhizobium sp. SZCCHNR1051, assembly GCF_032489615.1. Lineage (NCBI taxonomy): Bacteria > Pseudomonadati > Pseudomonadota > Alphaproteobacteria > Hyphomicrobiales > Nitrobacteraceae > Bradyrhizobium > Bradyrhizobium sp. SZCCHNR1051. The sequence continues at coordinate 241,144 of NZ_JAUEYJ010000002.1, read as the reverse complement.
CACCTCGATCAGCGCCTTGTTGATCATCTCCAGCGACGCCATCACCTGGCCGATGTTCTGCAGCCGCGTGTGATGCAGGATGTCGATCAGGCGGAACATCATGATCGGCGGCTGGCCCATCGCAATGCCCGGCCGGCCGAACTCGAAGAACACGTTCACCGCCGGCAGCGCGCTCTGGATCTGCGCCAGGACCTTCGCCGCATCCTCGACGCTGCAGGCGACGAGATGCGTGCTCTGGGCGGGGAGGGCAGGCGTCGGCGGCGCCTCCGGGCCGAGCCCGAGGCCCGACAGCACCTGATGCTCGATCCAGCGCCGCACCTCCGGTGGCGCCGAGCGGATCTGGTCGGCAGACAGCGTAATCCCGATCATGGCGTCGTCTCCATTTCGGCCGTGGAGCCTAGGGAGTCATGATGGCGCGGTGTTGACGAGGATCAAGCGGGGGTGATGGAAGCTGCAGGCAGGGGTGATCACGCATCGTGCCGCGTGCGCGGTGTGCGCCTCCCCCGCTTGTGGGGGAGGTCGCATCGCATCGGAAGATGCAATGCGGGTGGGGGAATTCTCTCCGCGTGCACCGCCGTTGCGGCTGCCCCGCCCCAACCCTCCCCCGCAGGCGGGAGAGGGAGCGTACCGGCTCCGTGATCGGCGCTTTGCGGCACGCCGCCGCAGTTTTGACGCGAGCATTTCGCCCGTGCCATGATCGCGCTGCACTTGGAATCACGAAGCTCTGAACTGACGAAGGATCCCGCATGCTCTTGCGTCGTCTTGCCGTGCTGCTCGCGGCCTCGTTCTCGGCCCTCTCAGCGGCAAGCACCGCGCAGGCGGCGCGCTGCGGCGGCGACTTCAATACCTTCATCGCGGGCGTCTCGGCGGAGGCGCAGAGCGCCGGCGTCTCGGGCGGCACGATCAGCCAGGCGCTGTCGGGCGTGACGCTCGATCCGGCCGTGCTCGCCTTCGACCGCCGCCAGCGCTACACCTTCAACAAGAGCTTCGAGCAGTACGTCTCGACCCGCGTCGGCGCCGGCCGCATCAATGGCGGGCGCGCCATGCTGCAGCGGCACGCCGCGCTGCTGTCGCGCATCGAGCAGCAATATGGCGTGCCGCGCCAGATCCTGGTCGCGATCTGGGGACTCGAGACCGATTTCGGCAAGGGCGACATGGGCAAGCTGCCGGTGATCCGCACGCTTGCGACCTTGGCGCATGACTGCCGCCGCACCGAATTGTTCCAGGGCGAGTTGCTGGCGGCGCTGAAGATCGTCCAGCGCGGCGATCTCACTCTGCGCGACCTCGTCGGCGCGTTCGCCGGCGAGATCGGGCAGACCCAGTTCCTGCCGTCGTCCTACATCAAATACGGCGTCGATTTCGATGGCGACGGCCGCGTCGATCTGCGCCACTCCACCGCCGACGTGCTGGCCTCGACCGCGAACCTGCTGCACAGCAACGGCTTCAAGATGGGCGCGCCCTATGACGAGGGCTCGGCCAATTTCGAGGCGATGCGCGAGTGGAACAGGGCGGTGATCTACCGCAAGACCATCGGCTACTACGCCGATCAGTTGATCGGGCGGTAGCGCTATCCGTCGCTCGCGACGTGCGCCAACGCCGCGTAGGCATGGCGAGTGACGGGGATCGCTTCAGAGGAGACGGGTCATGTCGCAGTCGCCGCCACGACCGTTCGCCGCGTTCGTTACCCGGGTCCAGCACCAGAGCGGGATGCGCGCCGCAATCACCTCGGCCTATCGTCGCGCCGAGCCGGAGTGCATCGCGCCGCTGCTCGATCTCGCCGCGCTTCCGGAGGAATCGTCGGCGCGAGCGGCCGAGCTGGCGCGGGATCTCGTCCTGCGCCTGCGCGGCAAGGCGCAATCCGGCGGCGTCGAGGGACTGATCCACGAATATTCGCTGTCGAGCCAGGAGGGCGTCGCGCTGATGTGCCTGGCCGAGGCGTTGCTGCGGATCCCGGACACGGCGACGCGCGATGCGCTGATCCGGGACAAGATCGCGACCGGCGATTGGCGCGCCCATATCGGGCACAGCCCGTCGTTGCTGGTGAACGCGGCAACCTGGGGCCTGATCGTCACCGGCAGGCTGACGGCCGCGGCAAGCGAGGATAGCCTGGCCTCGGCTGTCACGCGGCTCATCGCTCGCGGCGGCGAGCCGATCATCCGCAAGGGCGTGACGCTCGCCATGCGCCTGACGGGCGAGCAGTTCGTTGCCGGGCAGACCATCGACGCGGCGTTGTCCAACAGCCGGCCGTGGGAAGCGCTGGGCTTCCGCTACTCCTACGACATGCTCGGGGAGGCGGCGACGACGGCGGACGACGCCGCGCGCTACTTCGCGGCCTACGAGACGGCGATCCATGCGATCGGGCGGCATGCGGCCGGTGCCGGCATCTACGAAGGGCCGGGCATCTCGATCAAGCTCTCGGCGCTGCATCCGCGCTATGTCAGCATCAAGCGCGGCCGCGTCATGGACGAGTTGCTGCCGCGGCTGAAGCGGCTGGTGCTGCTCGCGCGGCGATACGACATCGGCCTCAACATCGACGCCGAGGAAGCCGACCGTCTCGACCTGTCCCTCGATCTGCTCGAGGCGCTCTGCCGCGATCCGGACCTCGCCGGCTGGAATGGCATCGGCTTCGTCATTCAGGCCTATCAGAAGCGCTGCGCCTTCGTCGTCGATTGGCTCATCGACCTCGCGCGGCGCTCGCAGCGCCGGCTGATGGTGCGTCTCGTCAAGGGCGCCTATTGGGACAGCGAGATCAAGCGCGCCCAGGTCGATGGCCTGGAGGACTTCCCGGTCTTCACCCGCAAGAGCCATACCGACGTGTCGTACCTCGCCTGCGCCCGCAAGCTGTTGCGCGCGCCGGACGCCGTGTTCCCACAGTTTGCGACGCATAATGCGCGAACCCTGGCATCGATCGTCGAGATGGCCGGCCCCAACTACGAGCGCGGCCAGTACGAATTCCAGTGCCTGCACGGCATGGGCGAGCCGCTCTATGAGGAGGTCGTCGGGCCGGCACGGCTCGGCCGCCCGTGCCGCATCTACGCCCCCGTCGGCTCGCATGAGACGCTGCTGGCCTATCTGGTGCGCCGGCTGCTCGAGAACGGCGCCAACACCTCCTTCGTCAACCGCATCGCCGATCCCGCCGTGTCCGTCGACGATCTGATCGCAGATCCGGTCGCTGTCGTTCGCAATTCGGAACGTCCGGGCGCCCCCCACGACAAGATCAGGCGTCCGCCCGACCTGTTCGGCCCGGGCCGCGTGAACTCGGCCGGCTTCGATCTCTCCGACGAGAGCGCGCTGGCGCGTCTCGGCGACGGCCTGGTCACGAGCGCGAGCCTCGATTGGAAGGCCGCGCCGTCGGGCGCGACGGAGTGCGCATGCGCGCGCCTCATTCGCAATCCGGCCGATCGTCGTGACGTCGTCGGCGCGGTCAGGGATGCGACGGCGACAGAGATCGAGGTCGCGCTGTCGCGGGCCGTGAATGCCGGGACGGTCTGGGCCGCGACCAGCGCAGGCGTGCGCGCAACATGCCTGCGCGCCGCGGCGGACGCGCTGGAGGCGCGCAGCCTCGTCCTGATCGGGTTGATCGTCCGCGAAGCGGGCAAGACCTTTGCCAACGCCGTCGGCGAGGTGCGCGAAGCCGTCGATTTCCTGCGCTACTATGCAAGTGAGATCGAGGGTCTCACAGAGGGCGGCATTCCCGACCCGCTCGGGCCGATGGTCTGCATCAGCCCCTGGAATTTTCCGCTCGCGATCTTCACCGGCCAGATCGCAGCCGCGCTCGCGGCGGGCAATCCGGTGCTGGCGAAGCCTGCCGAGGAAACGCCGCTCATTGCCGCCGAAGCCGTTCGTATCATCCACGAGGCCGGCGTGCCGGCCGACGTCCTGCAACTGCTGCCCGGTGACGGCAGCGTCGGCGCGGCGCTGGTCGTGGACCGCCGCATCCAGGCCGTGATGTTCACGGGATCGACCGCCGTCGCGCGGCTGATCCAGAAGCAGCTCGCCGAACGCCTCACGGTGCATGGACAGCCCGTGCCGCTGATCGCCGAGACCGGCGGCCAAAACGCGCTGATCGTGGATTCTTCGGCGCTCGTCGAGCAGGTTGTCGGCGATGTCATCGCTTCCGCCTTCGACTCCGCAGGCCAGCGCTGTTCGGCGCTGCGCATCCTGTGCCTGCAGGACGACGTCGCCGATCGCATCCTGTCGATGCTGCGTGGCGCGCTGCGCGAGCTTGAACTCGGCAATCCCGCGTCGTTGTCGGTCGATGTCGGCCCGGTGATCAGCGGCGAGGCCCGCGAGACGCTCGATGCGCATGTCGCCACGATGCAGGCGCGCGGCCATGCCGTGGAGCGGCTGCCGCTGCCGCCGCAGGCGGCGCATGGCACGTTCGTCGCGCCGACCATCATCGAAATCGGCAGCATCTTCGATGTCGAGCGCGAGGTGTTCGGCCCGGTCCTCCACGTGCTGCGCTACCGCCGCGAGCAGCTCGCTGACCTCGTCGACGCGATCAACCTCACCGGCTATGGCCTGACCTTCGGCATCCATTCGCGGATCACGGAGACGATCGCGCGTGCGTCGAGCCACAGCGCGGCGGGCAACATTTACGTCAACCGCAACGTGATCGGTGCGGTGGTCGGCGTGCAGCCATTCGGCGGCTCCGGCCTGTCGGGGACCGGGCCGAAGGCCGGCGGTCCGCTGTATCTGCGCCGGCTGTTCGCGATGCCGCCGCGCCAGCGGCTCATGGCGTCGCAGTCTGACGCGGTCTTGCGCTCTTACCTCGACGGGTTGCGCGCCAGCGGACACGCCGAGGCGGCGCTGGCGTGCGAGGCGCATGGGCCCCAGGTGCTGGCCGGCCTCGAGATCGAGTTGCCAGGACCCGTCGGCGAACAGAACATCTATCGCATCACCGCGCGCGGCGTCGTCGCTGCACTGGCGAGAAGCGAGCAGGCGTTGCTGGTCCAGATCGGCGTCATTCTGATGACCGGAAACGACGCGTTCGTCGAACGCGCCAACCCTGCTTGTGCCGTGTTGGGACCGCTCACCAGCCGGCTGCGCGGCCGCCTGCGGATCGTCGAGAGCTGGCGGGCTCTCGGCGATCTGCAGGCCGTGCTTGCCGACGGCGAGGCGGATGAATTGATCGCGCTCGGCCGCGACCTCGCCACGCGCCCCGGGCCGATCATCCCGCTCGTTACGCCGCGCGCCAGCGACGGCTGCTACGATCTCGACCGGCTCGTTACCGAGGTCAGTCTCTCCACCAACACCGCGGCCGCCGGCGGCAATGCCAGCCTGATGTCGATCGGCTGAGACGACAGGTATTCCATCCCGGGCTGGCTCGAGGCCCCAGGACAGGATAGGGGAGAACACCGTCATCGCCGGCCCGCTCCGCCCGCTGACGCACGCTTCGCTCCGATCGAGGACACCTTGATGCCGACCATCCTGTTCAAGAATGCCGCTCTGCTCGACCCGCTGCAGCCGGAGCTGCGCGAAGGCCATCACGTGCTGGTCGAGGACAACCTGATCAAGGAGGTGTCTGACAAGCCGCTGCAGACCAGCGTCGACCAGACCATCGATCTCCAAGGCAAGACGCTGATGCCGGGGCTGATCGACCTGCACGTCCATGCGATCGCGGTCGAGCTCAATCTCGCACAGCAAGTGCAGATGCCGAATGTGCTGGTGACCCTGCGCTCGGCGCTGCTGTTGAAGGGCATGCTGCGGCGGGGCTTTACCACGGTGCGTGACGCCGGCGGCGCCGGCTATCCGCTGAAGCAGGCCGTCGACACCGGACTCACCGAGGGCCCGCGGCTGTTCGTCTCCGGCCGGGCGCTCAGCCAGACCGGCGGCCATGGCGACATGCGGGCGCGCACCGATTTCCTCTCCGACAACGCACCCTGTCCGTGCTGCGTGCGCGTCGGTGCGCTGGCCCGGGTGGCCGATGGCGTCGATGCCGTGCGCAAGGCGGTGCGCGAGGAGCTGCAGATGGGCGCCGACCAGATCAAGATCATGGCCTCGGGCGGCGTCGCCTCGCCGACCGATCCGGTCGGCGCGTTCGGCTATTCCGAGGACGAGATCCGCGCCATCGTCGCCGAGGCGCGGGCGCGGCAGACCTACGTCCTGGCGCACGCCTACACGGCGGAAGCCATCGCCCGCGCCATCCATTGCGGTGTGAGGACCATCGAGCACGGCAATCTCGTCGATCTGCCGACCGCGCGGCTGATGGCCGAGAAGGGCGTCTACGTCATTCCGACGCTCGTCACCTATGAGGCGCTCGCCAACGAAGGCGCGCAATACGGCCTGCCGCCGGAGAGCGTCGCCAAGATCGCCGATGTGCGCGATGCCGGCCTGCGCTCGCTCGGCATCTACCGCGACGCCGGCGTCAAGATGGGCTTCGGCAGCGATCTCCTGGGACCGTCCCAGCGCCTGCAGAGCGATGAATTCCGGATCCGCGCCGAGATCCTTGGTCCGCGCGAGGTCATTGCCAGCGCGACCGTGATCGGCGCCGAGGTGCTCGGCATGGAAGGCAAGCTCGGCCGGATCTTGCCGGGCGCCTTTGCCGACCTGCTCGTGGTCGAGGGCAATCCGCTGCGCGACGTCTCGTGCCTGCTCGGCCAGGGCGATCACATTCCGCTGGTGATGAAGGCCGGCAAGGTGCACATCGACCGGCTGAACGCCTGAGGCAACTCGGCGCCGACGTCCACCGGGCCAATGGTCGACAGTCGTGGCGTTTGTGTGCGCTGTCATGCGGGACGTTCATCGTCTCTCCACCGCCTCGACGCTGCGGGCGCCGGCATCTGCGATGAGTGCTTCTTAGAACGCAGTCATTCGGCCTCGCGGCGCTCCGTGCGTCCGAGTTGTGCGGGTCGTTTCGCCCTCATCGACGAAGAGGGCGCAGGGAATGCCGGGAGCTGGCCGCCCCCATGGCCCGCCTGCGAAAAAAATGCAGGCGGCAGGTACCACAGGTTCAGCCGAGACATCCCGGCATTCCCCGCGCGATGGTTGGGCGGCTTATACGTCCTCTCCCCGGGGACCGGCTGTCTTGCCCCCGTCACGAACGGATCATCGTCACCGTCCGCTTGGCCTCAGCACCGGGAGGCCAGGACCCTACGATTTCGCCGGCGCATTGGGCTCGTTCGTCCGCACGATTGCTCGCGCTGCGATCCAATGCACCCACCGCATCCCGCACCCACGTCTCGTGACGATCGCGAAGCGCCCCTCATGGCGGGACGGGATGCGCAGAGTCAATCATGTTTTTCTGAAAAACGAAAGTAGAATATTTTCCGTGGGAGGACTGGACAAGGGTGATGTGCTTGAGGCGGTGAGTAAAATCAGATTTTGGGCGCATCGCATCAGAGGTCTCCTTGTCGGTCGCGCGCGCCTGGCTCCGGGCCCGCACGAGTCTCGAGAAGCATATCCGCTCAAGCCCAGCAGGCCGACGTCTTTGGCGGCGTCCGGAAGGTCCGAGAAGGGCGAATTGCGGACGTGACAGGGCCGCCGGACCGTACCCTGAATAGCCCCAGAGGCTGCCGACTTGCGGCGCTGCATCAAGTCGGCAACTATCCGAGGTACACCGGCCGTGACGCTAGCTCGTTCGGGACGGCAGCAAGTGACCCAAAGCGGACCTGCCGACAAGGTCCTGCGGCCTCCGGCCGTCTAGCTCTTTTTAACAAAATGACAATACTGGTTGGCAGCACAGAAGGTAGGCGGAAAGCGTGACTTAGCAGTTGGGTGATCTATGTCTCATCAGACGGAGGAACCATATGATGCGCAGATGTGGACGTATCGACAGCATCTCCGCAGCTTGAACCGCCGGCTGGCCGAGGAGTACGCTCTCCAGAACGGTCATCTTATGGTTTCTGCCATCGAGGCGTTGGCTCAGGCTGCGCCAGTTACTCTTGCGATAGCCCAGTTGCACGATGCAATTCGTCGGTCGTCTGCGAAAAATTTCTGGCCCATCATCCGCAAAACGAAGGGAGTGCTATTCGTTCGATCGTCTGACGCCGGGCAGGATTGCCCATCGCCTTGGCGGCGCACACACTCCGGTAACATGCGCTACGAGCTTCCAGGCCATCTGCTTTTTTCGCCGTGGCCTCCGAACGTTCGTCGTAGGGTCCGAAACCGCACAATCCAGCTTCAACAGGTGATCCACAATCTAACAATGCCTAATACAAGCGACTTCCTTTTCGGAATTTTTGCAGGTTCGATCCGGCGTACGACGTGGCAAGCCGCTAGGCTTGTTGAGGAGATAAAGGCGCTGCAGGGGATTGCGATGCCTGACAGCATTGCGGCTCTGGATCGATGGTCAGACGCGTCGTCGTCCGGCTGGAACATTACTTTGCGTATTTCGCGGGGAGTACTTGTTTATCGCAACGGGGCGGACCGTTGCGAGATCGAAATTCCTGCCGCGCTTTCCAGTCCTCTCCGTGTCCCCTCGGGTCCTGGCATCTCGTTAGAAAAGCATTGTGTCCGAGCCGGTGGGCGATCTTACGATCCTTGAGCAATGGTCCGCCACTGGCCCATGGCTGCCGACTTACGGCGCTGCGGCAAGTCGCCTGTTATCTGGGGTACACCGGCCATAGCGCCACCCCATTTCGGAGGACAGCCCATGGCCCGGCAGAGAAAGGCCGTCAGGGCTTTGCCACGTCGGTTATTCGAGGTTGTGCAGAAGAGATCTACTCGGCATGAGAATTTCAGTCTTTGACCCGAAGCGGACGCCGGACGCTTGTGATTTATGGAGCAACCTTGTTGGTGTCGACTGCCTCCCGAATGGCCTTGCGCACGTCTATGAGTAAAAGGTTCTCGGCTTCGTGCGGCTTCTCGGCTTGACCAACAAATGGCATTTTGGGCAAGACAACGGTAAGGGCACGTACGATGGCCGTTTGCTCTTTCTCGTAAATTTCGAGGTCAGGCTCCGCGATTGCGGCCATTTTCTTCATTATCTCCCAGACACCGGGAGAGTAACTCTCTAAGGCCGTGATAGCTTCGAGGATTTGTTCGTCTGTATAGAACGTACCCACGGAATTCCCTTGCCTAGCTATTGCCGGCCCGCACCCTAGCCGCCTAACCGATAACAGAAGGTATTGCGACCCAGAACGGGATTGCAACCCGGATGTCAGCTTCTGGCCCATGGCTGCCGACCTTCGATGTCCGCGCTGACGGTCGCGACCGGAGGTAACCCGGACAGAGTGATCCAGCCCGGTTCGATCGTGAATACCAGCAGCCCTCCACGTCCGTAATGGGCTGAATGCGGACGCACGTAACTCGGTCGCTAAGATCTGCAGTCAGCCAGTGGACAAGCTCGTCAACACGGGTCGGAAGTTAATCTCCTTGATCCGGCCCGCACGGTGAAGCGTCGAGCAGCCACGTGCGGCGAACGTCGCGGACGTCTAACGCCCAAGATCAGCTCGCCGCGACATCTCCGCGGGCGTGCACGCCGCGCGCAAACCGGCCGAAGCGCAGCGCCAGCGTCGGCAGCACCAGCAGGTTGAGCGCCATCGAGGTCAGGAGTCCGCCGAGGATGACCACGGCCATCGGTCCCTCGATCTCGCGGCCCGGCTCGCCGGCGCCGAGCGCGAGCGGCAGCAGGCCGAGGCCGGTCACCAGCGAGGTCATCAGGATCGGCACCAGGCGGTCGGCGGCGCCGGCGATCGCGGTCTCCAGATTCCAGGCGCGGCCTTCGACGACGACCAGATGCTCGTAATGCGAGATCATCAGGATCGAGTTGCGCAGCGCAATCCCGAACAGCGTCACGAAGCCGACCATCGAGCCCAGCGACAGCACGCCGCCGGTCAATGCGACGGCGATGACGCCGCCGACGAAGGCGAACGGCAGGTTGATCAGCACCAGCACCAGGTTGCGCCAGTGCCCGGTGACGAAGGACAGCAGCAGCACGATGCCGATCGCCGCCAGCAGCGAATTCACCAGCAGGTCGCGCCGCGACTTGGCCTGCGCCTCGGCCGCGCCGGTGAACTCGACATGCGCGCCCGGCGGCAGTTTGACCTCCTTGGCGATCTTCCGTTTGGCCGCGGCCACGAAGGATTCGAGATCGCGCTCGGCGACATTGGCGGTCACGGTCTGAACGCGCTGCCCATTGCGATGAAGCACGACGTAGCGCCCCGCGGTGCCGTAGATGTCCGCGACCTGCTTCAGGAGAATGTAGGCGCCGCTCGGCGCGCGGATCGGCATGTTGCCGATCTCGGTCGGGCGGGCGCTCGCATCGGGGTCGAGCTTGACGATGACGTTGAAGACCACGTTGCCTTCATAGGCCTGTCCGACGACGTCGCCCTGATAGGCGGTGCGGATCAATTCCAGCACCTCCACCGCATCCAGGCCCCAGGATTGCAGGTCGGTCGGGCGCAGGGTCACGTTGACCTGCGGCATGCCCGGCGGCGACTGCTGCTGGATGTCGATCGCGCCCCAGACCTCGCCGAGCTCGCGCGCGATGTCGCGCGCCGCGCGCTCCAGATCGTCGAGATCGGGGCCGAACACGTTGATGACCACGGCGGCGTTGAAGCCGGACAGGGTCTCCTCGATGCGCTCGGTCAGGTAGGTCTTGATCGACAGGTTGATACCGGCGAAGTTGGCGAGCGCGGCGCGGATGCGCTGTTGCGCCAGCTCCTGCTGTTCGCCGGACAGGCCCGGCTTCAGGTCGACCTCGATCTCGCTCGAATGCGTGCCCGCGGTATCGACGCCGGCTTCGGCGCGGCCGGCATGCTGCGCCACGCTGCGGACCTCCGGCACGCCCTGCAGGGGCCCGGCGATCAGCGTGCCCAGCCGCAGCGATTCGTCGAGCGAGGTGCCCGGCAGCGTCGAGACATGGAGGATCAAATGACCCTCCTTCAGGTCGGGCAGGAAGGTGCCGCCGAAGAACGGCACCAGGCTTGCGCCGGCGGCGGTCACCAGCACGGCCGTCGCCATGACCGATTTGGGAAAGCGGCCGAGCCGCCGCAACACCGTCTCGTAGGAGCCGCGCGACCAGCGCACCAGTGGCGGTTCGCGTTCCTCGCGCGGCGTCCGGCCGGCCAGCAGCAGCATCGACAGCGCCGGGGTGACCGTCAGCGCGACGATCAGCGAGGCCACCACGGCGAGGATGTAGGCGATGCCGAGCGGCCCGAACAGCCGGCCGGCGAGGCCCGGCAGCGCAAGGATCGGCACGAACACCAGGAGCACGGCGAAAGTCGCATAGGCGACCGCGCTGCGCACCTCGAGCATGGCATCGTAGACCACGCGGGCTTCGCTGCGCGGCGACGGCAGGCCGCGGTTCTCGCGCAGCCGGCGCACCACGTTCTCGACGCCGATCACGGCATCGTCGACGACCTCGCCGATCGCGATGGCGAGGCCGCCGAGGGTCATCGTGTCCAGGCTCTGTCCCATCCACTGCAGCGCCAGCACGGCCGATAACAGCGACAGCGGGATCGCGGTGCAACTGATGACGGAGGTGCGCCAGTCATAGAGGAACAGCAACAGCACGATGATGACCAGGGCGCCGCCGATCAGCAGCGCGTACAGCACGTTCTGCGTCGCTGCATCGATGAAGGTCGCCGGGCGGAACAGATCGGCGTGCAGCCTGACCTTCTCGCTGTCGAGCGCCGGGCGCAGCTCCCGCAGCGCGGCCTCGACGCGCGCCGCGACGTTGCGGGTGTTGGCGCCGAACTGCTGGCTGATCATCATCATGATGCCGGGCTGGCCGTTGATCAGCGCGCCCCCGATCGGCGGCTCCGGCGCGTTCACGACCGTCGCGACGTCGCCGAGCACCACGCTGGCGCCGCCCTGGTGCAGCAGGACCGTCCGGGCCAGCTGCTCTGGTGTGAGCGACTGGCCCTGTGTCTGCAGGATGACCCGTTGATTGGCGGTGTCGACGAAGCCGGCACCGCGCACGCCGGTGGCCTTGCGCGCGGCGGCGACGACGTCGTTCATGCCGACGCCGAAGCGGACAAGGTCGTCGGACCGCACCTGCACCTGCAGCGACCGGATGTCCCGGCCATAGGTCGTGACCTGCGCCACGCCCGCGACGGCCAGCAGCCGTCGGCTCACGGTCCAATCGGCGATCGTGCGCAGATCCATCAGCGAGCGCTGTTCGGAGGTCAGCCCGATCGCCAGCACGGTGCCGGCCGCCGGCACCAGCGGCGTCATCGATGGCGCCCGCACGCCCTGTGGCAGGCTGCCGGCGACGACCGCGAGTCGCTCGGTCACCAATTGCCGCGCCCGGAAGACCTCGGTGCCGGGCTGGAAGATAACCGAAATGACGGAAAGGCCCTGGATCGACGACGACCTCATGCTCTCGACGCCGGCGAGACCGTTGATCGCGATTTCGATCGGCTGCGTGACCAGCACCTCGACCTGTTCGGGACTGAGCCCGGGGGCCTCGGTCTGGATCGAGACCTGCGGCGGCGCGAATTCGGGAAAGACCGCGTAATTGGCGCTGCCCAGCGAGAAGATGCCGTAGCCGAGAATGGTGCAGGCCACCCCCAGCACGATGCCGCGGAAGCGGATGGCAAACGAGATCAGCGCCGCCTGGGGGCCGGCCGCGGCGCCGCGAACGCCGTCAATCATCGTCGCCGCCGCCGCGCAACTCGCTCTTGGCCTCCTCCGACAACAGCACCTGCGCGCCGCGCAGGACGATCTCGGAGCCCGACGGAATGTCCTGCACGACATAGTCGTCGTCGGACACCGGCTGATCGGTGCGGATCGGGTGGCGCTTGAAGAGATCGGGACCGGCGCGCAAATAGACCCACGAGCGGCCCTGCCATTGCACGATCGCGGTGTCCTCGACAAAGACGCCGTCGAACGACTTGCCCGAGGGCACGTAGGCGGTGGTGTTCATCCCCGGCAGCAGCCCGCTGTCGCCAGCGGCGACGAAGTAATAGCTCACGCCCTGGATACGCGGATCCGTTCGCGGCGCAGCCGACAAATAGCGCAGATCGATGTTGGCGCTGCGGGTGGGCGCCTGCGCCAGCGCGCCGCGCGGCGGCCCGGCCAGAGTCACGCCGGGCGGCAGCGTGACCTGCACCAGCAGCTGCTCGCGTTCGATCAATTGCACGACCTGCGGCGAACGTTCGATGATGCCCTTTCCGATGACCGCGCCCCATTCCTGCCGCGCCGTCGCCATCAGGGTCTTCACTTGCGATTCCGCGGCAGCCAGGGTGGCCTGATCAGTCCGGAACGTGCCCTCCGCCGCTTCGGCGTCCTTCCGCGGCATTGCCGCCGATTGCACGAGGTCGCGGGCGCGCTCGAATGCGAGCCTTGCGACGTCGAGTTTCGCTTGCGCCGTCTGCAGCTGCGCCTGGGCATTGGCGTAGTTGTTGGTCAGGTCGGTCAGCCTGCCGACGTCCAGCACCGTGCCGTAGGCGCGAAACTGCTCGGGATGGGATTCCGCAGCCAGCACGGCGGTCTGGAGTCCGATCTGCTTCTGTTGCGTTGCAGAAAGCCTGACCGTTGCCGGTTCACGGCCTGCCGCGCCGTCGGACTGCGCCTGCGCGCGCGACGACAGGGAAACCAGCGTGAACAGCATGGCACCGCATGCGGCCGCAGCTCTCGTCCGTTGCCTCACCATGCAGTCCCGGCCCATCGATCGGGGAAACGTCTGGACGACGTCGATGTCATTGCGACAACAGCTACTTCAGCTTCGAGGGTGTTTCAAGCAGCGCCGGCCGGGAGCCACCGCATAGGACTTCGTCGGGCCATCGCGCGCGTCCTGTCCGCGCCGCTTCCGTCGATGCGATCACGGTACCTGCGGAGGGAGCGACGCAGTGCAATGCACGCCCGGCACCGATGCTTGTGGCGCCTGTCTCGCAAGCGAGCCGCATGCGCGGCAGGCAAGTGGCCGAACCTGGACCGCAGCCGCGCTGCGGCGGGGAGATCGGGCGTTCGGCATGCGTCCCGATATTTCTTCTTGAGCGTTAGAAGTATTCTTAGACACATTCCAGCGTATTCGTCCGCAGCCCAAGCTTGTTGCCGGCCACACGCGCCGCGCTACACGAAAAGCCAAGACCAACAAACTTCTTACGCACGATTTTCCTCATCGAATGACCCGGGATTTTTTCCCGATTCGCCTACGGGAGCGAGAATCGTCACATTCATCTACCTGTCGGGTCATTGATGTGACCTCACTTCGCCATACCCCTCCGCAACGAGTCGGGAGTTCCGTCGACGTTGCAGCGAGGCAAGCTTGTCCACTCTGAACCCACTCTCCGATCGCCCGGCGCACCGTGATCATGCGCAGGGCCATCCTTGTCGGTCAGCCTCTCGCCGCGCTCGTGCCGACGTCGCGGCCGACTTCAGAGAAGGATCTGCGCGATGAGCCAGCTGGTGAATGTGCGGCCCAACGAGGCCGGCGCGGGCGATCGCAAGGCGCAGAGCAGTGCCGCCGATCACGGCATGCGGCTGCTTGGTGCTATCGGCGCCGCGGCCCTGGAGCCGCAGTCGCCGACCGACGCCTGGGCGTTCTCGACGAGCGAAGTGCTCGGCACGGGATCGGCCGTCGAGCCGTTGCAGGACGTGCTCGGCAGTCTGACCGAGATCATTCGTGCCGATGCCTCTCCGGCGGAGCGGCAGCCGGATCATCCATTCGCCGACGATCACGGCTTCACGCTCGACCAGGAGGAGCTGGCGGGTCTGCCGGGCGTGGTGCTCAATACCTTCGATGTCGACGGCCCGGTGTGGCTCGCCGTCGAGGCGCTCGCCGCGACGGAGCCGCCCGCCATCGACGACGATCTCAAAACCTGGGTCGAGCCGTCGTCCGACCCCGACCGTCGTCCATCGCAGCACGAGAGCATCCTGGTCACGGTCGACGAGATCGAGAAGAACCGCCTCACCTTTGCCCGCCACGCACGGCCCGAGGATTTTTCGCCGGCCCCGGCGCTGGGCGCCTGGACCGGACGGCTGCGCCTGGAGCAGCGCCCTGACTTCGTGCAGCGGATCGAGCGCTATATCAGCGGGCCATGGACCGTCTGGGCCGACACCGAGCGCATGCGCCGCCGTACGATGGCGATCCACCAGCGGCTGCGCGACATGGCCGCCGCGACCCGCGCCGATCAGGCGATGGAGGTCCTGTGGGGCATCGCGCTGTCATCGTGGCGGCAGGGCGGGCGCGAATTCGAGTTGCCGCTGTTCGAGCGCGCGGTCGAGATCGAGATCATCGCGCGTCCGGATGCCGAGGTCAGGGTCCGGCCGCGCTTCGTCGGCGCAGCCGTCAATTTGAGGGCGCTGGATGCGGTGGCACCGGACGCGGCGCTTGCCGTGCGCGACAAGCCGGATCGCTTGGTCGAGGCGCTGGAGCAGCGCGCAGAGCTGTCGCCGTTCACGCCGATCGGCCTCGATCAGATCCTGAGCGCCGCAGGCGCGCAATCCGGTTACAAGACGTCGCGCAATTTCGCGTCTTCGGACGATGCGCCGGCGATGGAGGCCGCGGAGGCTGCCATCGCGGCGGGACGCTGGGTCATCTCCGCGCGGCGTCGGCCGGAGAGCCTCGCCCTGCGCGACATCGACTGCCTCAAGAATGCGATCGTGCATGCGCCGCAAAGCGAGTGCTGCCTGTCGGAAGCCGTGAGCGCGCTGCTGTCGCAGCCGGATAAACGAGGGCACGCCAATTTGCGCCGGCATCTGTCCAGCGTCGTCGGCGGCCCGATCGACCTTGCGCCTGCGCCCAAGCCTGCCGCCATCGAGCAGGGAGATCTGTTCTTCCCGTTGCCGGCGGTCGTGGAGGATGTCGAAATCGTGCGCGAGCTGTCCCGGTCGGATGGCCTGATGGTCCAGTCCGTCGCGCGGGACGATCGGATCACGGCGCTCGCCAACGTCGTCTGCCATCACCTCGCGCTCGGCTCGCGCGTCCTCGTCGTGTCCAGGGACGAGGCTGCACTTTCCCTGCTGCATCAGAAGCTGCCGCCGGCCATTCGCGAGCTGACCGTCAGCTCGACCGGCTCCGACAAGGACGTGCTCAGGAAGGCCGAAGCCCTGGCCGGCCGGCTGCAATCGATCCTGGACGCGACCAATCTGCGCGACCAGGTCGGTCAGATCGGCCGGCTCGAGCGCGACATCATCTCGAAGCGCACGCAGATCGCATCGCTGGACGACGAGATCGCCGAGATCGTCGGGCGCAACCTGCGGCTCGCCGGCGGCTTGCCGGAGCTGCCGTTCGATCTGTTCGATGCGCTGATCGGCGAGCAGGCCATTCATGCCTGGTTCACCGACCGGCCGAAGCGCCTGCTCGCGGCTACGGACCCGCTCGTCACGGCGGTCGACAAGGCGCGCGAAGCGCGGCTGCGGCTTGCCACTGATCTCAAGCATATCGATGACGAGTTGCCGGAGCTCGCGGCGCTTCCCGATACCGCCGCGATCCTGCGTCTGCACGCGGAGCTGCAGCACCAGGCAGGGCTGACGTCGGACGCAGGCCGCGACGAGGATCTCGCGCTCGACGCCATCGCGACCTTCGGGCTTGACGCAACCACCCGCCTGGCGGCCGACCTCGATGCGCTGGTAGCCGGCCATCGCGTCATCGCCGAAGAGACCTGGCTCGCGCGGCTGTCGCCGCTCGGTGCCGCAAAGGCTGACGCTCCCGCAGGTCTCGACAAGGTCGTGGGTTGGGCGCGTGATGCCTCGTTCCAACTGTCGCGGAGCGCCGAATTCGCAAGGCGCCAGGTGCAGGCGCCGGTCGAGGCGTTCACCAGGAAGGACGCGATCCGCGTGGTCGAGCGGCTTGCGGCCGGCGAGAAGCCGTTCGCGCGGTTCTCGCCCTCGCGCCGCGCGCTGAAGGCCGCCGTCGAAGCGATCACGGTGGACGGTGCCGCGCCGTCGAAGCCGGCGGACTGGCAATATGTCGGGCGCTTCCTGCTGTGGCGCCACGACCTGCATGCGTTGCGCGCGCGCTGGACGTCGATCGCGACGCAGATCGATGCACCCGCGCTTCAATTGGAATCGGCACGGACGTTCGATGACCTCGAGCACATCGTCAAGAGCGTCGAGGCCGCCATCGTGACGGCCGCGCTCGCCGTCCGCAACGTGGCCGATGCCTGCTGCAAGCTGTCGATGCCGGACGGCGAGGTCAGGGCGATGCTGGCGGATGCGCAGCGGCTGGCCGCGTTCGGCGCGGCTATCCGGACCGTCATGACGCGCGTATCGGGTCCGCTGGTCGAGCTTGCGCGGCTGGGCGAATTGTTCGCCCGGGCGGGAGAGCTCGCCGTCTCCGTTCAGGATGACGTGCTGTCGCGGGTCGGTGACGCCGAGACGGAGCCCCAGGAGCTCGAAACGCGGTGGACAGGCATTCTCGCGACCATGGAGAAGATCCGCGAGGCCAGCGCGGACTACGAACTCGTCAGGACCGCCTGCCGGATGGCGACTGCAGCGGGCGCGCCGAGTCTGGCGCAGCGGCTGCGGTCCGCGCCGGCCGCGGGCGAGGCGAAGGATGCGGCGACGCTCGCGGAATGGGTGACGGCCTGGAATTGGGCCGTGCTGATGCGGATCGAAAGTCCGGAGGAGCGGCAGCTGCTGCATGACCTCGCGGCTCAGCGCGCGCGGCTGGAGACGCGGTCGCTGGCCCTGTTCGAAGCGGTGATCGGCGCCCGCATGTCGCTGGGCATCGCGCAGAATGCGGGCGGCGCCGTCAGGCAAGCGGTGAAGCGGTTCAGGGACTCGATGCAGAAGATGGCGTCGGCCTGCTCCGGCCCGACCGCGCGCCGACTTCGGTTTGCCGCGCGCAGGTCTCTGGACGGCTGGCTCGAGGAGATTCCCTGTCACGTGATGCCGGCCTGGCGTGTCGCCGAGTTGCTGCCGGCCCGGATCGGCACCTTCGATCTTCTGGTCATCGACCACGCCTCCCGCTCCGATCTGCGCGAACTGACGGCGATGCTGCGGGCCCGCAAGGTTCTGATCAGCGACGAGCTTCACGACGACGGGGCCGTGGTCGAAGCCGGCCGCAACGATACTGTTGTCAAACGCACCGAGACGAACACGCAGCGCCGCGTTCCGCCGGCGCTGCGGCGGCTGCTGATGCCGGGTGCCTCGCTGCGCGATCTCGCCGAGATCCTCTTTCCCGATCGCAGGATCGAGCTGCGTGCGCGCCCTGCCGGCGTCGGGGCAGCCGCCTCGGTCCCAGCTCCGCTGCTGCCCGCTGATACGTCCAGGCCGGCCGATGCACCGGCCGCCGAGCTGCCGCGGCCGGCCCGCGCGCCGGCGCCGAAGCAGCGGCCGCAGCCACGGCAGGTCATCACGACGCACTCGCTCGAAGAGGAGATCGCCACCGTCGCGAAATATCTGTCGATGGCCCGCCGCTCGGGGACGGACATCGTCACGGCTGCCGCGGCCAAGCCCAGCGCGCCCGCGATACCGCAGCGGGCCGAGAGCCGCGCGGCTGCGCCCAAGCCCTCGCCGGAGGTTCGCGTTCTGCGCCGGCGTCCGCCGCGCGAGCCGGCCGCGGACATGGTGACGCCGGTTGTGACTCCGGCTCCGCCTGAGCTTCCGGCCGTCGCGCAGCCGGCCACGGCCGAGCAGACCCAACCGCGCGCGGCCGCCGTCACTGAAGCGCCGGTCATTGTCGCCGATCGGTTTGCGGTGCCGCAGCGCCCTGCCGAAAAGAAGGTGGTCACGGCGGAGATCGAGGCGGAGTCCACGAGCGCCGCGCCGGCAGAGCCCGTGAAGCCTGGCGTCGTTGCGATACCCGCTGCGGCAGCGGCTTCTGCCACCACTGAGCCCGCCGCCGCTGCTGCGGCTCCAGCCTCTGCTGCGACTTCTGCAGCGCCGGCGACAGAGATCAAGATTCATCCCTCCCTCGTCGAGATGGCGTTCAAGTCGACGGAGAACGCCGCAGCACCACGCCGCCGTCTGCCGAGCCGGCGGGTGATGGCATTTGCCGCGGCCGGACTGCTGGCAGTCGTCGGTGCGGCGGTGTCCTGGGAGCGCGCGTCGGAATGGATCCAGCTGTCCCTGAGCGGTGCGACGGCAGCGTCGGCTCTGCCGAGCGAACCGGGCGCCCATAAGGTCAATGCAGAGCGGATCACGCCGGAGGCCAAGCCGGTGGTTGTCGCCGCGGCCGAGGAGCATGCCACGGTCGGCATGAGCGTGCCGGTTAGCATACCGGCGCAGGCGTTCCTCTATCATGAGGATCCGCAGGATCCGAAGGGCAAGCGTTATCCGGGCAAGGTCACCTGGTCGATCGAGCAGAGCAAGGGGCCGCGACTCGATGCGGCGCCGGCGATCAAGGGTGAGATCGAGATCGAGAACGGCACCAAGGCCACGATCTCGCTGCGGCGGAACGCCGACATGGAGATGCCGGCGAGCCACGTCATGGAGCTCAAGTTCGACTGGCCGGATCAGTCGGTGAGCGGCCTCAACAGCCTGAGGGGCATCGGCCTGAAGGGCGAGGAGGCCGAGCGCGGGACGGCGCTGGTGATCCAGACCGCCAGGGTGACACCGAAATACTTCATGGTCGCGCTGTCTGCCAACGAGGTCGATACCAAGCGCAACCTGATGCTTCTCAAGGGCAAGCAGTGGTTCGACATTCCGATCGTCTACGAGGGCGGCAACCGGGCGCTGCTGTCGATCGAGAAGGGATCCGACGGCGACCGCGTGTTCAAGGACGTGTTTGCCAGCTGGGGTCAGTGACGGGGTTGGCGGGCATCACGAGCGAGGACAGCATGAGCGAGAGTTCAGCGTTGCAATGGCTGCGGGCTCCCAAGCTCGCCGAGGATGCGCTGCCGGAGGATTCCCGCGCGGTGGCCTGCCGGCGCTGCGGCCGTACGGTGCAGGTCTCGCTCAGCCCGATGCGTCCGCCGAGCTTCCTGCGCGTCGAGGATCAGGTCGAGTGTCCCGAGGTGCAGGAGCGCTGGACCGGCAAGAGCGAAGGCGGGCTGCTGCTGATGATGTGCGGCGCGCTCGAGCAGTCGCTCGACGCCGAATGGGAGATCGCAGAGCCGGAGAGTGCGGCTCGACGAGAACCTGCACCTGTCTCTCCGGTGCGTCCGCGCCCGTCGCCCGCGCCGGCGGCGTCCCTTCCGGACAGATGGGACGACGGCGGCGACGATGATCAGGAGGAGACGGGTGAGGGCGGCCGGCTGAAGGCCCTGTTCGCACCGGCTGCAGGAGCTCGCAAGAAGCTGATCCGTGGAGCGCTCGGCGTCGTGGTCCTCGGCATCGTCTTCCTCGGCGGCGTGCTGCTGCCGCTACGCGAGATCGGGCTGCTGATTCAGGCGCCGCCTGGGTCGGCCGGATCGTCGAGCTCGCAGCGGGAGGCGCAGTCTGCCGCGCCGCTGCCTTCGCCGCGCCGGATCCTGTTGGAAGCCGCCAGCGCGCCCCAGGACGCCTCGCAATCGCCGTCCAGCTCCTTCATCGCGCCGCGCCAGGCTCCGGCACTCGAGGCGACGCTGGCGCGATCATCCGACACCGCAGCCATCTCGCGGCCCGCGCGGGCGCCGGAAGCCGAGTCGAAGCTGCGCGTGCCCGAGCTGGTCGCGATCGCCGGCGGCAGTTTTGCGATGGGTGGCGACGACGAGTCCGAGCAGCCGGCGCATCAGGTCAGCGTGCGGCCGTTCTCGCTCGGCAAGTATCCCGTCACGATAGGCGAGTGGAGGCAGTGTGTCGCGGCGGCAAGCTGCGCCGACATCGCGACCGGTGCGGATGATCGTCCGATCACCAACCTGAGCTACGACGACACCCAGGCCTATCTCGGCTGGCTGTCGAAGGCGACCGGCAAGTCGTACCGGCTGCCGACCGAGGCCGAGTGGGAATACGCCGCGCGCGGCGGCCAGCGCACCCGCTATTGGTGGGGCGATCGCATGCGCCCGGGCATGGCCAGTTGCAGGGGGTGCAACGGCGCCGGCGAGGCCGAGACGGATCAGCCGCCGAAAATCGGCAGCGTCCAGGCCAATCCTTACGGCCTGTTCGACATGGGCGGCGGCGTCGGCCAGTGGGTCGCCGACAATTGGCACAAGAACTACAAGGGCGCGCCGGCGGACGGATCGGCCTGGCTCGAGGAGAGCAGCTATGCCCGCGTCATCCGCTCGGGATCGTGGAAGAACGGCGCCGCCGATGCGCGGGCCGGCAGCCGCGACCGCTATGACGGCCGCATCCGGCATCCGACCCTGGGTTTCCGCGTCGCGCTCTCACCATAGGGGATTTGCATGCTGCCGAGGTCTGCGCGACTCTGCCTCATCCTGACCGCATCGCTCGTGCTCGCGCCGTCATTGGCGCCGGCCAAGGGAACGAAGGCTGCGAAGGATGCCCGCGTCTATTTCATCTCTCCTGCGGACGGGGAGACGGTGACCGGGCCCGTGATCGCTCGCTTCGGACTGCGCAACATGGGCGTTACCCATGCGGGCGACGATTTCGCCGGCAGTGGCCATCATCATCTTCTGGTCGACGTCGACGAGACGATGCAGGCCGGCGAGGAGATTCCGCGTGACAAGAAACACGTTCATTACGCAGCGGGGGAGACGGAGGCGCGGATCGAATTGTCGCCCGGCAAGCACACGCTGCAGCTCGTGCTGGGCGACACCAGGCATCTCAACTTCGATCCGCCGGTGATCTCCGAGAAGATCATGATCACGGTGAGCAAGCCGAACGGAGGCGAGCAGGAGGCGCGCGCGACGCGTGGCGTCAGCGCCCGAAACAGACCGCAGATCCGATCCGTACCCGCCGAGCCGCCGGCCCAGCCCGAGCCGTCGCCGGAGACGACGAAGTCGCCCGAGAGCTCCGACTTCATCAGCCGCGTCTTCTCCGGGACGAAGTGACGATCTCTCCATTCCCGGTGGCCGGGCGCGTTGATGTGCGTCGGCTTACGCGCGACCGTGGGATGCAAGCTCGGTCGCTCCTTGTGGAACCATCGCCGAGGGCGGCGCTTGTCGCTCCATAGCGGCAAGGGCGATCCATCATCATCCTGCCTGCCGCAGCGATGGAATGAAGCATGTCGAAATTCGCGCCAAGGCTCGCGAGGCGCGCCGACGTCGCGGTCCGCAGCGGCGGCGAGAGCAAGGGCAGCTCACCCGGCCGTGGCCGCTCGTCCGGGCGCGATTCCATGGCAGATCCCGACGCGAGCTGGGACGTCGTTGCCGAGGCATCCGACAAGTCGTTTCCCTGCAGCGATCCGCCATCCTGGCCGGTGGTCGGTGTCGGCAAGGGCATCGCCCGGCCCTGAGATCAGGATCGCTTCTTTGGTATACCGCTGTTCGCACGCATGTGCGCTTGACGGTTGGTAGATGCGTGCGCACAGCCGCATTGTCATTTTCCGGTGCCGATATCGCTCCGGTCGTGTGAACGATCGCAGCGCTCAGAATATTTTTTTCTGAGGCTTAAGGTCGCAGCCGTGTAGCTGTCTGTTCCTTTCTCGCCGCACCCTGGTCACAGCCGCAATCGGGCAGGAGTGTGGTCCCGCACGCATCGCCAGTGACGCCTTATGCGCGAGGAAGGCGCGTGAGCCTCGCGCCAGTGCTGCTACATCCTTGCGAATCAATATCAGTTGCAACGTACGGGGAACTACGCACGTTGCCGATTCCGGAAAAAGATCAGCAGCCTGCCGACACGGTTCGATCCTGACTGGAACGTATATGAGTTCGCATCTCAGCGACATTGCGGCCGGATGCGGATTGTTTCGAGCCGCGCATGCGTGTTCGAGGCCGTCCGCCGCGGAATGCGATGTCCAAGTTTCGTTGAAATCTCCCTCCCCTTTGTAGCCCGCGCATCGAGCGCTGTTGGCGCCGATGGCGCAGTCTTCGAGGAGGGATTTGATAATGAAGGTCATCAAGATAATGGTTGTGGCATTGGCGGCGGGTCTTGCGTCGGGCTCCGCTGCGCTCGCCGACGGCTACAAGGATTGCACCAAGCTCGACAAGGCGTCGTGGAAGACGACGGCCGAGGCCGAAGCGAAGGCGAAGGCTGCCGGCTACGAGGTCCGCCAGACCAAGATCGAGGGCACCTGCTACGAGGTCTACGGCGTCAAGGGCGGCAAGCTCTATGAGCTGTTCTACAGCCCCGAGGACCTCGCACTGAAGCATACGAAGGCGAAGTGATCTGATGGTCATGCGTGACGCAGGCCGGGCGCAGCGGAGCGTCTCCTCCGAGACGCCGGCGAACTCAAGTTCGGGGACCGTGGCGGTCTGGGATTTGCCGCTGCGCGTCTGGCACTGGTCGCTCGCGGCCTTCGTGCTCGTCGCCTGCGTCACGCCCAACGCGTTCGACCGCCTGCATCGGCTGGCGGGCTACGCCGTCATCGGTCTGCTCGCCTTCAGGCTGATCTGGGGATTGATCGGCAGCCGCCATTCGCTGTTCGCGCGGATCAGCCTCAAGCTGCGGGCGGCGCCTCAATACATCGTGGGCATGCTGCGCGGAGAGACGGGACGCTATCTCGGGCTGAACCCGGCAGGCGCCGCGATGCTGGTCGTGATGCTCGCGCTTCTGATCGTCTCGACCATCAGCGGCGTCATGCAGGTCTCGGTCCGGTTCTTCGGCGTCGGCTGGATCGAACAGGCGCATGCGCTGTCGTCCAATGCCATCATCGCCCTGATCGCCGTGCATGTGCTCGGCACGGTGTGGATGAGCGTGCTGCAGCGGGAGAACCTGATGCGCGCGATGGTCACGGGACGCAAGCGCGTGCCCGGAATCGTGCGTGCGGCGGCGGCGCGCAGCGTCGCACGGCAGAACCCGGAGCCCGAGCCGATGGCGAACGAGGAGCACGTATCCGTCGTGCCCGATCTGCCGCCCCTGCGCGTGAATCCGACGTCGGGCGCCGCGAAGCCCGCACGCATGCCGCGGTCCCTCAGCATTCACGACAAGCGGCTGGGGGTCGGCAGGTGAGGCGGCGGGCATCGGTCGTGTGCGCTCGCCGCCGATATGGGCGGGCGGGCTCGCGTCTGATTTCACTTCTGGTGCGCGCAAGGCTTGTCCGCGCACGGCTCGAGCTGGATGGAGGCACACGCACATTTCGGTCCATGCCGCGCGGGACCAGCGCGAGCGCGTTCCTATGCGTGTATCTCGCTCGCAGTCGCCTCGACGAGCCGGCGCATGAGGATCATGCATGTGCTGCGCGCAGCGCGCGCGGTCGATCGTGAGTCTCGTGTGGTTCGCGGGGTGGGCGACGACGCTGCATGACCTGTCGTGTCTCATATCAGCACAGCCGCGATGCGAACCAAGGCGATCATGCTGCTCTCGACCGCAGAAACCGCTGATTTTCGTCGCTGTCATTCGGTGCCGCGCGTCGGCGATGCTCAAGCCGATGCATCTGCGCGGCGCCGCGACGCTACGCAACTAATAAAGTCGCGCGCTTTGTCGCACACAACGATGTTGTCAAATTTGGACACGGCAAATTGCCGCATTCGGGACTTTATAGTCGTTCTATGAAGTGTCGGAGACTCGTCGAAACAGGCGAGCGTCTGGAAGCCGTCCGGCACATTCGGGTGAATTCGGGACAGGGACATACACCATGAATCTCTTTGGGAAGGTACAGGCAGCAGGAGCCGCCGCGCTGTTGATCGCGGCGCTCGCGCTTCCGGCGGGCGCGGCGGAGACCACGATCGAGATATCGGTCAAGGACAACAAGTTTCAGCCGACGGAGATGAAGGCGCCGGCCGACACGCCGATCGTGTTCAAGGTCAAGAATCTGGATGGCGCGCCGGTCGAGTTCGAGAGCGAGCCCCTGGAGTTCGAGACAGTGATCAAGCCGAACATGGAAGGCGTCGTGAAGGTCAAGGCGCAGAAGCCGGGACGCTACGAATTCTTCGACGACTTCCATCAGGGCAACAAGGGCACGCTGATCATCGAGTGATCCGGCCTTCGGCCCCCGCGGCGCCGTGATGCCGGAACGTGTCACGCCGCGGGGGGGGGGGGCCGCGCTTCGCAGGTTGCCGAACTCGACGGAGACGAGGCTTTTTGGAACGGGCAGCACGAGAGACGGTCGCTTCCAGACGTGGCATCGGTCGCGACGTCTCATGGTGCCAGGAGGAGTCGGTTGCGATCACCGTGCTGCTCGTGACGCTGTTTGGAGCCGCGCCGTCCTACGGTCAGACCGTCGTTCCGGGGAGCCAGGTCAGAGCCTATGCAGATCCCGGGGCCACCGAGGGTGGGCCGGTGGTGGTCGTGCCGAACCGCCGCCGCCAGCCGGCGCGGCCCGCGAATGGCAATGGACCGCTGGTCATTCCGCAGGTGATCGTTTCGCCTGGCGGCGTCGAGCCGGAGCCCAAGGCGGCAACGCAGGTGGATGGGGCTGCACCGCCGCGGCCGCGGTCTCCGATCGATGCTGGCGCGGGCGCGCTCCCTCAGGCCGCGCGCCGCGAACCGGCGCCGCGTCTGGCTCCGGTTCGAAACGGCTTTTTCGGTGCTCCGTCCGCCGGCCTCCTGGTTGGCGGCTGCTTGTCGACGCCCGGCCGGCTGTCGACGACGAACGTCCCCAATCGCTGTCTGGATGCGCTGGCCTTCGCCGTCAGTCCGCCGCCGGCCACCCGTGGCGTGCTGCCGCGCAACCTGCCGCCAATTCCGCGACAGGATGCGCAGCCGATTCCGCCCGTTCTGGCCGATAAGCCGAAGATGCGGCTGCCGCCGGTGAACAAGGGGCAGAAGCCGCAGGAGCCGCCGGCGCAGCCGCCGATGATGGAGGAGGACCCCTATGAGCCCAAGGGCATCACGGTGGGAAACTTCATCCTGAAGCCTGCGTTCGAAATGTCGTCAGGCTTCGACAGCAATCCCGGCCGTGTACCACAAGGCAAGGGCTCGGCGTTCGTCAGCGTTGCGCCGGTCCTGCTCGTGCGCTCTCAGTTCGAGCGGCATCTGCTCAACGCCGATGTGCGCGTCGGCTACATCGACTATGCGAAGCTCCGGCAGCTCAGCAGGCCTACCGTCGACGCCAAGGTGAATGGACGCTACGACATCACCGATACGTTTGCGCTCAACGGCGAGGGGCACGTTGCCGTCGATGCCGATGATCCCGGCACGCCGCGCTTCGCCGGTCGGTTCGCCAAGATCCCGCTGGCCTCCACCGTCGGCGGCTCGGCCGGCGTCACCAAGCGGTTCGAGGAGGTCGAAATCTCGACCAAGGCCGCCATCGACCGTGTCGCGTTCCAGAACGCGCCGCTGATGGACGGCCAGATCGTCAGCAACGCCGATCGCAACTTCGTCCAATACGGCTCGCAGAGCCGCGTGACCTACAACCTGACCCCGGAGATCCGGCCCTTCGTCGACGTCGCCGTCGACCGCCGCGTTCACGACATCGCGGTCGATGCCGAGGGCTTTCGCCGCGACTCCACCGGCACCGCGGTCGAGGCGGGCGTGACCTTCAACTATGCCGACAAGCTGACCGGCGACGTTGCGGTGGGTTATCTCACGCGCCGCTATCAGGATCCGATGTTGAAACCGGTCAACGGCTTCATCGCCGACGCCAACCTGACCTGGCAGTATGCCAAGGAGACGGCGGTGATGTTCGGCGCCAAGTCGCAGGTCGTGGAGATCACCGAGCCCGGAATCTCCGGCGTGCTCAAGCGCGACGTCACGGTCGGCGTCGAGCACCAGTTCGAGCCGTGGCTGATCGGCACCTTCCTCGCCGGCTTTGGTCAGGACGCCTTCACGGGCACGACGCGGGTCGACGACCGCTACCTGGTCGAGCTCGGCATGCTCTACAAGTTCTCACGCCTGCTGCAGCTCAGGGCCAGCGTCCGGCGCGAGGAGACGCGCTCCAACTTCCGCGAAAACAATCTGTCGGCGACCGTGGTGCAGGTCGGCGCGCGGGTACAGTACTGATCGGCTGCCCGGCAGGCGCCCGCGCGCCGCATCTGCGGTCTTCTGAGCGCGTGCCTGGAGATCACGCCTGCTGTCGTGACGCGGCCACAGTCATTCCGGGGCAGGGCCGCAAGCCTGGAAGCTGGAGTTTCGCGCCGGCTTCGCCATGTAGTATAGCCACCCAGCGACGGGTGGACGCGCGGCGGGAGTGGCTGGCTCCAGTCTCCAAAACGAAATGCAGCGCCCACGAGGTGAGCGCTGCCAACTCCGGATCTGCGTGTCAGTTCGGCCACGACTACTTCTTCTGGTTGAAGTTCACGTCGAGGCTGAAGCTGAACTGATCGTCCGTCAGTCCGGACGGCGGCGCGGGCACCGGGTCGGAGCGGCGGATCATCGCAAGCGCGGCATCGTCGAACATCGAGTCGCCGCACGACTGCATGACGGACGCAGACACCACCTTGCCGGCCCGGCTCAGCACCAGCGCGACCTTGACCGTGCCATTGTGCTTCTTGCCTTCCGGATAGCGCTTGTGCAGCTCGAAATAGGCACTGATCTTGCGACCCCAATCGTTGGTCAGCTTCTGCTTGTCCTTGCCCATTCCCGGATTGGGGGCCTTGGCCGTCTCCGCCGGCGGCGCGGCCTCGTCCAGCGCCTTGCGGGCCGATTCTTCCTGCGCGGCAGACGCGACCGACGCCTCGGCCTGCTGGGTCGCCTGCTGCTGTTCCTCCTTCTCCGGCTTCTTGGGGTCGTTCTGCGTGACGACCCGATCGGCCTCTTCCTCGGTCTCGGTCGGCTTGTCCTTGACGGCGTCGGACTCCTGGACTTCGGCGGTCTGCTGCATCTGCTCCGGCGCAGCTTCGGCCGCGTCGCTGTCGGGACCCGGCGGAAGATCGTTGTCCTCGACCTGGGGCGAGGCCATCTCGAGCGCGAACTCGGCGCCGGCGGCGCCGAGGCCACCTTCCGCATCATTGCCGCTGAGATGGACGACCGCGAGCGCGGCGCCGCCACCGTGCAACATCACGGCGCCAATCGCGGCTGAGATCCACAAGCGGCGCGACGCTCCTTGATACTTGTGTTCGACCATTCTTCACTTCCGTCGTTTCACTGGTTTCAATGTGCAGCCTGGGCGGCGGCCTGTGAGACGC
The DNA here is from genome assembly GCF_032489615.1 of Bradyrhizobium sp. SZCCHNR1051. NCBI lineage: Bacteria > Pseudomonadati > Pseudomonadota > Alphaproteobacteria > Hyphomicrobiales > Nitrobacteraceae > Bradyrhizobium > Bradyrhizobium sp. SZCCHNR1051. The sequence goes on along the minus strand of NZ_JAUEYJ010000002.1, from coordinate 213,326 downwards.
CTTCGACAGTCACGAGCTTGATCTTCGGATAGCCGCCGGTCCGCAGCAGCTCCATCACGTCCATCAGCTCGCCATAGGCCACGCCCCGGTCGGCGCGCAGGAAGATGAACTTGTCCTTAGCGGCCTCGGGGATGTGCTCGAGCGTGCTGACCAGGCTCGCGCGCCTCACCTGCTCCTCGCCGACAAACAGCGTCAGATCCGGCTTGATGCTGACATAGATCGGCTTGTCCGGCTTTTTCTGCGGCGTGGCGGTCGAGGTCGGAAGATCGACCGGCACGTCGACCGTGGAGAGCGGTGCCGCGACCATGAAGATGATCAGCAGCACCAGGATCACGTCGATGAACGGGGTGACGTTGATGTCGCTGGTCTCGCCGAGATCGTCGTCACCATCACCTTCAGACAGAGAAACGGCCATGACCTACTCCGCTGCGAGCGCCATCGGAGGCGCGGAGTGGACGTGGATCGGCTCGAAGCGCTCGCCGTGATGGCTCTGGCCGCGGTCGAGATCGCGCGACAGCATGCGGGCGGTGGCGCCGGAGGACCGGTTGACGAGCTCCATGTAGCCCTTCGTCACCCGCGTGAAGTGATTGTAGATGATTACTGCCGGGATCGCGGCGACGAGGCCGATGGCGGTCGCGAGCAGCGCCTCGGCGATGCCGGGCGCGACCACGGCGAGGTTCGTGGTCTGCGACTTCGAGATGCCGATGAAGCTGTTCATGATGCCCCAGACCGTGCCGAACAGGCCGACGAAGGGCGAGATCGAGCCGATCGTGGCGAGCAGGCCCATGCCGGTCCGGCAACGCCGGCCTTCGGCACGCACGATCTCGGAGAAACTCGACGCCGCGCGCTCGTTGACGCCGTGAGACGGCAGTTCGGACGACATCCTGATCTCGTGCATGGCGGCATCGATCAGTGCTGTCAGCACGTTCTGGCGTGATCCCAGCGCGAGCTTGGCTTCCGACAGCCAGCGTACGTCGTCGACCTTGCGCAGCGCGCTGCTCAGCTTCCGGCGCAGGATGGAGAACTCGATGGTCTTGGCGATGAAGACGGTCCAGGTCGCAAGCGAGGCGAGCGCCAGCCCCATCATCACCGACTTCACGAGAATGTCGGCGGCCAGGAACATCGACCATGGCGACAGATCGTGCGGCACGTGTGATGCCGCCTGCGCACCGCCTTGCGTCGGCTTCTCTGCCTGATCCTTCGCCTTGTCGCCCACCGACGCGTCAGTAACGGTTTCGGCAGCGGTCGACGGCTGGGCGTCGTTCGTTGCGGCTGCCGGCGCCTGGCTCGTTGCGGCAGCCTGCGGCGTGGTGACAGCCGGTGCCGGTGCGGCCGCCGTGGCGGCGCCGCCGGTGGCCGGAGCCGTTGCCGTGGGAGCAGGCGCGGCCGTCTGCGGCGCGGGCTGGGCAACAGCGGGGGCCGTCTGCGCCTGTCCGATGGTCACTGGCTTCGGCGCCGCGCTCTGAGTTTGAGCTGCGTGCGCAACGGGAGCCGGCGCGCTGGCCGCGGCGGCGTTGACGGGCGCAACGGCAGGCGCCTGCGTGGCGGCCGCTGTAGCCGGAGGCTGAACGGATTTCGCTCCGGTCGCATTCGCCGGATTTGGTGCTGTGGTCTGCGGGGCGGTTGCAGCCTGGCCAGGTCTCGGCGATGTGGCCGGCTGCTCGGCATGCGCCATGGCGCCGGCCGAAACGGCTGCGATCACCGCTCCTACATGAAGAACGATCCTGAACATGTTGCTGCATACCCCTTGGTAGTTATCTTCTCTGTAATGTTTCTAGTCGTAACCCGGCTGTTTTGAGACGGCCCGTTGACTCAAAGCGGGAACATCAAGGTCGGCAGTCACTCCGGTGAGTGCGATGCCAAATGAAAAATCGAATCGTGCGGCCTGTTCATCGGCCGTCGATGCCGCACGTGACGTCCTAACTCCCTGAAAGTCCTGATGCGAGACGGAGCTAGCCGTGCATGACGCCGCCGATGCGGCCGCGCGTCACGCAATTGCCTCCGTTCGGTCTTCCATCGATTCTAATTAGTCGGAACCGCCGTGATGATCCTGTTCGGCTGGTACGAGGGCATGCCGCGCGGCTTTCGGGACGGGATGCCGTCCGAAAGGAGCTTGAGGGCGTCGATGTCCGAATCAGAATGCCGATGAGATCGGCGTCGTTCAAGAAGCACGCGCCGCACGCCCCTGATCACGTCGTGATCAACGGCCATCGCGGTCGCGATGGGGGCTCGCGAAGCGCACGCGCTCACCGCCACGGAAAATCGCAGAGCTCGCCAACGACGATCCGCCAGCGGTCAAAGACATGGATCGACAGCTCCGAGAAACGGACCAGCCGACTGCATGTGAGCACGGATGGCGGTCTGTCGCGAGCGCTGGGGAAAGCGCCTGAACGATGGGATCATCACCAAAACGAATGAGCCGGGCTGCATCGCGTGCAACCCGGCTCGTAAACGATCGAACTCAACCAGATCGTTGCGATCGAAGGAGAACCTCTAGTTCTCGGCCCAGTAGCGGATCAGGTTGTGATAGAGGCCGGTCAGCCGCACCATTTCCGGATCGTCGCGCCCCATCCGCTGCGACAATCCCTGGATCGTCGTATCGAGATCGAAGATCATGCTGCGCGCGAGGGGATCGCGGATCATGCTCTGCAGCCAGAAGAACGAGGCGACGCGGACGCCGCGCGTCACCGGGGTGACCATGTGCAGGCTCGAGGAGGGATACAGCACGAGGTCGCCGGCCGGCAGCTTCACCTCGTGCGAGCCGTAGAGATCCTCAATCACCAGCTCGCCGCCGTCGTAATCCTCCGGCTCGGAGAGATACAGCGTGACCGAGAGGTCGGTGCGGACGCGCAGGCCCGTGAGCTTGTCGCCGCGCACGGCGTTGTCGACGTGGATGCCGAAATGATGACCCGACTCCGCGCTGTAGCGGTTGAACAGCGGCGGGAAGATCTGCTGCGGGATGGCGGCGGCGAGAAAGCGCGGATTGGCGGTCATCGCCGAAATGATGCGGTGGCCGAGCTTGCGCGCCACCTCGCTGTCGGGCGGCAGCTGCTCGTTGCGCTTGACCATGGCCGACTGGGCGCCGGCCGTCGAGCGGCCGTCCTCCCAGTCGCTGGAGTCCATGATGCGGCGAAACTCCGCCACATCGTCTTTGCTCAGAATTCCGGGGACACAGATCAGCATGAACTCATCAATTGATGTGTGCCCCCGGCTGGGTGGTCTGCGATCAGAACCGTCCGGACAGGACGATCGATGCGCTTCGTCCCGGACCGACGAGCACGAACGGCGTGGCACTCTGATAGAGAGCGTCGTAGTAGAGCTTGTCGAAGATGTTGGCAACAAACACCTTCGCCGTCCAGTTCTTGTCGAGCTTGGCTTCCGCGAACGCATCGAAACGCCAGTAGCTCGGCAACTCCGTGCCCTGGTTCGCCGCCAGCCAGGTGCCGCCGAAGATCTTCGAGCGGTACACCGCCTGGCCGCCGATCTCCCAGGTGTCGTTGATCTGGTACTTCGTCAGCAGGCTGAACGACTGGTGCGCAGTGTTGGCGAGCTGCAGGCCGACATTGCTGGTGAACAGCGCGGTATTGGCCGGCGGGATGTTCGACTTGGTCACCTCGGACTGCATCAGCACGATGCCGCCGAAGATGCTCCATTTGTCGGTCAGCTTGCCGCCCGCCTGCAGGTCGATGCCGCGGATGCGGTAGGCGGCACCGGCCGAGAGACACGGCACAGAGCCGATGGTGCCTGCCGGATACGGGCAGTCCGCGGTGGCCTGCGCGGCGCTGGTGATGTTGCGCGACTCGCGGGCGTTCTCCTTCTCGGTCTGGAACAGCGCTCCCGTGACCAGCAGGCGACCGTCGAGCAGCTCCCATTTGGTGCCGATCTCGATCGAGGTGTTCTTCTCGGGCCCGAAGATCTGGTTTGCGCCGCCATTGGTGACCGCCGACAGGCCGCCATATTGCGGGCTGAGGCCGTCGAACTCCGCGCCGACCGGATTCGACGAGGTGGCGTAGGCCGCATAGAAGCTGGCGTAGGGCACCGGCTTCAATGTCATGCCGACGTTGAAGTTCGGCATGCCGCTGGAGGCCGCCGTCGAGCCCGGCGTGTTGGCGACGCCGTTGACGGTGCCGAAGCCGTCGACCCGGACGTCGTATTTGTCGTAGCGCACGCCGCCGTTGAGGATGACGAGATCGCGGTAGTTGACGCTGTCGAGGGCGTAGACGCTCGCCGAGTCGATCTTCACGTTGGTCGGGAATTGCCCCAACGACGGAATGCCGAACGGCAGGTTGGTGAACTGCGGGTTGAACACGCTCACGCCCGAGAGCGAACCGCTGCCCGCGAACGCCAAGCCCTGCTGCTCGGAGGTCAGGCCGGTGTAGCTGTTGATGCGCGCCTTTTCCTGCGAGACCTCAAGGCCGGCGAGCACGGTGTGCCTGAAGTTGCCGGTGTCGAACTTGTAGGTCGCCTCGAGCTGGTTGGCGAGCACGTCCGTCTGCTGGAAGCGGCTCTGCGGGTTGGCCCTGATGAGCGCGCCGGACGGCGGATTGATGTTGGTCGGGCCTTCCGGCAGCGTGCCAATGTAGTTCAAGGTCGAGCGCGACACCCGGACCTTGTCGGAGATCGTCAGGTCGGGAGTGACCTTCACCTCGGCATTGAACGAGCCGATGTCCTGTCCGACACGCGAGAAGTCGCGGTTGACGAAGCCGTACCAGGCGTTGCGCGGCGAGCCGACCTCGGGGAACGGCGCGCCGGCGGTGAGCGTGCTCGGCCGATAATACGGCACGCCGAAGTCCGGACGGCCGGTCACCTCGTTGTGGATGTAGTTGGCAGATAGGGTCACGGTGTCCAGCGGCGTCCACTTGGTGGCGATGAAACCGCCGTTGCGGTTGTCGGTCACGTAGTCGCGGCCGGCAACGCCGGCATCCTGGAACAGGCCGCCGACGCGCGCGGCGAAGGTCGGCGTGATCTTCTGATTGACGTCGATGACCACGCGCTTGGTCCTGTCGGTTCCGAGCGTGGTGTCCATGTTGTAGAAGCTGTTCTCGGTCGTGGCCTGCTTGGTCACGATGTTGATCGCGCCGCCGGTGGTGCCGCGGCCGGCGAACGACGACGCCGGGCCGCGCAGGATCTCGACCTGCTCGGTGAAGAAGTTCTCGCGCACGGAGACGCCGGCGTCACGCACGCCGTCGATGAAGACGTCGTTGCGGGCGTCGAAGCCGCGGATGAAGAAGCGGTCGCCGAACGCGTTGCCGCCTTCGCCGGTGCCGAGCGTCACGCCGGCGGTGGAGAGCACGGCGGATTTGAGGCTGGTGGAGTTCTTGTCCGCCAGGATCTCCTTGCTCAGGACGGTGACGGTCTTTGGCGTGTTGAGCAGCTTCTCCGGAAACTTGCCGGAGGCCTGCAGCCGCTCGCCCTTGTAGTCGGAAGCGGGGCTGGAATAGGGGTTGCGGTCGGGCGGCAGATTGCTCTTCGGCGCCGCGGCCTGCTGCTGCTGTTGCTGGCGGGCGGCGCGGCGCATTGCGTCGCGGGCGCGGACCTGGTCCGCGGTCGGGCGCGAGGCGGCCGCCTTGGGGCGCGCCACCGGGGCTTCGACGTTGACGGACGGCAGCGGCGCCTGCTGGGCTTCGGCACTGGAGAACGAGGCAACCGCGATCAGGCTCGCGACCGCCGAGACTTTCACACCGGAAATCTCGGGAGATGGCTCCCACTCGTGTCCGCTTGCCCCTCGCAGGCTCGTTGGAAAGATTGCCTTACCCATACTCGACCACCCCATTCGCTACGCAAAACTTCAGACTTGGGTTCGTTGAACGCCCGCAACCGGCGCATACCAGTTGCGAATGCAAGTCAAGAAGCGGGGGAAAGCGGCCCAAAGCTGGTTCCGTCGGTGGCCGGAATGCGAAAAGTTTCCATCCATTTCTGAGAATGAGAGTTGTTCGCAGACTGTCGCTCCGTGGCAACAGTTGAAACCTCCTGGTTGAACCGATCTCCATCATTCAATTGCTGACGAGAGAATTGGTGGTCTTTCACGTCGTCTCGCGAGGTGGATCGTGCGCTTGACGATCACTTCGGTCGATTTTCGGTTTGAGCTGCTCCCCGCCGCGTCGCGAGATGCGGCGGGAATCTGGCGAATCTGGTTCCTGATCGGGACGCGTCTGCGGCTCGGAACTTCGCCGTGGTGATCAGGTCGAATGCGTGGCCCGGAGCGACCTGGGTGAACGGCACGTTACCGCGGTAGCAAGGTGTCGCGATGGAGCGGTGAGGTTCCGAGCGTAGACCTTCAGGCCGGGGGCCGGCGTCTGCAGCGGTCTCGACCGTGAGATCAGCGGCGCTCGGCGATGATCGCGACCGGTCCGCCGCCGTCGGGGCCCTGATGCTCGGCGCCGCCCGAGACGAACAGGTCGGTGAAGCCGAACAGCCCGGCCAGCGCGCCGCCGACGAAGGCGCGGGCGTGGCGGGTCGAAGAGACGTCGCTGTCATCCAGCATGGTATGCCGCTGGCCGCGCAGCCGGCCGCTCTGCGCTGCCTCCGCCTTGGCGAGCACCGCGGCGATGCGGCTGCGATCGGCGGCCGGCACCTGGCCCGGCACGTTCAGGCCGAGTCGGGCGAGCGCCTGCCGCGCCGGCTCGATGTCGATGGCATCGCCCATGACCGCATGATCGATCGCCAGCGGCCCGCTCCACTTGGCCGACATGCCGGCGACCATGATCTCGTGGTCGAGCAGCTCGACGCCGCCCGATGTCGCAGCGCGCCCGCTGTAGCGCGAGACATCGGCACAGATCGTCGCATCGGAAAGATCGGCAGCGGCGACCTCGCCGAGCGCGACGGCGACACCGAGCGCCGAGGCGCCGCGCGAAAAGCCCATCGACTTCAGCGTATCGCGCACGGCGGTGCGCTCTCCCCGCGCCTCCACCGCCTCGATCCGCTCCATCGTCAGCAGCGGGCATTTCACCTGCACGTAATGGACTTCGGCGGGATCGCTGATGCCGGCGTCAGCCATCGCCGCGCGCACGCCGGCCGCGACCTGCTCGACCTGCTGCATCCGGCCGAGATGCTCGCCCGCCAGCACCGGCGTTCGCGCGCGCCCGAGCGCCAGCGATGTCGGGACATCGCGCGGCGCCACGGCGTCGCCGCCGTCGCGTGCCTCGAACACGATCATGTGCGGCGACAGCGCGCCCTCGGTGCCGCCGGACATCACCATCGCGATCTGCCGCACGGCGTCGGCCGCGAGATATCGGCCGAGCAGCGCCTCCAGCGAGCGCACGGCGAAGGCGCGGGTGAAATCGTTGACGCAGCCATTGCCTTCGGTCTTGCCGAGAATGGCGACGATGCCGGCGGGATCGATGGCGCCTTGCGCGATTCCGGCCTCGAGCGCGCCGACATCGTCCGGGCTGCGCATCGGCAGGCGGTGAACGTAGGCGCGGCGCAGCGTGGTCGGCATGTCGAGAACTCCTGTCGGCGTCCGGCGACACTAGGCAATCACGAAGCCGCGCGCGACGGTGTTCCGGGATGGTCCGCGTGCTATCCTCCGCAATCCCATCTCGACGACCGGTGATCCATGCCTCTCTGGACCTGTTTTCAATGCGGCGCGCAGTTTCCCGATACGAAGGCGCCGCCCGGCCATTGCGTCGTCTGCGAGGACGAGCGGCAATATGTGAACTGGAAGGGACAGAGCTTCCTCAGCCGCGACGACCTTGCTGGCCGGCATCAGGTCATCTGGCGCGAGGATGACGGCCTGACCGGCCTCGCTTTGGATCCCAGCTTTGCGATCGGCCAGCGCGCGCTGCTTGTTCCCGAGCCGGACGGCTGCGTGATGTGGGACTGCATTCCCTTGGCGACAGACGCAGCCATTGCCCGCGTCCGCTCATTGGGCGGCCTGAAGGCCATCGCGGTGTCGCATCCGCACTACTATGGCGCGGTCGCCGATTGGAGCGAGGCATTCGGCAACGCGCCGGTCTATCTCCATGGCGACGACCGCGCCTTCGTCACCCGGCCGCATCCGGCCATCGTGCCATGGACGGGCGATCGCCTCGCCATCTCGGATGACGTCGTGCTGCTGCGGACCGGCGGGCATTTCGCCGGCGCCACCATCCTGCATTGGCGCAAAGGTGCCGGTGGCAAGGGCGCGCTGTTGACCGGTGACATCGCGATGGTGGCGATGGATCGCCGCCACGTCAGCTTCATGTACTCCTATCCGAACTACATCCCGCTCGGCGCCGCCGCCGTGCGCCGCATCGCCGATGCGGTCGCGCCGCTCGCCTTCGACCGCGTCTACGGCGCGTGGTGGCAGAAGAACATCGGCGACGATGCGAAGGCGGCGTTCGATCGCTCGGTGCGGCGTTATCTCCAGGCGATCGCCTGAGCCGCTGGTTCCACGAACCCCCGTAAAGTAACGGGGCATTAGGCACAACCATAAGGTTGTATTTGAGCGTCTTGCAGTCTTTGGTCGGATGGTATCGAAGTATCCCGGGTGGAGTGGGGTACCTCAATGCGTTCGCAATCGTGCTCGTCGGTGACCGGCGCCATCGCGCCGGCCGGCCTCATCCTGCATTCAGATACTCTCCCGGGTCTGCACGATCCGGCGTTCGCGTCCACCGCCAGCCACATGCAGCGGCTCTGGGCCGTGCTGGCGCTCGTGCTCGCCATCGTGCTCGCGCTGCCGTTCCTGCTGGTCGATGTGCCGCCGGTGCTCGACTATCCGAACCACCTCGCGCGCCTGTTCGTGCTGGCGCATCCCGACGATCCCGTGCTGTCGCAGATGTACGCGCCGAACTGGCGCGTCCTGCCCAATCTCGGCATGGATGTGATCGGCGTGGCGCTGCTGCGCTTCACCGACGTTCATGTCGGCGGCCGCATCCTGCTCGCGCTCAGCCTGTTCGCGCCGCTCTTTGGCGTGATCGCCTATCACCGCGCGGTGTTCGGCCGCTTGTCGTTGTGGCCGCTGGCGGCCGGCATCATCGCCTATGACGGCGTCTTCCTGCTCGGCTTCATGAATTTCCAGCTCTCGCTTGGTCTCGCGCTCGGCGGCGCCGCCGGCTGGGTGGCGCTGCGCCGTCGCGGCTGGCTGCCCGCGATCGCGTGGGGAGCCATCGCCGCGGCGGCCGCCTTCCTCTGCCACATCTTCGGCCTGCTGTTCTTCGCGGTCCTGATCGGCGCTGGAGAGGCCGATCGGCTGTGGCGGCTGCGCCGGTCGCCCGGCCTTGCACGGGAGCTGGTGGTCGTCGCCTGCGCGCTCGGCATCACGCTCAGCCCGGCCGTGCTGCTCTACGGGCTCTGTCCGCTGGGTGAGGGCGGGCTGCAACTCGGCGCCTGGATCGGACCGCCGAAGCTGTGGCGCATCATGACGCCGTTCCTGACCACCAGCGCCGAGCTGACGGTCATCACGACCGTCGCGGTGCTGTCGGTGTTGATCCTCGTCCGGCGCCAGATCGTCGTCGCGCCGGGCATTCCGCTGGCGCTGGCGGCGCTGTTCGTCGCCTTCGTCGCGGCGCCATGGAGCGCGCTGGGCGGAACGTTCATCGATATGCGCTTTGCCGCGATGTGCGGCCTGCTGCTGTTCGCCGGCCTGCAGCCGGTCGTGTCCGGCAGGAAGGCGGCGCTCGTCGGCATCGTCCTCGCGGGCCTGACGCTGATTCGGACCGCGGACATCGCATCGGCATGGATCGATCACAGGGTCGACCTCGCCGAACTGCGCGCGGCGATCGCGCATGTGCAGCCCGGCGCGCGCGTCATCGCCGCGCATGGCCATGAGCAGCCCGTCTCCAGCCGGCGCGAGCGGATCCTGCCCGGATTCCGCTATGTCGATTCCCATATGGCGGCGCTGCTCGTGATCGAGCGACGGGCGTTCTGGCCGCTGATGTTCGCCCATCCGAGCCAGCAGCCCGTGGCAGTCCGTCCCTCCTTCGCTCGCCTTGCGCAGCCGCTGGCCGAGCCCGCCGCGTGGCGCTGGCTGCAGCCGGACACGCCGTCCGCCGATGTGCTGCCGCTCGCGCGCTATCTGGCCGGCTGGCGGTCGCACTTCGATGCCGTTCTGCTGCTCGACCCGCCGCTCCCTGAGCAGCCGGTCGCCGGCCTCACGCCGCTCTATCTCGGCAGCTACATCCAACTGTTCCGCGTCGGACAGGGCGGCACCGGCACCACGGCGGTGCAGAAGCCTGAGCCTGCTCCGCGGACGGCCTCACCGTCCTGAGGCCGGAGAGCGCCGGCTGGGCGCTGACCAAGCTGGCCTCCGGCATCCTCGTCTTCAAATGGGGCTTTGCCGCCGTGCAGGGGCCGATGCAGGAAGCGGCCGGCGAGGCCGCGCGCGCCGTCGCCGGCCAGCTCGATCCGGCGAGGCTGCAGCCCAACTTCGGCACCGGGTAGGGCGCGATCCGGGTCATGCTGGGAGTTGCCACCGTAACGTCATCCTCGGCGTCTGGCGGCCGCGGTTCACGAACCTGCCGGATTGAACCAGGCATTCGTCGGACTGCGCTTCCCGAGCCTCCGCCTACTGCGCCGGCCCCGCCGTGCGCTCCTCTCCCCTCTCCGCAAGGGGGAGGGGAGCGCACCCACCCCTGCTCGAGGGGCGCTTGCGGATTTCACGAAATTTCTCTTGCTATTTTTCCGAAACAATGCTTATCTCCTCCCATCCCACCTTGTGCAGAGGGACGTACGCGTCGTCACGAACGTGGAGGTGGGGTGCGATGGACGTGACGGCTGTGCCAGACGAGCGCAGTCCGGCGCGGACGGCGAAGTCGTGTGGTCCTGGCCTCTCGACGCTGAGGTCAAGTCCGCAAGCGTTGCTTGACGGCACGCGCGGGCGATGGGGGCAAGAACGCCGATCCCCAGGGAGAGCACGAAGGACACCGTTAAAACCGATCGCGCGGGGGAGGCCGGTTGTCAGGCCCGACCTGTGGTGACTGCCGCCTGCTTTTCTTGTTGCAGGCGGGCCATGGGCCGCGGTCAGCACCCGGCCTTCCCCGCGCCCTCTCATTTTCAGAGGGACGACTGCCGCATCACTCGGGTCCGACGGGCCGCGGGAACGCGACGACGCATGTCGATGATATCCGCAGCAAGACCTCACTCCCGCAACGCATCGCGTTCGATGAGCCGAGCATTTCGATTGGCCATGAGCGACGCCAGCGCCGCGGCGCCGACATCGTCCATGTCGAAGTCAATGTCGAAGCCTTCAGAGCTGCGTCGCCCGCAGCTCGATCGTGAGCGGCACGGTCGTGCGCCTGGCAGCCGGATCGGCCGGCATCTGCAGCACGCGGGCGCGCTGGCCGGTGGCGAGGTCGGTGACCTTGACGATTCGGCCATTGGAGAATTCGAGCGCATCGTGATGTTCGGTCGGCTTGTTGGTGTCGACCTGGCGGAAGCGGGCGAGATGGGCGCCGACCTTGCGGCGGAAGAAGAAGCCCTTGATGCGGACATCGTCTTCGAAGGCGAGCTCCGTGCCCGGCCGCAGGCAGACGGCGGTCAGCGGGTCGTCCTTGGTGCAGAAGCCGCGGGTCTCCGTGCCGGGAAATCGACAGGAGACCAGCACGTCGGCAGTTTTGGCATCGCGGGAAGCAACAGTATGGAGGCTGTAGTCACACATGGGGAGCTCCTGAAGGCCGCCAGCACTGAGGCCGCAACGGCGTAGCAGGAGAGTTGTTCCATGTTGTTGCAGCCCCTCTGTTCGAGAACTCCCGCCGCAGGACCGGCCGGCGGCGGGAACTCGCGATCAGGTGAGATGCGCAGCTTCTTCGGCCTCGTCCTCGGCGGCGCCCCAATGCGAGGCGTCCTTGATGGTCGGATCGATGAGCTCGCCGCGCAGCAGCGCCAGCGGCGACTTCCAATACAGCGCGATGTTGTGGAACGGGTCGGTCAACACCTTGAAGGCCCAGATCAGGCCCGTCGAGACATCCTGCATTGCAAACAGCTGGATGACGCGAAACAGACCGCCGCCGATGCCGACCGCGAGCCAGAGCAGGCCGACGTGGCGGACGAAGTCCATCCGGCTGGCCGGCTCGGCGAACAGGCCGAACAGCGTCGGAAACGCGAACAGCGCCACCGGCACCAGACCCCACACCGTCAGCAGCACGATCTTGCGGGTCTGATTGTAGCCGACCTTGACCGCCTCCTTGTAGTCGTTGCTGACGCCGTTGACGTGGTCATAGCCGTTCGGTTCGAAGAAGAAGTGCCCGGTCTGCCGCGTCAGCATCGCGAGCCAGCCGACCAGGCCGGCCATCGCCGGATCCTTGAGCAGCAGCGCATAGCACACGAGGAAGATCACGGCGCTGACCAGGTGCAGCGTCTGATTGATCCGGCTCTGATGATAGTAGCGATAGTCGTCGAAGCGCTGCGTCTGCAGCGTCTTGTAGTAGCGCGACATGCGAATCCCCGTGCCGTTGTGGAACGAGGCGAAGACGTAGAGGCCTTCAGTGAAGGTGGCGTGACATTATGATGTTGTCACAATGAAACCGACCGGGAGCGGATCGGGAGCCGCAATGTGCGCGCAAGTGAGCGGACTCTGTGCCGGTGCACGACTCGCAGGCTGCTCTCTCTGTCTGCCGCAGAATGCGGAGAAACGGCTTTGATCCGGATCAAAGCCGGCTGCCGATTTGACGTGTTGCGGCCTGCATCAGCCGGCGGGCGACCTTGCCAGCCGGATCGCCTCGCTCAGGATCGCGCGGTCACCGATATGGTTGGCGAGCAGCAGCACCAGCCTGGCGTTCATGCGCAGGGCCTCGTCCTCGCTGAGGTCGCGCTGGCCGCCGATCAGCTCGGCATAGAAGTCGTCGGGATCGCTGATGTTCGGGGTGAGGGTCAGGCTCATGCCGCAAGCTCCTGCTGGACCGCGCCGCGCCTGCCGCAGGCGCGCCGGACCGCGTCCGTGATCGCGTTCTCGTCGAACTGCGGCCAGCGGGCGGTGACATATTGATCGGGACGGAACAGATAGGTCGTCCCGGGCGAGGCACCGTATCGTGCCGCGAGCAGGCCCTTGGCATCAGCGATCTCGCGGCCGACGACGATCACCCGCGCCGTGATGCCGTCGATGCTGAGCTGCTCGGCCGTGACGGCGTTGTCGAAGGTGACCACCGTGAAGCCGGAGCCGAGGCAGTTCAGCAACCAGCCGGGCTGTCCCGCGATCGTCACCGGCGCATCGGCGGCATTGGTGCCAGGCGTCATCGCCCCGGGGACGCTCCCGCCGTCAGGCGTGTTCAGCAACGACGCGACATAGGGCGTCGGCGTCGACAGCCGGCCGCTGTTGACCAGCGGCCGCGCAAAGCTGTGATTCTGTGCGAGGTCGAGCACGGCGTCGCGATAAAGGCGGCTGGCTTGCGTCTTCGGCGTGATGAAGTCGGTCGCCCGTGTCGAGTTCAGGATGTTGTCGTCGGCGGCAAAGGCGCGCTCCTCGTGATAGCTGTCGATCAGGCTCTCCGGCGCCTCGCCGCGCAGCACCAGCGCCAGCTTCCAGGCGAGGTTGTCGATGTCCTGCACGCCGGTGTTGGCGCCGCGGGCGCCGAACGGCGACACCTGGTGCGCCGCATCGCCCGCGAAGAGGACGCGGCCGTGACGGAAATTGTCGATCCGGCGGCAGGCGAACTGATAGATCGACACCCATTCCAGCTCGAATTCGGTGGTCTCGCCGAGCATCGCCCGGATGCGTGGGATCACGCGCTCGGGCTTTTTCTCTTCGTCCGGATTGGCGTCCCAGCCGAGCTGGAAGTCGATGCGCCAGATGTTGTCGGACTGGCGATGCAGCAGGACCGACTGTCCCGGATGGAACGGCGGATCGAACCAGAACCAGCGCTCGGTCGGATACTCCGCCTTCATCCTGACATCGGCGATCAAAAAGCGGTCCTGGAAGAACTGGCCCTTGAACTCTGCGCCGACCATGCGCCGGGTGTCAGAATTGGCGCCGTCACAGGCGATCACCCATTGCGCCTCCATGGTGAAGATGCCGTCCGGCGTCTCCACCGCGAGATCAGCGCAGTCGTCGGTCTGCTTCAGGCTGACCAGCCGATGCTTCCAGCGCAGATCGATCAGCGGAGTCCTGTTGCAGGCATCGACCAGAATCTCCTCGAGATAGTATTGTTGCAGGTTGATCATTGCCGGCCAGCGATGGTCGGGCTCGGGCAGCAAATCGAATTGATAAGAGAGCTGGTCGCGGAAGAAGACCTTGCCGATGTTCCAACTGACGCCCTTCTCGACCATCGGCGCGGCGCAACCGAGCCGATCCCAGATCTCGAGCGGGCGTTTGGCGTAGCACACGGCGCGGGAGCCGATGCTGACGGTATCGTTGTCATCGAGCACGACGACGGGCTGGCCGCGGGCGGCGAGATCGAGCGCCGCCGTCAGGCCGATCGGCCCGGCGCCGATCACGACGATCGGATGGCGGCGGGTCTCGCCGCTGCGCTGCTCCGCCGAGCAGACATAGGGAAATCGCGGATAGACATAGTTGCTCATGGCTGCCTCGCCTGGCGCGTTGCGGTCGGGACTGTCGGGACGAGCAATCGCTCAGTCGCTGCCTGCGAATTCCTTCTCGTGCATCCAGGCGGTGTGCCGCGGCGGCTTCTTGGTGGTCGCCCATTCGTCCACCATGGCGTGGGCGACCGACTTCATCCGTGCGATCTGGTCGGGCGTCGCGGTCCAGGCCGCGATCTCCAGCCGGTGGCCGCTCGGATCGTGGAAATAGATCGACTTGAAGATGGTGTGGTCGGTGATCCCGACGACGTCGAGGCCGGCGGCCTCCGCGCGTGCCTTCGCTTCCTCGAGCTCCTCCATGTCCTTGACCTGGAAGGCGATGTGCTGGGTCCATTCCGGGGTGTTGGGATCGCGTCCCATCGGCGGCGAGTTCGGCAGCTCGAAGAAGGCGAGGATATTACCGTTTCCCGCATCCAGGAAGATGTGCATGTACGGATCGGGCGCCTTGGTGGAGGGCACCTTGTCCTCGGCGATGGCGCCGAGCAGGTCCATGTTGAGGACCTTCTTGTAGAACTCGACCGTGGCCTTGGCGTCGACGCAGCGATAGGCGACGTGATGGATCTTCTCGATCTGCATGATTGTCCTCCCATGATCGTTGTTGGCAGAATAGTAACGAATGATACGATCGTTTGGCTTTGATCCAGATCAACCGGATCAGGATCGGATCGAGGTCGCCGGGATCGTTGGAAGGAACGAGGGGCAGAGGACGCAATGACAAAGCCGGTCACCGACATTCGCGACCGCAAGCAAGGCGAAGCGGCCACGGAGCGCGAGCTCCGGCTGCAGCGCTATTTTCCCTACCGGCTGGCCCGGCTCGCCGAACAGGTGTCGCTGGCGGTGGCGGAGGTCTATGCCGACCGCTTCGCGCTGTCGCGCCAGGAATGGCGGATCCTGGCGGCGCTCGGCGAGCAGCCGCGGTTGCCGACCAAGGAGATTGGCCGGCTGACGACGCTCGACAAGATGAACGTCAGCCGCGCCATGCAGAGCCTGGAGGCACGCGGCATCGTCAGCCGCAGCCGCGATCTCGCGGATGGACGGGAGCGGATCGTAGCGCTGACGGCCGCCGGCAGGGCGCTGTACCGCAGAATCGTGCCCCATGCGCTGGCGCGCGAGGCCGATCTGCTGAGCGTGCTTTCGGCCGCCGAGATCGCCACCCTGGACGCGGTCATCGACAAGCTGCTCGCGGCCGCCGAACGATCGGCCGGTGATCCCCCCGGTCGGAAGGCTTGATCGGTGCCGCCGCCGCGCTATATCGACGGTCTCTCTCCACCCTTGATAGCATGGGCCAACGCACGACGATGACCGACACCGCGACCGTTAGCCATTCCTTCCAGGCCGAAGTCTCCGAGCTGCTCCATCTGATGGTGCATTCGGTCTATTCCGAGACCGACATTTTCTTGCGCGAGCTGATTTCGAACGCCTCCGACGCCTGTGACAAGCTGCGTTACGAGGCGATCGCCAGGCCCGACCTGATCGGCGAGGGCGAGCCGCCGCAGATCCGCATCATTCCGAACAAGGCGGCGGATACGCTGACCATCGCCGACAGCGGCATCGGCATGGAGCGCCAGGAACTGATCGACCATCTCGGCACCATCGCCCGCTCCGGCACCAAGGCGTTCGTGCAGAAGCTGGCCGAGGCCAAGGACGGCACCGGCCTGATCGGCCAGTTCGGCGTCGGCTTCTACTCGGCCTTCATGGTCGCCGACCGCATCGTCGTCATCAGCCGGCGCGCCGGCGAGAACGACGTCTGGACCTGGACCTCCTCCGGCGGCGCCGGCTTCGAGGTCGCACCCGCGTCCGAGGAGGACGCCAAGCGGGTGGCGCGCGGCACGGAGATCGTGTTGCACCTCAAGGACGACGCCAGGAAGTATCTCGAAGCTTATGAGATCGAGCGCATCGTCACCGCCTATTCCGACAACATCCAGTTCCCGATCATGCTGGTGCCGGAGGAGGGCGAGCCGCGCCAGATCAACTCCGCCAGCGCCCTATGGCAGCGCTCGAAGTCCGAGCTGACGTCCGAGGATTACAGCAAGGCCTACAAGTCGATTGCGCACGCGTTCGACGAGCCGGCAATGACGCTGCACTACCGCGCCGAGGGCCGCTATTCCTATGCGGTGCTGCTGTTCGCGCCGTCGACCAAGCCGTTCGACCTGTTCGAGCCGGCGCGCAAGGGCAAGGTCAAGCTCTATGTCCGGCGCGTCTTCATCACCGACGACGCCGACCTGATGCCGGCCTATCTGCGCTTCATCCGCGGCGTGATCGACAGCGAGGACCTGCCGCTCAATTTGTCGCGCGAGATGCTGCAGAACAATCCGCAGCTCGCCCAGATCCGCAAGGCGGTGACGACGCGGGTGATCAGCGAATTGGAGCAGCTCGCCGACAAGGACGCCGAGAACTTCGACAAGATCTGGGATTCGTTCGGCGCCGTCATCAAGGAAGGCCTGTACGAGGATTTCGAGCGCCGCGACAAGCTGCTGGCGCTGTCGCGCTTCACCACGACATCAGGCGAGAAGCGCTCGCTGAAGCAGTATGTCGAGGGGCTCAAGGAGAATCAGACCGAGATCTATTTCCTGGTCGGTGACAGCATCGAGCGGCTGAAGTCCAATCCGCGGCTCGAGGCCGCCAAGGCGCGCGGCGTCGAGGTGCTGCTGCTCACCGATCCGGTCGATGCGTTCTGGACCTCGGCGAGGCTCGAATATGACGGCAAGCCGCTGAAGTCGCTGAGCCAGGGCGACATCAACTTCGATCCGATCCCGGTGACCGAGCCGAAGCCCGAGGACGAGGCACAGCCGGCCGCCGACGAGGCCAACACGATCGCACTGATCAAGACAAGCCTCGGCGACCACGTCACCGACGTGAAGGTCTCGACCCGGCTCACGACCAGCGCCTCGTGTTTGGTCGCCGGCAGCCATGGTCCCGACCGCGAGCTGGAGCGCATCCTGTCGCAGCAGGCGCGCGGCGCCCGCACCAAGCCGATTCTGGAGATCAATCTGCGCCATCCGCTGGTCGTCGCGGTCGCGAAGGCCGGCGCCGACAAGACCAAGGTCGACGACCTGTCGTTCCTGCTGCTCGAGCAGGCGCAGATTCTCGACGGCGAACTGCCGGAGGATCCGGCCGCGTTCGCGGCCCGGCTCAACCGGCTGGTGCTGCAGGGCGTCGCGGCGGCCTGAGGCAGGCGGGTCGCCGGGCGCGGAGGTCAGTTCTTCGCGCTCACCTGCGGGACCAGCTTGCGCCAGTGCATGATCTCGGCGCGGTAGGTCGCGGCATAGACGCCGACGTCGCCGGTGAGCGGCGTGGCGCCGACCTCCGCGAACTGCCTGCTGATGTCGGGATCGGCCAGCGCGGCGTTGATCTCGCGGTTGAGCAGCTCAACGATGGCTTCCGGCGTGCCGTGCGGCACTGCGACGCCATAGAAGCCGGAGGTTTCGAACGCCGGCAGCACGTCGGCGACCGGCGGCAGATCGGGGAAGGCGGCGGCGCGCTCGCGGGTCGAGACGGCCAGCGCCCGGACCTTGCCGCTGCGCAACAGGTCGACGGCGGAAGCGGCGTTGTCGAGCATCGCGTGGATGTGGCCGGAGGCGAGGTCGGTCAAGGCCGGCCCCGAGCCACGATAGTGCACAGTGGACCAGGTGATGCCGCCGAGGGTCCGGAACAGCTCGGCCGACAGCAGTTGCACGGTGCCGGGGCCGGCGGAGCCGACGCTGAGCGTGCCCGGGTTGGCCTTGGCATAGGCCAGGAATTCGGGCAGCGTCTTGACCGGCAGCTGCCGGCTGACCAGCAGCAGCAGCGGCATGCGCGCCATGCCCGCGACGGGGATGAGATCGCCGTCGGCGCCGGGCGGGCCGTCGGTCGAGGCCGTGATGACGTTGGCGGTCGAGGTCGCAAGGATCGTGTAACCGTCCGGCGGGGCGCTCGCGACGTTCTTGGTGGCGGTCGCGCCGCCCGCACCCGGCCGGTGATCGAGCACGAAGGGCTGGCCCAGTCGGCGGGTCAGCCGGTCGCAGATCAAGAGCGACAGCCGGCCGGTGGCCCCACCCGGAGCAAACGGAATGACCCAGGTGACAGGCTGAGCCGGATAGGGCGCATCAACTCCGGCGAACGCCGTGGTCGAAGTCATGGCTGCAACGCTGCTCCAGGCGGCGCAGCGCAGCAATGCGCGTCGTGTCATCGTGTCCTTGGGCATGCCGGCCTTCGCGTTGGCATGTTCTGGGAGCGGTACGCTAACCGGCATTTCCGAGAACTTCGTAAAGGATCGCATTCGCATCAACAGCGACGCACTCTCGGCCGGTTAACCCTCCCGGTTAACGGCTGGTCAGGCCGGTGGGCCTATAAGCGCCCCGGATTGAGGTGGGGGCAGTCATGAACTCCGAGCGGGCGGACCGGTCTGTGGAACTCAGCACGTCCCCTCGAAGGCCGTCGGCGGCAAAGATCTGGCTGAAGGCGATCGAGCTGACCTCGCGCATCGAGGCAGAGCCGGCGCGGCTGTTCGCCGACGTGGTGGACGACTGGGCTGCGAAGCAGCCCGAACGGCCGGCGCTCGTCTCCGATCGCGAGACGCTGAGCTATTCCGCCCTGTCTGCGCGCATCAACCAATACGCCCGTTGGGCGCTGGCCAACGGCATCGGGCCTGGTCACACGGTCGCTTTGATGATGCCGAGCCGGCCCGACTACCTGGCCGCCTGGCTTGGGATCAGCCGCGTCGGCGGCACGGTTGCGCTCATCAACACCAATCTGATCGGACCGTCGCTCGCGCATTGCATCAATGTGGCTCGGCCAGTCCATGTGATCGTCTCCAAGGACTTCCACGAAGCCTATACGGAGGTTGCGCCGGTGATCGCAGGCGGGCCGCGTGTCTGGGTTGCCGATGGCGGCGATCTCGACGTCGCGGTCGCCGCGATGGATACGCACGCGCTCGACGCAACTGAGCGCCGCGCCGTGACGATCAACGACCGCGCGCTGCTGATCTACACCTCCGGCACGACGGGCCTGCCCAAGGCCGCCAGCATCAGCCATCGCCGCATCATGAACTGGGGCGGCTGGTTTGCCGGCCTCACCGGTGCAGGTCCCGACGATCGCCTCTATGACTGTCTGCCTGTCTATCATTCCGTCGGCGGCATCGTCGCGCCCTGCAGCATGCTGCGCGCCGGCGGTGCGGCGGTGCTCGCCGAGAAATTCTCGGCGAGCAATTTTTGGCGCGACATCGTTCGTCACGATTGCACGCTGGTGCAATATATCGGCGAGCTCTGCCGCTACCTGCTGGCCGCCGCGCCATCCGATTTCGACAGCGCCCATCGGCTGCGGCTCGCCTGCGGCAACGGAATGCGCGGTGACGTCTGGGAGGCGTTCCAGGCGCGCTTCGTCATTCCCCAGGTGCTGGAATTCTATGCCGCGACCGAAGGCAACTTCTCACTCTACAATGTCGAGGGCAGGGTGGGATCGATCGGGCGCGTGCCGTCGCTGCTCGCGCATCGCTTTCCCGCCGAAATCATCAAGCTGGACGCCGACCAGCGCGCACCCTTGCGCGGACCCGATGGGCGGTGCCTGGTCTGCGCGCGCGGCGAGATCGGCGAAGCCATTGGCCGCATCGGTACGGCGGACCAGGGAGGCGGCCGCTTCGAGGGCTATACCGACACGGGCGAGACCGAGAAGAAGATCCTGCGCGACGTCTTCGCGAAGGGCGATGCCTGGTTCCGCACCGGCGACCTGATGCGCCAGGATGACCAAGGCTTCTTCTATTTCGTCGATCGCGTCGGCGACACCTTCCGCTGGAAGGGCGAGAACGTTGCGACCAGCGAGGTGAACGAGGCGATCCTGCAATGTCCCGGCGTGTTGGAAGCATCGACCTATGGTGTCGTCGTGCCGGGCAGCGATGGACGCGCCGGCATGGCGGCGCTCGTTGTCGGCGACAGCTTCGATCTCGATCGCCTCTCCGTAGAACTTGCCTGCCGGTTGCCGCCCTATGCGCGCCCGGTGGCGCTCCGCATCACGTCGTCGCTGCAGTCGACGGAGACCTTCAAGCAGAAGAAGCGGGAGCTGATGCGCGACGGCTTCGATCCGTCGATCGTGCACGAGCCGCTCTACGTGCGGGACGCCGGGACGGGTGCCTATTGCCTGCTCGATCGGGATATCCATGCGCGGATCCTCGCCGGCGAGGTTCGTTTGTAGATGATTTTAATCATAGGCCATGATGGGTATTTACCAACGGTCCCGAAAGATGGCTGGGAAGTCCGGCTTCCTTCACCTTCTCGTCCTATGGTCGGTTTCATCGTTTGAACAGTGAGCGGATTGGCCCATGTCGGTACGGTTAAGAATCATTGCAGCGATCAAGCAGATTGCGGACGAGCAGAAGGTCAAGCTGCCGCCGCTGACCGACGAGCTGACGTTGCACGAGACCGGCTTCGACTCGCTCGCTTTTGCCATCCTGGTCGCCCGTCTCGAGGACGATCTCGGCGTCGATCCGTTCACACTGTCCGAGGACGTGACGTTCCCCAACACGATAGGCGACTTCATCGGGGCCTATGAGAATGTCCCCGCGTGAGATCTTCGCCCTTCGCGACCATCTCGGGACCGCGCTGACCGAGCGGACGATCTCCGATCCGCGTCACGTCCTATCGCTCGCCGAGCTCTCGCGTGGAAGCTGCCTCGGCGGCCGCACCAAAGAGCTCAACGGACGTTCGGTGCTGCTGGCGACCTCCGGCCAGTTGCTCGCCGGCCTCGCGCTGATCGAGATCGACGGCGTCGCGCGGCGCCTGCTGTTGTGTCCGCCGGATCTCAAGGGCGAGCATCTCGCCAGCATCATCGCCGATGCGGACATCGACGTCATCGTGACCGATGAGGTCCAGCGTTTCGACGCCTGCGGCGTGGATCTCGTGATCGAGGTCGCCCTGTCGCAACCTTCTGTCGAGGTGGTGCAGACGGTGCGCGCCACCGAATGGCTGATGCTGACATCAGGCACATCGGGCGTGCCGAAGATTGTCGGGCATACGCTCGAGGGCCTGTGCGGCGCGATCATCGGCGACCGTCCAGGTCCTGGCGAAGCGATGCCGGTGTGGGCGACCTTCTACGACATTCGCCGCTATGGCGGCCTGCAGATCTTCCTGCGTGCCATCGTCGGCGGCGGCTCGATGGTGCTGTCGGATTCGGGCGAGGGTCTCACGGACCACATCGCGCGTCTCAACGCACGCGGCGTCACTCACATGTCCGGAACGCCGTCGCATTGGCGCAAGCTGCTGATGAGTGGGTCGGTGGAAGGCTTTGCGCCGCGCTATGTGCGTCTCTCCGGCGAGATCGCCGACCAGGCCGTGCTCGACGGATTGAAGCAGGCATTTCCCGACGCTTCGATCGGTCATGCCTACGCCTCGACGGAGGCCGGCGTCGGCTTCGCGGTCAATGATGGGCTGGAGGGTTTTCCTGCGACGCTGCTCGGCGAAGGCCGCGGTGCCGTCGACATGAAGGTCTTCGACGGCTCGCTGCGCATCCGCTCCAGGCGCGCGGCGCACGCCTATGTCGGACGCGCTGCGGCTGCCCTGACCGATACGGACGGCTATGTCGACACCGGCGACATGGTCGAGCTGCGCGGCGATCGCTACTACTTCGTCGGGCGCCGGAACGGCATCATCAATGTCGGCGGGCTCAAGGTCCATCCCGAAGAGATCGAAGCCGTGATCAATGGCCATCCCGAGGTGCGGATGTCGCGCGCCAAGTCGCGACGCAGCCCGATCACCGGCGGCATCGTCGTCGCCGAGGTCGTGCTGACGGCGGATGCCGATCCGGCGCGGAGTGAGACGGTTCGCAATGAGATCCTCGCCGCGTGTCGCGCGCGTCTCGCGGCTCACAAGGTGCCGGCGATGATCCGCGTCGTGCCAGCGCTCGACGTCACACCGGCCGGCAAGCTGGCGCGCGCCGATGCATAATGTTCTCGTCACCGGCGGCAGCCGTGGCATCGGGCTCGCCATCGCGCGCAGGCTCGCGGGAGCGGGCTATGACGTCATCGCGGTGGCCCGCCGGGAGAGCGACGAACTGCGCGCCGCGATGGCCGAGTTCAGCGCCAGCAGCGCCGGCATTCATTTCCGCGCCTGCGACCTCAGCGTCGTTGACGACCTTCCGGCCTTCGTGAAGTCGGTCCGCGACGAGTTCGGTCCGCTCTATGGTCTCGTCAACAATGCCGGTCTCGGCACTGAAGGGCTGCTCGCGACCATGCACAATTCGGAGATCGAGGCGCTGGTGCGGCTCAACGTGCTGGCGCCGATGATCCTGACGAAATACGTCGTTCGCCACATGATGGCCGCGGGCGAGGGGCGGGTGATCAACATCTCCTCGATCATCGCCTCTACCGGCTACAACGGCCTGTCCGTCTACGGCGCGACCAAGGCGGCCGCCAACGGCTTCACGCGCTCGTTGGCGCGCGAGGTCGGCAAGGTCGGCATCACCGTGAACGCGATCGCGCCGGGCTTCATCGCCACCGAGCTGACGCAGAGCATGGACGAGGAGCAACAGCGGCGCATCGCCGGCCGGAGCGCGTTGCGGCGGCTGCCGGAAACCGATGACGTGGCCGCGATGGTTGAATTCCTGCTCGGCGACGGCGGGCGCAATGTCACCGGCACCGTGCTGACGGTCGACGCAGGCAATACCGCCTGAGGCCATTTGCGGCGATCGGTCGCTCTTGCCGTTGATTTCGCTCAAGCGTCCGACGGGCGGCAGCAGCGATAGTGCCGGCGCAATCCGGAACCGGTATCCATGTTCGAGCGCATTCTGCGGTGGAGCCTCGTCGCAATCGCAATCGCGGGCCTCGCCGCGGGCGGGCTCGCGCATGTGGTCGGTCGCCCCGATCTTGCCGGGATCGCGTTCACGGCCTCGACCGTTCCTGTTATCCTCGGGCTGATCGTCTCGATCGTCCGCGATTTCCTGGCCGGCCGCATCGGCGTCGACGCGATTGCTCTGGTGTCGATGAGCGCGGCAATCATCCTCGGCGAGCCGCTGGCCGGCGCTGTCGTGGCGCTGATGTATGCTGGCGGCAACGTGCTGGAAGACATTGCCGTCGCCCGCGCTGAGCACGATCTGCGCGCGCTGGTCGATCGCGCGCCGCGCGAGGCGCATCGCCGCCGTGGCGACGACATCGACAACGTTCCGATCGCCAGCGTCGCGGTCGGTGATCGCCTGATGGTCCGCGCCGGCGAAATCATCCCGGTCGATGGCATGGTCGAAGCGACGATCGCCGTCGTCGACGAGTCGGCGCTCACGGGTGAGCCGATCCCGGTGACGAAGACGCGCGGGATGGCGATCCTTTCGGGATCGGTGAACGCCGGCGACACGTTCGAAATGGTGGTCACGGCCACCGCGGGCGAAAGCACCTATGCCGGCATCGTCAAGCTGGTGACGACGGCCCAGACCGCGAAGGCGCCGTTCGTGCGGCTTGCCGACCGCTATGCCCTGATCTTTCTGCCCGTCAGCCTCGCCATTGCGGCGGCCGCCTGGTTCGCCTCGGGCGATCTGATCCGGAGCCTCGCGGTGCTGGTCGCCGCGACGCCCTGCCCGTTGATCCTCGCCGCACCCGTGGCCTTCATCGCGGGGGTCGCGCAGGCCGCGCGCAGCGGCATCCTGGTCAAGGGCGGCGGCAAGCTGGAGGCGCTCGCGCGTGCCCATACCGTGCTGTTCGACAAGACGGGCACGCTGACCGTCGGCGGCGCGCGGCTGCTCTCGGTCGACGCGGCACCGGGCGAGGACGCCGATGCGGTACTGCTGCTCTGCGCATCGCTCGAGCAGGCCTCGCACCACGTGGTGGCGCACGCGATCGTTCAGGCCGGCCAGGCCCGCGGGCTGAAGCTGAAGGTGCCCGAACAGGTCAGGGAGACCATGGGCTCGGGCCTCGAAGGGCTGATCGATGGCCGCCCTGTGATGGCCGGCTCGCGCGACCTCGTGCTCGGCAGCCGCACGCCGCCGGCTTGGGCGGCGCGCGCGATCCGCCGGGCGTCATGGCGTTCAGCCCTGATCGTCTTCGTTGCCGTCGAGGGGCGCCCGATCGGGGCGCTGCTGCTGGCCGACGAGCTGCGTGCGGATACGCCGCGGGCGATCCGCTGGCTGCGCGAGGCCGGCATCGCGCGCATGGTCATGGTGACCGGGGACCGCGCCGCGGCCGCGCAGGCGATCGGTGCGGCGCTCGACCTCGACGCCGTGCTGGCGGACCGTGTCCCCTCCGACAAGGTGGAGGCGGTCAAGACCGAGCAGCGGCTGCATCCCACGATCATGGTCGGCGACGGCATCAACGATGCCCCTGCGCTGGCCTCCGCCGATGTCGGCATCGCGCTCGGCGCCCGTGGTGCCAGCGCCTCGTCGGAAGCAGCCGACGTGGTCATTCTTGCCGACCGGCTCGATCGGGTCGGCGAGGCGATCGTGATCGCGCAGCGCGCCCGGCGCATCGCCCTGGAGAGCATCTTCGTCGGCATGGGCCTGTCGTTTGTCGCGATGGGGGCCGCCGCCTTCGGCCTGCTGCAGCCGGTGCCTGCCGCCCTGGCCCAGGAGGCCATCGACGTCGCCGTCATCCTGAACGCGCTCCGCGCTTTGTTCCCGGCTGGCCGCAGCAAGGCCGGCCGGATCACGGCCGAAGACGGCCGCGGGCTCAGGCATGATCACCAGGCGTTGCTGCGCGGCCTCGACCGCCTGCGCTCGATCGTCGATGCGCTCGACGAGGCCTCGCCCGACGGCGCCGTCGCGCTGATCATGGAGGCGAACGGCCTGGTGCAGGACAAGGTCGTGGCGCATGAGCGCGACGACGAAGGCTCGGTCTATCCGAAGCTCGCGCGGCTCCTGCAGGAGAGCCATGGCCTGTCGGCGATGAGCCGGGCGCATCGCGAGATCCTGCATCTGGCGCGGCTGCTCGGCCGGCTGGTCGAGGATCTGCCGTCCGAGCATGTGGACCGCTATCTGATCCGCGATGCGCAACGGGTGATCGAGGCGATCGAGACGCTGGTGCGCATGCACACGGCGCAGGAGGACGACATCTACGAGGCCGTGGTGGCGCGCTCGGCCGCCTGAGCCGTTCGCGTCAGCCCGGATGCCGCGGCAGGTCGATCCGCTCGTTGGCAAATTCCGCGGGACCTTCGATCAGGCGGCGAATCCGCCGCTGGCGCTCGTCGGCCGCCAGGTTCGGGTCGAGCATCCGATCGATCAGCCGGATCGCATTCTGCTCGATGGCGACGGGATCCCGCGACGTGAGCTGCCCTGTTGCTGCCGGCCGCGATGCATGCAGGCCGATCGTGAGCAATTGGCCGATGGCGTCGGAGCGTGTCATCTGGTGGGCCTCCGCCCAGGCGTCGATCTCGGCGGTGAGCTCCTGGGACAGCTTCACCGCACTCACCGCATCATGCCCCAGCCGGACGGCCGGGCTGTGATCCCTGCGGACGTCGGAGAATGGCGTCATGTGTTTGCCGGACGTCATCTGCCTGTTGATCATATTAGCCTAAAATATGCGGGAGGGACTGGGATTTGATTTCGATCAAGGACGTTCTAAGAAAGCGGCTTCTCGCGGCGGTTCCGCCGCCGGATGCCACGCGTGTCGCTGCCGCCAGGCGGGCCACGGAGCACAATACCGCAGACAGTCGGCAAGCCCATGCGATTCCTCCACACCTTCCAGGTCTATGATTTCCTCGACACGCTCGTCAGCCTGTTCGCAGCTTTCGTGCTGGGGACGCTGATCGGCGCCGAGCGGCAATACCGGCAGCGCAGCGCCGGGCTGCGCACCAACGTGCTGGTGGCCGTCGGCGCGGCCGCCTTCGTCGACCTCGGCAACCGCCTCACCGGCGCCGACGGCGCGGTGCGGATCATCGCCTATGTGGTGTCGGGGATAGGCTTCCTCGGCGCCGGCACGATCATGAAGGAGGGCATGAACGTCCGCGGGCTCAACACCGCCGCGACGCTGTGGGCGTCCGCCGCGGTCGGCGCCTGCGCCGGCGCCGACCTGATCGCGCAATCGGTGGCGCTGACCGTGTTCGTGCTGGCCGGCAACACGCTGTTGCGGCCGCTGGTCAACGCGATCGATCGCATCCCGCTCAATGCGCAGACGTCGGAGGCGCACTACGAGATCGTCCTGACCACCGACGGGCTGCGCGCCGCCGAGTTGCGCGAGGCGCTCGACGAGCGGCTGGAGGCGGCCAAATACCCGGTGCGGGAGACCGAGGTCGTCTATCGGTCGGAGGACATCGTCGAGATCGTCGCGACGCTGGTGCCGCTCGCGGTCGATGCGGTCGATCTCGACCGCGTCGTGTCCGAGCTGGCGAAGCTCGCCGGGGTCCGTCATGCGACCTGGAACGTCAGAGCGCTGGTGTGACGGCATTGGCCGACCAGCATCGCCGCACCGGCGGCGGGGCGCTCGCCACACCTCGTGGCTGCCGGCCGCCGGCGGTCGTCGCAAGCTCCCCACCCACGTCATGGTTCGACATCCCCCGCATCGCTCATCGCGCCCAGGCGAAAGTTCCATGTCGCGCCTGAACCATCGCTGAATGCAACGCCCTCGGTCGCCCGGCGTGCGGCAGCTCCATCGTCAGTGCCCGCCGCGGGCGAAGATCTCGTAGAAGCCGAGCACGATCTCGCTGGCAATCAGGATGACGACGATCACCTCGAGCCGCAGCGAGCGCTTGGTGTCGATGATGTCGGCGAGCGTGGTCGCCGTCTCGGCGATCACCGCGAGCTTGCGGTTGAGGGTTTCCTCCCGTTCCTTCAGCTCATACTCGTCCTCGAGCCGCGCATAGAGCCGCTCCAGATCGGGCCGGTCCCACAACACGTCCGGCTTCTCGCCGACCGCCACGCGGCCGGAGACCCGGTGCTGCACCAGCAGCGCCTCGCCGAGCAGCCTGAGCATCGCCACCCGGCTCTTCGACGTTCGCCCCAGCATTGCCAGCTCGCGCGCGAACGGCTCGATCGTGTCGAACACGTTGGCGATCTCGCGCTCGCTGCGGCCGAGCACGACGCTCTTCGCCAGCGCATCGGCGACGATGAGCAGTCGTTCCAGCGACAATTCCTTGACCAGGACCGGGCCGCCGACCGGGATCGGTTCGTCGGATTCGCGCGCGACCTGGACCTTGGCCGTCTCCTCCTCGTGCGGCGCGATGGGGCCGAACAGCCGCGCGCTCAGCCGGTCGAGGAAGTTGATCTCCTCGGCCACCGACAGGCCGATGAAGACGACGACGCCATAGCGGAAGACCACGGCGACTCCCGTCTCGCCGATGCGGACCGCAAGCGGCGTCGCCGACAGCACCTGGCCTTCGAAGCCGGCGGTATTGATGCGGTCCGCGATCTGGAGCGCGCGGGCGGCGAGTTGTGGAACGGGTGAGGTGTCGGCCATGATGGCGAAAGGCTAGCACGTCATTGCCGATGGAACGATAACGCGGCGCAATCCGTCTGGCGACACGTCCGCTGCCGAATATCGCTCCCTGAACCCGCTTGACAGGAATGAACGTAGCTCCTCATTGGACGCGCACCCCGGACGGATGCCTCTCGATGTCGAAGACCAGCGCTGCGGACTACTATGCCTCGATTCCGGTGTTTCGCGGCTTTGCGCGCCTGATGGAGCCGCAGCTCTACCAGCCGGTGCCGGATGATTGGCTGATCGGCACGGCCGACATCGTCGAGTCGACCAAGGCGATCGCCGACAAGCGCTACAAGGCGGTCAACATGGCCGGGGCGGCGGTCATCGCCGCGGTCACCAATGCCTTGGAGGGGCGCGAATTCCCGTTCGTGTTCGGGGGCGATGGCGCCAGCTTCGCCGTCAGCCCGGATGACGAAGCGGCCGCGCGCGAAGCCCTTGCCTCCACCGCGACCTGGGTCAGGGAGGATCTCGCTCTCGCGATGCGCGTCGCCCTGGTGCCCGTGAGCGCGATCCGCGCGCAGGGGCTCGACGTCCGCGTGGCGCGCTACGGTCCATCGGCCAATCTGTCCTACGCGATGTTCGCGGGCGGCGGATTGGGCTGGGCCGAGACCGCGATGAAGCGGGGCGAGTTCGCGATTCCCCCGGCGCCGTCCGGTGCGCAGCCCGATCTGTCCGGACTCTCGTGCCGCTTCGAGGAGATTCCGGCGGCGCGCGGCGTCATCCTGTCGGTGCTGGTGCTGCCGGCTCCCGGCGCGGATGCGCAGGCCTATCGCAAGGTGATCGAGGAGATCATCACCCTCACCGAGCGCAGCCCCGACGCCGGGCGGCCGGTGCCAGCCGGCGCGCCGGCGTTGCGATGGCCGCCGCAGGGATTTGGCTACGAGGTCCGCGCCGCGCGCGGACCGCTGTTTTCGCGCTGGGCCCGCGTGCTCGGACGTACGTTGTTCGTCTATGCCGTGATGCGGTTCAACATCAGCATCGGCGGCTTCGTGCCGGATCTCTACAAGCAGCAGGTGGTCGAGAATTCCGACTTCCGCAAATATGACGATGCGCTGCGCATGATCCTCGACTGCACCGACGAGCTCGCGCAGGAGCTGGAGCGCCGGCTCGGCGCGGCGGCCTCGCGCGGCATCGTCCGCTACGGGCTGCATCGGCAGGATGCCGCGATGATGACCTGCTTCACGCCGTCCGCGATCCGGCCCGATCACGTCCACTTCATCGACGGCGCACGAGGCGGCTACGCGTCGGCTGCGACCGCGTTGAAAGCCGCGGTCGCCTGAGCGCGGATCAGCGGGAGCGGGTCCAGGTCTCGCCGCCGCACAGCGATCCGACGCAGCCTTCCACCTTCAGCGTATCCGGGCCGGAAACGGAGATGTGGCTGGTGTAGCTCTGGCCGTCATCGGCGTTGTAGATCTTGCCGGACCATTTGTTCGGCCCCTCCGGGTGAACGCCTTCGAACAGTTGCAGCCCGATGATCGGGCGGTTGGCCAGCGAGCGATTCGGATTCTTGTTGTCGACGGCCGGCTTGCCGGTGTCGGTGTCCATCGGCTCCTTCAGCCACACGACGGTGCCGCAGAGATTGGCGCCGCATTTGGCGACCTTGATCCTGGCGTCGCCCGCCTGGGTCAGCCAGGTGCCGGTCGGATCATCGGCGGCCAAAGCGGGCTGCGCCATCACGACGGTCGCCAGCGCAAGACCAGCCAAACGCAATTTCCAAATCATCTTACCCCCCGTTGAAGCCGCGTTTCCATAACAGCAAACGGCGCAGTTGCAATCGTCGAGGTGCGGTTGTCCAAGGCATGATCATCACGATCAGGTGCATTGCCGACGGGCCGTCTCAATCCCTTGTTCGATTGTCTCATGGCATGTGCCGGGAAATGGTTTTGACTGCCGCAACAAACTCCGCTGTCGTCCCGGCCCTTGAGCCGGGACCCATACCCCCAGGGAGCGGTTTGAGGCACGCCGGCCATTGGCTTTTCGCATCTCACGTCCGCCGCGGCGTATGGGTCCCGGATCGGCGCCATGCTGCGCTGGCGCGCGTCACGGCTTGTCCGGGACGACGACGGCGGGTGAGGCGGTTTCACGGTTCAAACAGCGATGGACATAGCTTTGCAGTCTCGCGGCCCTTCACGCCCGAGGTCTGCGATCATCGTGGCCCTTGCAAAAATGCAGAGGGCGCAGGGAATGCCGGGTGAAGGCCTCACCCATGGCCCGCCTGCTGAAAAAATGCAGGCGGCAGGTACCACAGGCAAAGCCGATTCAACCGGCATTCCCTGCGCGACGGTCTTCACGCTTATACGCAGTCTCCCTGGTGCGCCGGGCTTGTGGCCACCATCCCCAGCGCAATGCGTTCGCATTGCGCCAGGTTGATACCAGCATCGGGGTATCAGGACGCTGCGACTTCACGTCCGCAAGCTGCCGTTCGTCCGCACGCCGATAAGCATGCTGCGGCAGCAACGCGGCCATCGCATCCCCACCTCGCGTGTCGTGACGATCGCGCGCAACGCCCCTCTGCGGTGAGGCGGGATGCCGGGATACAATCATGATTTCTTAAAAAGCGCAAGGTGATTATTTTTTTCGGAAGACTGCCATGTGCTCCGCTGTCGTCCCGGCCTTGAGCCGGGACCCATACTCCGCAGCGGACATCATGGGCAAAGCGCCAATGACCCGCGTGCCTCAAACATCTCCCTGCGGGTATGGTCCCGGATCTGCGCGCGCGTGCCGCGCGCTTGTCCGGGACGACAGGGAAGAGCGGCCTCACCACGGCAGGCCGCAGAGGTCGATGGTGCCGCGCGTCGGCGCGGTGCGCTTGACGTCGTGCACGAGCGCAGACAGCGTGTCGAAGCGGATGCGGCCCTGCTCGGGCTGCTCGGCGTAGACGTCGCCGTCGAACGGAATGAAGCCGCGTGCCGTATAGAAGGGGATGCGATCCGCCGCGCAGAACAGGACGGCGTAGTTGATCGAGTCCTCGTGCCGCAGGGTCTGGATCGCCGCGTTCAGTCCCACCGTGGCGAGACCGCGGTTGCGCATGTCGGCGCGCGTCAAAACGCCGCCGATGCCGCCGACATTGACGTTCTGACCGTTCCATTTCACGAGTCGGCGATAGATGCCGACATGGCAGAGCACCTCGCCGCTCTCGTCCTGTACCAGCACCCGCAGGTCGGCATGCGCAAATGTGATACCTGCCCACGGTAATCCGGCGACCACCTCCGGCGGCCAAACCGCGTCGTAAAGCGGCTTGACCAGCGGCCAGGCGGCGTCACCATTCAATATGTCGATCTCGATGCTCATCAAAGCGGCTCGCTTTTTCCAAATTCACGGTGTTTTACGGTGTCGGAACCTTCTATAAGAAGGTCCCGTTAAATCCCGTCTTCCACAAGTTGCGGAACCGCCCCCATGACCTTTACGCTTCCCCCCCTGCCTTACGCCTATGAAGCCCTCGGACCCTACATGTCCAAGGAGACGCTCGAGTACCATCACGACAAGCATCATCAGGCCTATGTGACCAACGGCAACAATGCGATCAAGGGGACCGAATTCGAAGGCAAGTCCCTCGAGGAGATCGTCAAGGGCTCGTTCGGCAAGAACCCCGCGGTGTTCAACAATGCCGGCCAGCACTTCAACCACATCCATTTCTGGTCGTGGATGAAGCCGAACGGCGGCGGCTCCAAGCTGCCTGGCCGGCTCGAGAAGAAGATCGACGAGGATCTCGGCGGCTTCGAGAAATTCAAGGCCGACTTCGCGGCCGCCGGCGTCGGCCAGTTCGGCTCGGGCTGGTGCTGGCTCTCGGTCAAGAACGGCAAGCTCGAAATCTCCAAGACGCCGAACGGCGAGAACCCGCTGGTGCACGGCGCGACCCCGATCCTCGGCTGCGACGTCTGGGAACACTCCTACTACATCGACTATCGCAACCGTCGTCCCGACTATCTGAAGGCGTTCGTCGAGAACCTGATCAACTGGGACTACGTCGACGAGCTCTACGGCAAGGCGATCTGATTCCTCGCATGCGAGGTGCGGGCGGCGGCTTCGGCTCGCCGCCCTTTTTCATGCCCGACGCGGTTTGATGCGGGCGATCCTTGCAAGGCGGAAGCCTCTGCGGCAAAAGTTTTGCATCTTTTGTGGCAAGGGCAGGGCATCCATTGTCGCGATGTGGTCTGCAGGTGAGGTCCCGTGAATCAGCTGGTCGGATATTTTCTCGTTTTCTTTGGCGGCGGCTGCGGCGCATCGCTGCGGCACGCGATCAACATGGCGAGCGCCAGGGCGCTCGGCACCGACTTCCCCTACGGCACCTTCATCATCAATATCACTGGCTCCACCGTGATGGGCCTGATCGCCGGCTACCTCGCCTTCAAGGGCGAAGCGACCCAGCATTGGCGGCTGTTCCTGATGACCGGCATCCTCGGCGGCTACACCACGTTCTCGGCGTTCTCGCTCGACACCGCGCTGCTGTATGAGCGGGGTACGCTGGGCTTGGCCGCGCTGTATGTCCTGGGATCGGTCGGGATTTCGATCGCTGGCCTGTTCGGCGGCTTGGCCCTGGTGCGGTATCTTAGCTGACAAATTGGCTGCCGAGGGCAGGTCGATCGAGGGAGAGGCGCCTCCTCTCCACACCGTCGTGGCCGGGGCAAGCCAGGACAAGCCCAGGCATGACGAGAACCCAATTGGCAGCTCTGTCCTGGCGACCGCTTTATCGGAGAGCGGCGCGATCTCTCATCCGTCATTGCGAGCGCAGCGACGCAATCCAGAACCCCTCCGCGGAGGCAGCCTGGATCGCGTCGCTGCGCTCGCGATGACGAGTGCGTCGAAGACCTTCGGCCCCAGAAACACCCCCGGCCGCGGTGGACAGAGGTGATGTTATAATGTAACATTCTGACGAGATGACCCAGTCCGCCCTCCAGAGTCACAACCATGCGCACGGACATGGCCACGGCCATGCCCACAGCCACGGGCCTGCTGCGCCGCATCCGGCGCAGGCCGCGCCGTGGTCGATCCTGCGCATGCCCGTGACCACGCGGCTCGGCGCAGCGTTGGTCGCCAGCGCCGTGTTGTGGCTGATCATCTGGCTGGCGATGCGGTGACGACGGCAATGGCTCAGCTCCAATTTCGCGACGTGACCCTGGGCTATGACCGCCATCCGGCGGTGCATCACCTCACCGGTGAGGTCGCGACGGGCGCGCTGCTCGCGGTGGTCGGTCCCAACGGCGCCGGCAAGTCGACCCTGTTCCGCGGCATCGTCGGCCTGTTGAAGCCGCTCGCCGGCACCATCGCCGCGGCCGGCCTGAAGCCGCGCGAAATCGCTTATCTGCCGCAGATTGCCGATATCGACCGCTCCTTCCCGATCTCGGTGTTCGATTTCGTCAGCACCGGACTGTGGCGCAGCACCGGCATGTTCGGCGGCATCGGCGCGGCCGCGCGCGAGAAGATCGCGCATGCGATCGCGGCCGTCGGCCTCACCGGATTCGAAGGCCGCGGCATCGGCACGCTGTCGGGCGGCCAGATGCAGCGCATGCTGTTCGCGCGCGTGCTGCTGCAGGATGCCCGGGTGATCGTGCTCGACGAGCCGTTCAATGCGATGGATACGAAGACCTCGGCCGACCTGTTGCAACTGATCGAGCACTGGCATGGCGAGCGGCGCACCGTGCTGGCGGCGCTGCACGACATGGAGATGGTGCGCGCGCATTTCCCGCAGACCCTGCTGCTGGCGCGCGAGGCCGTGGCCTGGGGATCGACGGCGGAGGTGCTGACCGCCGACAATCTGTCGCAGGCGCGTCGGATGTGCGAGGCGTTCGACGATGCCGCCGCACCCTGCGTGCCCGCGCAAGCCTCCAAGGCGGCATGATGCTGCGCGAGGTGCTGTTCGCTCCGTTCTCGGATTTCGAGTTCATGCGCCGCGCGCTCGCCGCGGTCATCGCGCTGTCGCTCGGCTCCGGGCCGATCGGCGTATTCCTGATGCTCAGGCGCATGAGCCTGGTCGGCGACGCCATGGCACATGCGATTCTTCCCGGCGCGGCGATCGGTTTCCTGCTGTCGGGGCTCAATTTGTTCGCGATGACGACCGGCGGCCTGATCGCCGGCTTCGCCGTGGCGCTGCTATCGGGCCTCGTGTCGCGCTCGACCGGGCTGAAGGAGGACGCGTCGCTCGCGACCTTCTATCTGGCGTCACTCGCGATCGGCGTCACCATCGTCTCGGTCAAGGGCACCAACGTCGATCTCTTGCACGTGCTGTTCGGCAACATCCTGGCGATGGACGACCCGACTTTGCTGATGGTCGCGACCAACGCCACCATCACGCTCGTGGTGCTCGCCGTGATCTACCGCCCGCTGGTGGTGGAGAGCGTCGATCCCTTGTTCCTGCGCACGGTGAGCCGGGCCGGTGCGCCGGCGCATCTGATCTTCCTCGCCCTGATCGTCGTCAATCTGGTCAATGGATTCCAGGCGCTGGGCACCTTGCTTGCGGTCGGCCTGATGATCCTGCCGGCGGGGATCGCCCGGTTCTGGTCGCGCGACGTCACGCCGATGATCTGCATCGCGGTCGCGTCTGCGATCGTCTCCGGCTATGTCGGTCTGGTGCTGTCGTTCCAGACCCGCATTCCCTCGGGGCCTGCGATCATCCTGGTCGCGTCCTTGCTCTATCTCGGCTCGGTACTGTTCGGACGCGTGGGCGGCGTGCTTCCGCAACTGTTTCCGGGACGCCATCTCGAAGCTTGAAGTCGATGCCCATGAAACGCCTGCTGTCCGCGCTGAGCCTGCTCTTCGGCCTTGTTCTGATTGTCCCCGCATCGGCCGAGACCCGGCTGAACGTCGTCACCAGCTTCTCGATTCTCGCTGATTTCGTCCGCCAGGTCGGCGGTGACAAGGTCAATGTCGCCTCGCTGGTCGGGCCGGACAGCGACGTGCACGTCTACACGCCGACGCCGCATGATGCGAAGGATGTCGGCGCCGCGCAGCTCCTGATCGTCAACGGCCTCGGGCTGGAGGGCTGGCTGCCGCGGCTGCAGCAGGCCTCCGGCAGCAAGGCGCCGATCGTCGTCGCCACCCAGGGCATCACCCCGCGCAAGCGCGGCTCGGATGCTGATCCGCACGCCTGGCAGTCGGTCGGCAACGCCAAGGCCTATGTGAAGAACATCCGCGATGCGCTGGTCGCGGCCGACCCCGCAGACGCGGAAGTCTTCAAGGCCAATGCGGAGCGCTATCTCGGCGAGCTCGATGCACTCGACCGCGAGGTCCGCGCCGAGATCGACAAGATCCCGGCCGAGCGGCGCAAGGTGATCTCGACCCATGACGCCTTCGGTTATTTCGCCGATGCCTATGGCGTCGCCTTCATCGCCCCGCTCGGCGTCTCCACCGAGACCGAGCCGTCGGCCCGCGACGTCGCCGAGATCATCCGCCAAGTGAAAAAAGCGGGGATTCCGGCCGTCTTCCTGGAGAATTTCAACGACGACCGGCTGGTCGGCCGGATCGCCGCCGAGACCGGCGCGAAGATTGGCGGGACGCTGTATTCCGACGCCCTGAGCGATGAAAAGGGCCCCGTTCCCACTTACATTGCCATGGTCAGGCACAATATAAGGGCCCTGACGAGCGCGCTGGTCCGTTAGGGTTTTCGAGCCCTCGCGGCGGTGCGCTTTTGAGCCATTTTCGACGCGATCTGAGGTTTTCGGAGTGAGCATGTCCGACGCGAGCAAGACACCAGTGACGGTCCTGACCGGCTATCTCGGGGCCGGCAAGACCACGCTTCTGAACCGCATCCTCTCGGAAGACCACGGCAAGAAATACGCCGTCATCGTCAACGAATTCGGCGAGATCGGCATCGACAACGACCTCATCGTCGGCGCCGATGAGGAAGTGTTCGAGATGAACAACGGCTGCATCTGCTGCACCGTGCGCGGCGATCTCGTGCGCATCATCTCCGGCCTGATGCGGCGCAAGGGCAAGTTCGACGCCATCATCGTCGAGACCACCGGGCTGGCCGATCCGGCGCCGGTGGCGCAGACCTTCTTCGTCGACGAGGACGTGCAGAAGAACGCGCGGCTCGACGCGGTCGTGACGGTGGCCGACGCGAAGTGGCTGTCGGACCGGCTCAAGGATGCGCCGGAGGCGAAGAACCAGATCGCGTTTGCCGACGTGATCGTGCTCAACAAGACCGATCTCGTCACCAAGCCGGAGCTCGCCGAGGTCGAGGCGCGCATCCGCGCCATCAACCCCTACGCAAAGCTGCATCGCACCGAGCGCTGCCAGATCGCGATCTCGGACGTGCTGGAGCGCGGCGCGTTCGATCTCGACCGCATTCTGGAGATCGAGCCGCAATTCCTCGAAGCGGGCGACGATCACGATCATCACCACCATGATCACGACCACGGCCATGATCACCATCATCATCACGATCACGGCCTGAAGCACTATCACGACGAGGAGATGCAGTCGCTGTCACTGCGCTCCGACAAGCCGCTCGATCCGTCGAAATTCATGCCGTGGCTGCAGAACCTGGTGCAGACCGAGGGCGGCAAGATCCTGCGCTCCAAGGGCATCCTGTCGTTTCAGGACGATGACGACCGCTACGTCTTCCAGGGCGTGCACATGATGCTCGAAGGCGATCATCAGCGGAAGTGGAAGCCCGACGAGGCGCGCCAGAGCCGCGTCGTCTTCATCGGCCGCGAGCTGCCGGAAGACGCCATCCGCGAAGGCTTCGAACGCTGCATCGTGACCTGATGACGTCGTTCGACCAGGGCGGCGAGGCCGCATCGATCGTCTCCGTCACCGACAAGGTGAAGCCGGTCTCGCTCGGCATGGCGGTCACGGCCGTGCACTATCTCGGCGATCGTGCCGTCTTCGTCGGCACCGAGGAGAGCGTCGCGGTCGTCGACGGCGAGGGTGAGATCAGCAAGGTCGAGGTGTCAGGCGGCGGCATCCTGTCGGCGGTGTCGGACGGATCGCGCATCGTGATCGGCGGCGATGACGGCAAGGTTTCCTCGCTCGACAAGGCGGGCAGCGTCAGCGTGCTCGTGACCGATCCGAAGCGGCGCTGGATCGACAACGTCGCGCTTCATCCGGACGGTGCGATCGCCTGGTCGGTCGGCAAGACCGCGTTCGTGCGTCAGCCCAAGGGCGAGGAGAAGTCGCTCGAGGTGCCCTCGACCGCGGGCGGACTTGCGTTTGCGCCGAAGGGCCTGCGGCTCGCGATCGCGCATTACAACGGCGCGACCTTGTGGTTTCCCAACATGGCGGGCGAGCCGGAATTTTTAGGATGGGCCGGCTCGCATCACGCCGTCACTTTCAGCCCGGACAACAAGTTCCTGGTCACCGCGATGCATGAGCCGGCGCTGCATGGCTGGCGACTCGCGGATAGCAGGCACATGCGGATGACTGGCTACCCCTCGCGGGTGAAGTCGATGTCCTGGGGCAGCGGCGGCCGTTTCCTGGCGACCTCGGGGGCCGACATGGTCATCCTCTGGCCGTTCGTCGGCAAGGACGGCCCGATGGGCAAGGAGCCG
The DNA here is from genome assembly GCF_032489615.1 of Bradyrhizobium sp. SZCCHNR1051. NCBI lineage: Bacteria > Pseudomonadati > Pseudomonadota > Alphaproteobacteria > Hyphomicrobiales > Nitrobacteraceae > Bradyrhizobium > Bradyrhizobium sp. SZCCHNR1051. The sequence continues at coordinate 176,030 of NZ_JAUEYJ010000002.1, read as the reverse complement.
GCGATGCTGGCGCCCATGAAGGCCAAGGTCACTGCGGTCGCCTGCCATCCCAAGCAGGACATCCTGGCCTGCGGCTACGAGGACGGCACCGTGCTGATGGTGCGGATGCAGGACGGCGCCGAGATCCTGGTGCGGCGGAATGAGACGCCGCCGATCGTGGCGCTGGGCTGGAATGCCGCGGGAACGTGGCTCGCATTCTCGGACGAAAGCGGCGAGGCCGGCCTACTGCGGCTCTGATGGGACACAGGGGCGCAGGCTCCGATGGAACCCCACAGGCGCGTGACCGTTGTTCCGCACATCACAGGATGCGGATGACAAGCCATGGCCTCGATCAATAGCAAACAGACGTTGCGCAGGGACCTGCTGCTGGCAGCTGGCCTGCTCGGCCTGGGCGCGCTGGTGGCCATCATCTCGCTGACCGAGATCAAGGCCAATCATCTCGACCAGATCGCGCAGGCGACGCCCTCAGCCTCGCCTGAGCCGTCAGCGACACCGGCCGAGTCCAAGCCCGGCGGCACCCGCCCGACCACGCCGGCGCCAGAGCCCGCGCGCCCTGACGTGGAAGCTCAAAAGGAAGGCGCGAAGCCGGCGCTGCCGCCAGCCCCGGCCGAGAAGATCGCGCCGACGATGGAGCGGAAGTAGCTGGAGAGGCCCAAACGCGGCCACAAATTCCGCTGTCGTCCCGGCGAACGCCGGGACCCATAACCCCAGGACGTCGTTCGAGGCAGGCTGTTAGCTCCATCTCCCGTCTCATACCCGCCGGGGAGTATGGGTCCCGGGTCGGCGCCACGACGGCGTTGCCGTCGTGGCTTGCCCGGGACGACAGTGGAGGTTTACCGCACCAGGATGTTGCGGAACTGCCAGGGATCCGACGTGTCGATATCCTCCGGGAAAAGCCCCGGGCGGTCGTTCAGCGGGGTCCAGTCGGTGTAGTAGCCCTTCACCGGGCCGAGATAGGGCGACTGGATCTCGAGGCAGCGGCGGAAGTCCATCTCGTCGGCCTCGACGATGCCGGCGGTCGGGTTTTCCAGCGCCCACACCATGCCGGCGAGCACGGCGGACGAGACCTGCATGCCGGTCGCGTTCTGGTATGGCGCGATGCGGCGGGTCTCCTCGATCGAGAGCTGCGAGCCGTACCAATAGGCGTTCTTGCCGTGGCCATAGAGCAGCACGCCGAGCTCGTCGATGCCGTCGACGATCTCGTTCTCGTCGAGGATGTGCCACTTCCCCTGCATCTTGCCGGTGGCGCCGAAGATCTCGTGCAGCGACAGCACGGCGTCATTGGCCGGGTGATAGGCGTAGTGGCAGGTCGGGCGATAGACGACCTTGTCACCGTCGCGCACGGTGTAGTAGTCGGCGATCGAGATCGACTCGTTGTGGGTCACCAGGAAGCCATATTGCGCGCCCGGCGTCGGACACCACGAGCGCACGCGGGTGTTGGCGCCCGGCTGCAGCAGATAGATCGCAGCGCCGCAGCCCTCGGTGTGGCGTCGGCCGTTCTCCGGCATCCATGTCTCGTGCGTGCCCCAGCCGAGCTCGGCCGGCTGCATGCCCTCGGAGACAAAACCCTCGACCGACCAGGTGTTGACGAACACGTCCATCGGCTTCGGGTTCCTGGAGCGCTGGGTGTCGCGCTCGGCGATGTGGACGCCCTTGACGCCGAGCTTGTGCATCAGCTGCGCCCAGCCCTCGCGGCTCTTCGGCTCGACGATCTCGGTCTTGGTGTCCTTGGCGATGTCGAGCAGCGCCTGCTTGACGAACCAGGAGACCATGCCGGGATTGGCGCCGCAGGTGGAGACGGCGGTGGTGCCGCCCGGGCTCTTGCGCCGGGCGGCGAGCAGCGTCTCGCGCAGCGCGTAGTTGGAGCGCTGCTCGACGCCCATCTGCTTGTCGAAATAGAAGCCGGCCCACGGCTCGACGACGGTGTCGATGTAGAGCGCACCGATCTCGCGGCACAGCGTCATGAGGTCGACAGAGGAGGTGTCGACCGACAGGTTGACGCAGAAGCCCTGGCCGCCGCCTTCGGTGAGCAGCGGCACCAGCAGATCGCGGTAGTTGTCGCGGGTCACGCCCTGCTGGATGAAGCGGACGCCATGCTTCTTCGCCAGCGCGCCGTCGTCATGCGGATCGATGATGACGAAGCGGCTCTTGTCGTAGTCGAAATGGCGTTCGATCAGGGGCAGGGTGCCCTTGCCGATCGAGCCGAAGCCGATCATCACGATGGGGCCGGTGATCTTCGCGTGGATCTGCGAGCTCATGAATGGTTCTCCGCGAAAGGTGCGTGGGATGGATGGATTCAGGCGGCGCGCCGCCTTCAGACGCTGCGCCGCTTTTAGGTGCTGCGCCGCTTGGCCGTGACCTCGATCTCGACCTTCATCTCGGGCTTGAGCAGGCCTGCGACGACCACCATCGTGGCTGCCGGACGGATGTCGCCGAGCACGTCGCCGCAGACCGCGAAATGGGCGTCGGCGTCGTTGACGTCGGTGAGGTAGTAGGTCGCGCGGACGATATCGGCCATCGCGAAGCCGCCCTCCTGCAGGGCGGCGGCGATGGTCTTGAAGCAGTTGCGTGACTGGCTCGTGACATCGGCCGGCATCGTCATGGTGGCGTAGTCGTAGCCGGTGGTGCCGGCGACGAAGGCGAAGTCGCCATCGATGACGGCGCGGCTGTAGCCGAAGCTCTTCTCGAACGGTGATCCGGTAGAGATCAGACGGCGGGACATGGCGGACCTCGTGATGGGATTTTCGGGGGTTAAAGAGCTTTTGCTGCACCTGCGCAACCCCTGAGGGGCTGCTGCGGCGTTCGTTGCCGGAATGCCTAACGCAGGCGGGTGACGTCAGGTCCGGCGGGCGGCGTGCTGCTCCAGCGCCGCACCACGATGTCGCGGACGATCATGATCCCGAGCAGGATCAGCAGGAGCGTCGGCAGCAATGTCCGCCGCCGCGGCGCGTGCCCGTCGCGGGCAGTTACGCCGCGCATGATACCAGCCGCTCCTTGCGGCCGCGGCGAGCCTTCCGCTCCCGGGCGCCGGTGGCGAGGATCGGGCCTGCGGCGCCATCGAGCGCGCCTTCGACCAGCGCGAGCCCGAGCAAGCGCTCGTGCGCGAACGGGCCGGGCAGCTCCAGCTCAGCGGTCTGCGCGACCGAGAAGCCGAAGCGGGCGTAATAGGGCGCATCGCCGAGCAGGATCACGGCGCCATGGCCGCGCGACGCCGCGATCATCAGCGCGGCGTTCATCAGCGCAGCGCCAACGCCGAGGCTGCGCGCCTCACGCGCGACCGCCAGCGGTCCCAGCATCAACGCATCGCGTCCGCCGGCGCTGACGTGCCACAACCGCAGCGTTCCCACCAGGGCGCCGCCGCGCACCGCCGACAAGGCGAGGCCTGCGGCGGGCGCGCGTCCGTCGCGCAGGCGCTGGCAGGTGCGCTCATGGCGGTTGTCGCCGAAGCAGGCATCCAGCAGCGTCTCGCGCGCCGCGACGTCGGAGGCACGCTCGCTGCGGATCACGAACGGAGCGGCAGTCCGAGCAGGCGCAGTCGAAGGGATGCGAAAAGCGGTCATGGCACGTCAGTCCCCGGCCTGCGCCGCGAGGCTTTCGCCCGCGCGCAAACGCGTGATGTCAGATTGAAGGTGTCGGTCTATCGCTCCCTCCCCCGCTTGCGGGGGAGGGTCGGGGTGGGGGCAGCCCCACCCGAAGCTTCGCGTCGTCTCACCCGCAAGCGGGTGGCGAAGCAAGCCGGATCAGATGTGATAGGTCTTCAGCGGGGGGATGCCGTTGAAGGCCACCGACGCGTAGGTCGACGTATAGGCCCCGGTCCCCTCGATCAGCACCTTGTCGCCGATCGAGAGCGTCACCGGCAGCGGATACGGCAGCTTCTCGTACATCACGTCGGCCGAATCGCAGGTCGGGCCGGCGAGCACGCACGGGGTCATCTCCGCGCCCTCATGCGGGGTGCGGATGGCGTAGCGGATCGACTCGTCCATCGTCTCGGCGAGACCGCCGAACTTGCCGATGTCGAGATAGACCCAGCGCAGCTCGTCCTCGTCGCTCTTCTTCGAGATCAGCACCACTTCTGACTCGATGATCCCGGCATTGCCGACCATGCCGCGGCCCGGCTCGATGATCGTCTCCGGGATCTGGTTGCCGAAATGCTTGCGCAGCGCACGGAAGATCGAGCGGCCGTACTGCACGACCGGCGGCACGTCCTTCAGGTACTTGGTCGGGAAGCCCCCGCCCATGTTCACCATGGTCAGGTTGATGCCGCGCTCGGCGCAGTCGCGGAACACCGTCGAGGCCATCGCCAGCGCGCGGTCCCACGCCTTCACCTTGCGCTGCTGCGAGCCGACATGGAACGAGATGCCGCACGGCTCCAGGCCGAGCCGCTTGGCCAGGTCCAGCACGTCGACCGCCATCTCCGGATCACAGCCGAACTTGCGCGACAGCGGCCACTCGGCGCCGGCGCAATCGTACAGGATGCGGCAGAACACCTTGGCGCCGGGCGCTGCGCGCGCGATCTTCTCGACCTCGGCGGCGCAGTCGACCGCGAACAGGCGGATGCCGAGCGCATAGGCGCGCGCGATGTCCCGCTCCTTCTTGATCGTGTTGCCATAGGAGATGCGGTCCGGCGTCGCACCGGCGGCCAGCGCCATCTCGATCTCGGCGACCGTCGCCGTGTCGAACGACGAGCCCAGCGAGGCGAGCAGCGACAGCACTTCCGGCGCCGGATTGGCCTTGACCGCATAGAACACGCGGCTGTCCGGCAGCGCCTTGGCGAAGCTCATGTAGTTGTCGCGCACGATCTCGAGATCGACCACGAGACAGGGCTCGTGGTCCAGACCTTCCTCGCGGCGGTTGCGCAGGAATTCCCGGATACGTTCGGTCATAGCACCCTCCAAACGGTCCCAGCGACGAGACCCGTTCAAAATGATCCCGACACGGGTGCCTTGGCGTTGCCGCCCGATGGAAAGGCGACAAAACCTCGAACCCGTAGCCGAATTGTGCTGCCGTGGATTGGTTGGGGATTTCCCGCCCGCACACCTGGCAATGAAGGACAAGCCTTTTCAGTAGCCCGCGCCGGCTTTGGACTGCCGGTAGAGACCAAAAAAGCCCGATCCGTCGTTGCTTTAAGTCGCGTCCCCCGTTGAGAGCGGGGTGCGCCGGTTCGCCTCCGGCTGCCAGTCACGGTTGCAAAAGATGGGGTGACCTTCAGCGGCATCTCTTGAGAGAGATGCTGGGCTTTCGGAGCATGACGATCTCGATCGAACTGATCTTGATCGCAACGATCCGAGGGCCCCTCGGTTCCTCATCCCTTGGCGGCTGTCCGGCCTCTTGTCCGGATACCTACCGACTGACACACGACCACAGGCACGTGCGAAATTGGGCAGAAGCGGAAATAAGCGTTTTGAATTTCGTTCGCAAGGAATTTTTGGGCGCCGGGAAAGATTTCCCTAATCTGTGCTTACGCGACACACATGCTGCGCAGATGTCTGAACGAACGTTAAGCGAGCTTAAAGTTTCGTAACGCGTTCACCCTTGCAGGACAGTGTTTTCGCGTGACTCACGCGCGCCTGGTGAACGGCTCGATGCGCTGCGCGCCACGGATGAAGCCGATCATCACGAACACGCCGATCGCGAACAGCACGGCCTGAACGATGTGCGCGCCGCCATCGCCGAGCCCGAACAGAATCGCGAGCGCCCAGCCGCCGGCGAAGGCCGCACCGAACACTTCGGCACCGATCAGGATCGCCGCCGAGATGACGGTGATCACGGTCGGCCAGGCGATCTGGCGGCCGGCTTTGGAGGTGGTCTCTGCGTTCATGGTCCAGGGTCCTGTTGCGGGCCGCAATCTCTCCGAAAAGGCCCGGCCCTTCAAGGGGAAATGACCCAAAAAGGGCCGGCTCCGTGGTATGAGGGGCGCATCGAACTTCCGGGAGAGGACGGACCCCAGCCGATGTCAGACACCACCGCTGTGATCGACGCCCAGACCAATCCGCTGCTCGTGGCCTGGGAGACCCCGCACCAGACACCGCCGTTCGACGCGATCAGGCCCGAGCACTTCCTGCCGGCCTTCGAGCGCGCCTTCGCCGACCACGCCGCCGAAATCACCGCCATTACCCATGACCCGGCCGAGCCGGACTTCGCCAACACCATCACGGCGCTGGAGCGCTCGGGAAAGCTGCTGTCGAAGGTCGCGGCTGTCTTCTACGATCTGGTGTCGGCGCATTCGAACCCGGCGATTCTGGAGATCGACAAGGACGTGTCGCTGCGGATGGCGCGGCACTGGAACCCGATCATGATGAATGCCGTGCTGTTTGGCCGCATCGCGCTGCTCTACGACAACCGCAAGGACCTCAAGCTCACTGGTGAGGAGCAGCGGCTCCTGGAGCGCACCTACACCCGCTTCCGCCGTGCCGGCGCCGGCCTCTCGGACGATGACAAGGTACGGATGGCCGAGATCAACGAGAAGCTCGCCCAGCTCGGCACCACCTTCAGCCACCACGTGCTCGGCGACGAGCAGGACTGGTACCTCGAGCTCGGCGAGGACGACCGCGCCGGACTGTCCGAGAGCTTCGTGGCTGCTGCCAAGGCTGCGGCGGAAGAGCGCGGCATGCCCGGCAAGACGATCGTGACCCTGTCGCGCTCCTCGGTCGAGCCGTTCCTGCAGAGCTCTGCCCGCCGCGACCTGCGCGAGAAGGTGTTCAAGGCCTTCACCGCGCGCGGCGACAATGGCAACGCCAACGACAACAACGCCGTCATCGGCGAGATCCTGTCCTTGCGCGAGCAGGCCGCCAAGATCATGGGCTTTCCGAACTTCGCCGCCTATCGCCTCGAGGATTCCATGGCGAAGACGCCGGAGGCCGTGCGCGGGCTGCTGGAGCGCGTCTGGAAGCCGGCGCGCGCCAAGGCGCTGGCCGACCGCGATCAACTGCAGGAGATGATCACGGCGGAGGGCGGCAACTTCAAGCTCGCGGCCTGGGACTGGCGCTATTACGCCGAGAAGCTGCGCCAGGCGAAGGCCAACTTCGACGACGCGGCGATCAAGCCGTATCTTTCGCTCGACAACATGATCGCAGCCGCCTTCGACTGCGCCACGCGGCTGTTCGGCATCACCTTCGCCGAGCGCAAGGACATCCCGGTCTGGCATCCGGACGTCCGGGTCTGGGAGATCAAGGACGCGGGAGGCCGCCACAAGGCGCTGTTCTATGGCGACTACTTTGCCCGCTCGTCGAAGCGCTCCGGCGCCTGGATGACCTCGCTGCGCGACCAGCAGAAGCTCGACGGCGACACCGCGCCCTTGATCATCAACGTCTGCAATTTTGCGAAAGGCGCCGACGGCCAGCCGTCGCTGCTGTCGCCGGACGACGCTCGCACCTTGTTCCACGAGTTCGGCCACGGCCTGCACGGCATCCTGTCCAACGTGACCTATCCCTCGCTATCTGGCACTGCGGTTTTCACCGATTTCGTCGAGCTGCCGTCGCAGCTCTACGAGCACTGGCAGGAGCGTCCCGAGGTGCTGCAGACCTTCGCGCGCCACTACCAGACGGGCGAGCCGCTGCCGCAGGACCTGCTCGAGCGCTTCCTGGCCGCGCGCCGCTTCAACCAGGGCTTTGCCACCGTCGAGTTCGTGTCCTCGGCGCTGATCGATCTCGAATTCCACACCCAGCCGGCGGCGGCGTCGAAGGACGTGCGTGCGTTCGAGCGGGCCGAGATGGAGAAGATCGGCATGCCGCCCGAAATCGCGCTGCGCCACCGGCCGACTCAATTCGGCCATATCTTCTCGGGAGACCATTATGCGGCGGGCTATTACAGCTACATGTGGTCGGAGGTGATGGATGCGGATGCCTTCGGCGCCTTCGAGGAAGCCGGCAACATCTTCGATCCGGCGGTCGCCAAGCGGCTCCACGACAATGTCTACGCCTCGGGCGGCTCGCTCGATCCGGAAGCGGCCTACATCGCCTTCCGCGGCCGCGAGCCCGAGCCCGACGCGCTGCTGCGCCGGCGCGGTCTGCTCGACGTTGCCAAGGCGGCTTGAGGTGAAGAGGATGGCACTGGTCCGGTTCGTCTTCGCTGCGCTGACGCTCGTATTCGGCGCGAGCGCGGCGAGCGCCCACCCGCATGTCTGGGTCACCGCGAGCAGCGAGCTGCTCTATGCGGCCGATGGCTCGGTGACCGGCGTGCGCCACGCCTGGACCTTCGACGACATGTTCGCGACCTACGCGCTGCAGGGCCTCGAGACCAAGCAGAAGGGCGTCTACACCCGCGAGGAGCTGGCGCCGCTGGCGCAGACCAACGCCGAGTCGCTGAAGGAATATGCCTACTTCACCTTCCTCAAGGCCGACGGGCGCAAGCAGAAGCTCGAGGACCCCGTCGACTATTACCTCGAATACAAGGACACCAAGCTGACCCTGCACTTCACCCTGCCGCTGAAGGCGCCGGTGAAGACGAAGCAGCTCCAGGTCGAGGTCTACGATCCCAGCTATTTCATCGATTTCCAGATGGCGGAGAAGGATCCCGTCACGCTGGTCAGCGCTCCCTCGGGCTGCAAGTTCGGCCTGGTGAGACCGAGCGACGGCGGATCCGTCGCGCAGACCATGAACGAACAGACATTCCTGAGCGGCGGGGCGAACGCCAATTTCGGAATGAACTTCGCCAACAAGATCTCAGTGGAATGTCCATGACGCCTCGCCCCAGCTCCGCTCGACCGCTCCTGACCTGCGTTGCGATCCTCGCAGCACTCGTCGCCGCCGACGCCGCCTCGCATGCGCTGCTCGCCAAGCCGCCGTTCGGCGCACCGGCCGAGCCACAGGTCGGCGGCATCGTCGGCTGGCTGCTCGCCAAGCAGTCGGAGTTCTACCGCCAGATGTCGGGGGCGATCCGCTCGGCCAAGGAAGACGGCTCGGCGGTGTGGTGGCTGCTGGCGATCTCGTTTGCCTACGGCATCTTTCATGCTGCGGGCCCCGGTCACGGCAAGGCGGTCATCGCGTCCTATCTCGTCGCCAACCAGGAGACGGCCAAGCGCGGCATCGTGCTGTCGTTCGCCTCGGGCCTGATGCAGGCGCTGGTCGCGGTCGTCATCGTCGGCATCGGTGCGGTGGTGCTCAATGCCACCGCGGCCACGATGTGCAGCGCCGAAAAGGTGGTGGAGATCGCGAGCTACGGCCTGATCGCGCTGCTCGGCGCGCGCCTGGTCTGGGTCAAGGGCGCGGCGTTCCTGCGCACCTGGCAGCCGGCGGCGCCGGCACTGGCGCTGGCCGGAGCGCCAGCGGCCGCCGCGGTCCCGCCCGCTCAGGGCGACGCGCATGATCATCAGCATCGTGCGCATCATCATGACCATGATCACCATGGTCACGACCACCACGGCCACGATCATCATCACCACGATCATGCGCACGCCCATGCTGCGGCGGCGCATGGTCACGCCGCTCACGATCACGTCCACCACGATCACGTTCACGGCGATGATTGCGGTTGCGGCCATTCCCACGGGCCCGCGCCGAGCGAGCTCGCCGGTCCCGGCGGCTGGCAGCGCGGCTTTCAGGCGATCTTCGCCGCCGGCATCCGCCCGTGCTCGGGCGCGATCCTTGTTCTGGTGTTCGCCTTGGCCCAGGGCATGTTCTGGGCCGGCGTCGCCGCGACCTTCGTGATGGGCATGGGCACGGCGGTGACCGTCGCGACCATCGCGGTGCTCGCCGTCGCCGCCAAGGACGTCGCCCGCCGGCTCAGCGCCGGCCGCGAGGGCGGCGGCGCCCTGATCATGCGCGGCCTGGAATTCGGCGCCGCCGGTCTGGTGCTGCTCTTCGGCGCGGGCTTGTTGCTGGGCTACATCGCGGCGGAACGCACGACCTGCTTCTGAGCGGCGCGGGCTCCGTTCCTGGCCTCGCGTTGGTCACTGCGTGCTGGATGCCCCGCTTGCGCGAGGCATGACAGCGGTGAAGGTTGGCCGCGATCGCGCAGCAACAATTGTGTCGTCCCGGGCAAGCCACGAGCGCGCGATAGCGCGGTCGTGGCGCCGACTCGGGACCCATACCTTCCGCCGCGGGGTTTGATAGGCGATTGGAGGTAGTCCCCAGGGCAGATGAGGCCCACCTCGGCATTGTCAAAGGCCATAGAAGCCAGCGCCTGTTTGACACACGCCCCGCGCGAAGGTCTGCTTCAGGTCAATTCGGCTCCGGCGCGGAAGCCGGCGCAAAGCGTGCGCACGACGTTGCGGGCCATTTTTTCGCTTGGCAGATTGGCCGCGACGGCGGCTGCCACATGAGCGGGATGGACGAACACGGTGATTGCGTCGCGCACAACGCCCGCGGCAGCCTCGATATCATCAACTCGAATCTCGCCGCGCTTCTTTGCATCAGCCAGAATGCGGGCGATAAGAGCAGTCATTGCTCGTGAGTAAGCGGCGATGATCTCCGGCCGCTCTTCCACAATTCGGCGGTATAGGCCGTAAACCTCGGCATCCGCAGTGAACCGCTCCCGCTTGCGGGCATGCAGCGCGAGCACCAAGCCCTCCAGACGCTCCGCGAAAGGTCCTTCCGCCTCGACAAAGCGGCTTGCCATCTCCTCCTCATCACGCATCGCCTCGACAACCAGGGCATCGAAAATGTCAGCCTTGGAGCGGAAGTGGCGATAGATCGTCGTGTGCGAAGTGCCGAGAGCGCGGGCGATGTCGACGACGTTGGTCTTGGCCTCACCATGGCGGCGCACTTGGGCGCGCGCGGTGTCGAGGATCTGCGCCCGAAACGAAATTTCTTCGGTAGAAGAATGGGTTGCGGGTATGGTTGTCTTCGATTCCATCGTTCGGAAAGAATACTAGAACTCTCCGATGCATGCAAACGAACAGATTATGAAATATGTTCGTTGACTTTTGAACGAGGCGGCCACAAGGTTGGGTCATCCAGCTCAAGGAGGTTCGCCATGACTGCTCCCGCCACGCCATCCGACCAGCACCGCGTCGCTCTCGTGACTGGTGGCTCCGGCTTTGTTGGCGGCCGCCTGATTACGCATCTCCTCGTGGGGGGGTGGCAGGTGCGGGCGCTGGCCCGAAGCGCGGAGAGCGAGGCGCAAGTCAAGACACTCGGAGCAACGCCCGTACGCGGCGAACTCAACGACGAACAAGCGTTGCGAAAGGCGATGACAGGATGCGAGGTCGTGTTTCATGTCGCCGCGCACTTCAAGCTTTGGGGCAACCAGGAGATTTTCGACCGGATCAACGTCGAGGGCACGCGCGCCGTCGTGAACGCGGCCGCAGCGACGGCCAGCGTGCGCCGCCTGGTTGCGGTGAGCGCTGCGGCCGTGGTCATGGGCGATCCCGAACCGATGTTGAATGTCGACGAGAGCCTGCCGCTGCAGGTCCGTGCCTTCTCGCCCTACGGATCTTCGAAGGCCGAAGGCGAGCGCGTGTTGCTGGCAGCTAATGGCATGCGTCCCGGCCTGGAGACCATCGCGCTGCGGCCGCCATTTATCTGGGGAGGCAGAATGCCAACTCTCGATCACATGGTAGAGACCGTGAACGCAGGCCGGTGGCAGTGGGTCGCTGGAGGCACGCAGGCCATGTCGAGCTGCCATGTCGATAATTTGTGCGACGCGCTGATTCTCGCCGCAGATCGGGGCCGGGGGGGCGAAGCGTATTTCATCGCCGATGCCGAGCAGAGCACCTTGAAAAGCTTCATCTCGTCTCTGCTTGCCACTCGTGGGATAATCGCTGCGGACAAGTCCGTTCGTTTCGGAATAGCCTGGACCATGGCCGGCCTCATGGGGGCAGCGTGGCGTGCAATGCGCCTCAAGGGCGAGCCGCCGATCACGCGCCAGATGTTACGCCTTATCGGCAAGCCATTCACTATCAGCACCCGCAAGGCTCAGACCGAGCTGGGCTATGCGCCCCGGATCACCATGGACGAAGGGTTGGCCGCGATGCGGCAGCCTGAGTCCAAGCTCGCCAGTTCGTCCGCCCATCGGGGCGAACGTCGCGCGAGCGTCGTCTCTGTATGATTGAGGCGCCGGGTGGGGGTATCTACTTCGTAGGCGACACGGGCTTCAGTGACGGAAGCACCTTCAGAGAGGTGGCCCGGGCGCATCCGCAGTTGCGGTTGGCATTGCTGCCCGTGGGCGCCTACGCGCCGCGCTGGTTCATGAAAGACCAACACATGAACCCGGCCGAGGCGGTCGAAGCGTTCCGGCTGTGCGGCGCGCGGCAAGCGGTTGGTCATCACTGGGGTACGTTCGTCTGACCGACGAAGGTTACGATGAATCTCCCAGAGAATTGGCTTCAGCGCTTCGACGCGCCGGGCTGGCACGATCGTTCGTAACGCTCATGCCAGGCTCCATCGTCAACGAGGCCGGGACGGCGGCGAAGGTGTAGCTGCAGTGTTACCATGCCCCTGCGGCCGCAGCGCGCGTCCCAGCGCCATCAGCGGGAAGTAGTGCCGGTACATGCCGTAGCGGAGCATGAAGGCGCGGGACAGCTCAGGGCCCTGCATCAGCCGCTCCTGCAAAGTGGGATCGGTCAGCTTGATGGTCTGGCCGACGCCGTAGCCGGGGAAGCCGGTGCCGGTGAATTCCGGCTCGTCCCAGGTGCCGGCCGACTGGCGCTCGACCAGCCAGGTGCAGCCGTGCTCGATCGCCTCCTTGTCCTCAGGGCGGTTGACGGCGAGCAGCGCCATCAGCGCCCAGGCGGTCTGCGACGCCGTGGTGGTGCCGCGGCCGACCGCGCTGACATCCATGTAGGAGGCGCAGCTCTCGCCCCAGCCGCCGTCCGGCTGCTGATGCGCGACGAGCCAGTCGCAAGCGCGGCCGATATAGGGTTGCGTCATGTCCTCGCCGATCGCGGCCAGCGCCGGCAGCACCGCGCCGGTGCCGTAGACGTAGTTGACGCCCCAGCGGCCGAACCACGGGCCGCTCGGCTCCTGCTCCCGTCGGATGTAGTCGAGCGCGCGCACCATGGCCGGATGATTGCGCGAGATGCCGAGCTTGCCGAAAGCCTCGACGATGTGGGCGGTGACGTCGACCGACGGCGGATCGAGCGCCTCGCCGTAGTCGCAGAACGGAATCTTGGTCAGGATCTGCTGGTTGTTGTCCTTGTCGAAGGCGCCCCAGCCGCCGCCCTGGCTCTGCATGCCGATCAGCCAGTCGACGCCGAGCTGGATGGACTCGTCGATGCCCTTGGCCTGCCATTTGGGATCATGGCGCAGCGGCGCCAGCGCGATCAGCGCCACGGCGGTGTCGTCCGTGTCGGGATAGTAGTTGTTGGCGTATTCGAACGCCCAGCCGCCGGGCTTGACGTGCGGCAGCTTCATCGACCAGTCGCCGGGCACGCGGACCTGGCGGTCGAGCACCCAATTGACCGCCTTGTCGACGGCTTCGGGGTAGTCGCCGAGCACGCCGGCATCGTCGAAGGCGAGCAGGGTCAGGATCGTGTCCCACACCGGGCTGTTGGTGGCCTGGATGTAGGTGGCGTCGCCGACATCGACCCGCCAGCCGGGATCGTTCAGGGCATCGAGGCCCTTGGCGAGAACGGGGTGGTTGAGCGGATAGCCCTCGGCGTAGAGCGCCATCAGGCCGTAGATCCAGGGCGGCTGGATGCCGCCCCAGGCGCCGTCGAAATCCTGGTGGCGGATCATCCATTCCAGCACGCGGCTGGTGGCCGCGGGCCGGAACAGGCCGAGATTGAGCTTGTTGCCGAGGTTCTGCAGGGCATGCAGCACCTTGTCGGCGCCGCGGAAGAACTTGTCCCAGCCGCCGGCATTGGCCTTCACCGGCAGCTCGTAGTCGAACGCGTTGCGCCCATGCGGAAACAGCGCGTCCAGCCGGTTCTCGGGCGGCAGCGGCCGGCTCGGCCGCCGCGCCGACAGCACCGCGATCGGCATCAGGGTGGCGCGTGCCCATTGCGCGAAATTGTAGATCGAGAACGGAAACCAGAGCGGAAACCAGATCACCTCGGGCGGGATGTTGGGGGTCTTCTCCCACGGCCATTCGCCGATCAGCGCCAGCCAATAGCGCGTGAACACGCGAATGTTGCGCAAGCCCCCCTTGGCCTCGATCCATTCGCGGGCGCGGCGCACCGGCGGCTCGTCGTCGCGGAAGCCGAGCGAGCGCAGCGCGGCATAGGCCTCGACGGTCGCGTTGATGTCACCATTGGGGGCGCCGAAATAGACCTGCCAGGCGCCGTCCGGGCGCTGGCTGTCGAGCAGCGACTGGCCCAGGCGCTTGCGCAGCGGATGCTCCTCGAGCCCCATGAACCACAGCGCCAGGCACCATTGCGCCTCCATGCAGGCGTTGGATTCGGCGCGGCCGACCCAGTGGCCGTCCGGCTTCTGGTTGGCGATCAGCCAGTCCGAAGCCGCCCGTACCGTCGATTGCAGGGCGGTCTGGTAATTTCCCGGGTCGCGCGGCGCGCGCGCGGAAGCCGAGCTGGTCAAAGTCATCATGATCCCTCTGGCGGCTCGATAGCGCCGCTGCAGCCGTCGAATTCACCCCGCCCTATAGGGAATTTCGCCGTCAAATCCAATCAACTGGCCGGAGCAGACCGGATCAAAGCGGAAACGAAAAGCGTACGGACCGAGGTCTTCAGCGCTCGTGGTTAGCACCTCGGCGGGGACAGGGATGTGACACCGCTCACGCGCGGGGACCGCGGCTTCCGCTCAAACCGGCAGGTAATTGCGCAGCAAAGGCAGGAAGAAGATGCCGACGGTGATCAGGAAGCCGATCGCCCACAGGATCGAGCGCAGCGACGGCCGATCGCCGACGTAAGTCAGCACATAGGCGATGCGCACGATCAGGAACAGCACCGACAGCTCGTTGATCAGGTTCTGCGGCGCACCGCGGAACTCGGCCAGCAGCACCGCGGCGGCAAAGAACGGGAACGCCTCGATGCCGTTCTGATGGGCGCCCAGCGCCCGCTCGCGGATGCCGCCGGCGTAGAAGGCGGGATCTCGCGGCCGGGCGTTGTCATAGCGCCCGGCACCGTCGACGCTGATCCATTTCGCCGGCACGATCGTTAACAGGTAGAGCATCACGCTGGCGAAAATGCACAATTCGGCAATCGTCATGGCTCCTCCAGCCCGATGACATCGGTGAAATGGCCCTTATCTTGACAATGTCGAAACAAGCCGCCAAGCCACGCCCTTCAGCAGTCACGGGCATCATGACCGCCGCCATCTCTCTGGACAATGCCAGGCCTGTCGACGTCAGGCCGTTGCCGGCCGCGAGCACGTCACGTGTCGGCGTGCTGCTGGTCAATCTCGGGACGCCGGATACGGCGGACGCCGCCGGCGTGCGGGTGTATCTGAAGGAGTTCCTGTCCGACCGCCGCGTCATCGAGGACCAGGGCCTGTTGTGGAAGATCATCCTCAACGGGATCATCCTCAATGTCCGGCCGCGCAAGAAGGCGAAAGACTACCAGTCGATCTGGAACACCGAGAAGAACGAATCGCCGCTGAAGACGATCACGCGCGCGCAGAGCGAGAAGCTCGCCGCCAGCATCGCCGATCGCAGCCACGTCATCGTCGACTGGGCCATGCGCTACGGCAATCCGTCGATCAAGGCTGGCGTCGATGGTCTCATGGCCAAGGGCTGCGACCGCATCCTGGTGGTGCCGCTCTATCCGCAATATTCAGCCGCGACCTCGGCGACCGTGTGCGACGAGGCGTTCCGCGTGCTGACCGAGCTGCGCGCGCAGCCGACGCTGCGGGTGACGCCGCCTTATTACAACGACGACTTCTACATCGAGGCGCTGGCGGTCTCGATCGAGGATCATCTGAAGACGCTGGCGTACAAGCCCGAGCTGATCGTGGCCTCGTTCCACGGCATGCCCAAGGAATATGTCGACAAGGGCGATCCCTATCGCGAGCAGTGCGTCGCCACCACCGAGCTGCTGCGCAGGCGGCTCGGCATGGACGACACCAAGCTGCTGCTGACCTTCCAGTCGCGCTTCGGCTTCTCGGAGTGGCTGCAGCCTTATACCGACAAGACCATCGAGAAGCTCGCCAAGGACGGAGTCAAGCGCATCGCCGTGGTGATGCCGGGCTTCTCCGCCGACTGCCTGGAGACGCTGGAGGAGATCTCCGGCGAGAATTGCGAGATCTTCAAGCACAATGGCGGCGAGGAATTCTCCGCCGTGCCGTGCCTGAACGACAGCGCGCCCGGCATGGAGGTGCTGCGGCAGCTGGTGCTGCGCGAGCTGCAGGGCTGGTTGTAAAGGGCTGGCTCTGAGCCGTCGGCGGTATTGCCGGCCCGCTAGGTGAGCCGCCCGCCGGCGCAAGTCGGACGACCGTCCGCGCCTCGAAAATACTTTCCTGAACCGCCCCTAGCGGATCCCC
The DNA here is from genome assembly GCF_032489615.1 of Bradyrhizobium sp. SZCCHNR1051. Classification (NCBI taxonomy): domain Bacteria; kingdom Pseudomonadati; phylum Pseudomonadota; class Alphaproteobacteria; order Hyphomicrobiales; family Nitrobacteraceae; genus Bradyrhizobium; species Bradyrhizobium sp. SZCCHNR1051. The sequence continues at coordinate 159,720 of NZ_JAUEYJ010000002.1, read as the reverse complement.
GACAAAATCATGCAGTAATCCCTAGATCGTGATGGCTGCAGAGGCTGGTGAGGGGACGATCGTCTCCTCCCTTGGAGGATCCATGAGCGGTTTCGACATTTTCGCCATAGCGCTGGTGCTGCTGGTCATCTTCACGCTGTATTCCGGCGTGAAGACCGTGCCACAGGGGTTCGACTGGACCGTCGAGCGGTTCGGCAAATACACCCGCACCTTGTCGCCGGGCCTCAACATCATCGTGCCCTTCTTCGATCGCATCGGGCGCAAGATCAACATGATGGAGCAGGTGATCGACATCCCCGAGCAGGAGGTCATCACCAAGGACAACGCCACCGTGACGGTCGACGGCGTCGCCTTCTACCAGGTGTTCGACGCCGCCAAGGCGAGCTACGAGGTGTCGAACCTCAACCAGGCGATCGTCACGCTGACCATGACCAACATCCGCTCGGTGATGGGCGCGATGGATCTCGACCAGGTGCTGTCGCATCGCGACGAGATCAACGAGCGGCTGCTGCGCGTCGTCGACGCCGCGGTGTCGCCGTGGGGCCTCAAGGTCAACCGCATCGAGATCAAGGACATCGTGCCGCCGGCCGACCTGGTCGAGGCGATGGGCCGGCAGATGAAGGCCGAGCGCGTCAAGCGCGCCGACATCCTGCAGGCCGAGGGCCAGCGGCAGTCGGAGATCCTGCGCGCGGAGGGCGCCAAGCAGAGCCAGATCCTGCAGGCCGAGGGCCGCCGCGAGTCGGCCTTCCTCGATGCCCAGGCGCGCGAGCGCGCCGCGGAGGCCGAGGCCAAGGCGACGCAGATGGTGTCGGACGCGATCTCGAAGGGGGATGTCGCGGCGCTCAACTACTTCATCGCCGACAAATACATCAAGGCATTCGGTCAGCTCGCCGACTCGCCGAACCAGAAGGTGATCATGCTGCCGCTGGAGGCAACGGGCATGCTGGCCTCGCTCGCCGGCATCGGTGAGATCGCCAAGGCGACGTTCGGCGAGAGCGCGGCTTCGGCCGTGGCAGCCGCGCGCCGCGGCGGCTCGGTGCCGTCAGCGGGGACGGCCCCGAAACCGCCGACGCCACCGCAGGCTTGACGCAGGGAGGACGCTGATGAGCGACATGTTCGTGACGCTCGGCACCTGGAACTGGCTGATCTTCGGCATCATCCTGATGGCGCTGGAGCTGCTCGCGCCGGGCATCTTCCTGTTCTGGCTCGGCCTCGCCGCCCTGCTGGTCGGGCTGCTGTCGTTTGCGTTTGCGCCGGGATGGCAACTGCAGATCCTGCTGTTTGCGCTGTTCGCGGTCGCCGCCGTGCCGCTGTGGCGGCGCTTCGCGCGGGCGAGTGCGGCGCCGTCGCGGGACAATCCGTTCCTCAACCGCCGCTCGGCGGCCCTGGTCGGCCGCGAGTTCACCTTGGAGAAGCCGATCGTCGGCGGCAATGGCACCGTCCGCATCGACGACACGGTGTGGCGCGTCGCGGGCCCCGACACCCCCGCCGGCAGCCGCGTCCGCATCGTGCAGGCCGACGGCGCCCAGCTCACGGTGGCTGCGGCGTAGGTGCCGTAGGGTGGGCAAAGGAACGACGCGGCGATAGCCGTGTCGTGCCGTGCCCACCATCTGCATCGCGCGCGAGACGGTGGGCACGTCGCGCCAACTCATAGGGAATATGCGGAGAGAGCGGAGCCTGCGCGCCTTTGCCCACCCTACGATTCCTGCTCAATTCTGCAGTCTTACGCCCAGCATCACCACCGTGCCGGACGACCCAGCACCCGTGATGTTGGAGTCGAGCTTGTCGTAGCGCAGCGTGCCCTTGACCCAGACGTTCCGCGACATCTTGTAGACGAGGTTGCCTTCGGCCGAATAGGTGCGGTCGCTGCGGCCGTAGCCCTGATAGTCGAGCGTGCCGAGGCTGAACTTGCCGATGCCGGTCAGCCAGCGCCGGAAGTCGTGGTCGACCTGCACCGTGTAGGTGCGCACCAGCACGCCGGAGGCGCCGGCCACCGTGGTCTCTGCGAGCTGCGTGTCGGAGAGAAAGCGCGCGGTGGTCAGCGGCGTCGCCGACCACACCAGCGAGGCCGTGGTGAGGAAGCCCTGCAGCCGGTTCAGCCGCGGATCGACATAGCTGCGCGTGGCATAGCCGAGCGAAACCTCGCCGGTCAGAAGCCGGGTGAACTCGAACGAGGTGCCGGCCTTGGCGTAGCCGCCCGAGGAGTCGCGCTGATAGCCCGAACGGTCGACCCGCTGGTCGTGCACGCGGCTGTCGCCCTGCACCTCCGCGAACGGCTTCAGGCCGGGCATGACCTCGTAGGACACCCGGCCGATGCCGCCGAACTGGTTGTAGTTGCGGTCGTCGTTCGACGTCATCGTGCCGTCGGTCAGCTTGCTCTGCTGATAGCTGGTGCGGTCGGCGGTGGCGCCCGCCGAAATCTGCAGCCGGTTGAAGCGCTGGTCGATGCCGATGGTGGTGCCGAGCGTGGTGTAGACCGGATAGCGCGCCAATCCGGCCTGCACGCTGGGACTGCCGGGATTGTCGGTCGCGGCGCGCAGCCGCAGCTGGGCGCCGACCGAGGTGTCGCGGCTGACGTCGAGGCGGCCGTCGACATGGCCGGTGAAGTCGGGGCGGTCGAGCGTGGTCGGCGCCGAATTGATGCCGCCATCCATGATAGCCGGCAGGGTGCTGCCATAGCCGGTGAAGGAGCCCCGCAGGTCGGCGACGAGGGCGTGACGCTCCCAGTTCGACACCGCCAAAAATTCCGGCGCGATCATCCAAGCCGGCATGCCGCGCGGCCTGGCGAGGCGGGCCGGGTTGCTGTCATACCCGGCCGAGAGCTCCACCGCGCCCTTGATCAGGAACGGGCCGGCGTAATCGCCGACTGCGCCGAACGGGTCGTCGTCGATCTTGAGCCGCTTGCGCGGCGGCTGGCCGGGCACCGTGCCCGCCATGGCGGCCGGGACCGGCTGCCTGTTGGCTGTGGCCGACGGCGGCAAGGTCGGACGCAACTGCCCGGTCAGCTCGCCGGAAGGTCGCGTGCCGGGGCCCGGCGGCGGCTTGGGCCGCGCCTGGGCGGGATAGTATTTCGGCTTCTTCCGATTGCGGTTCAGCGAATCATAGCCGAATTCGGCAGCGCCGCTCGCCGCGGGCACACCGGGCAGGGGAACCAGATTTCGTCGTGCGGTGGAGCTGGTCGGCGCAGGCGTCGCGGGCAGCCCTGGCGTCGGTACGGCATCGGTCAGGCCGCTGACCACGGTCCGCCGCAGCGGGGAGTCCTGCGGGGCGAGGAAGCCGTCGCGCACCGGCCGGAACGCGTCGATGGTCTGGGAGTGGGCCGCATCGGGGCCGAGCGCGCCGAGCAGCAGGCATGCGGCGGAGGCGCCGCGCCACATCGCGCGCCTTATCGCGCGTCCTGCGCGGCCGCTGTCAGGCCTCCATCCCACGATGAAAAATACTCCAACAAAATCAATTGCGTCGTCGGGACACCCGCGCCGCCGGCAAACCGCCTCGTTAAGGGAGTAAAAACAAATATGGTTAATGGGCTGTTGATGGCGCCTTGCTGCCTTACCCATGCTAAAGAGCGGCGCCTGACTGTTCAGCCTTGGAAGTCCGCATGCCGAGATCGAAACCGTTGCCCGAAGCCGCTCCCGCAAACGCAGATATCCAGTCGGCGCTGCGCACGCTCGACGCCGGCAGCAATGGCATTGCCGCGATCTCCGCTGCACTGCGCGGTCCTCTGGGGCCGGCCTTCGCCGCCGCCGTCGAGCTGATCCGCCAGGCCAAGGGCCGGGCGATCCTCACCGGTCTCGGCAAGTCCGGCCACGTCGCCCGCAAGATGGCCGCGACCCTCGCCTCGACCGGAACGCCCGCCTTCTTCGTCCATTCCGCCGAGGCCGGCCATGGCGATCTCGGCATGATCACCTCCGACGACGTCGTCATCGCGCTGTCGTGGTCCGGCGAGCAGCCGGAGATGAAGACGCTGGTCAACTACACCAAGCGCTTCGCCATCCCGCTGATCGCGATCACCTCCAATGCGCAATCGTCGCTGGGGCAGGCGGCGCGCATCGTGCTGGAGCTGCCGAAGGCGCGCGAGGCCTGTCCGCACAATCTGGCGCCGACCACCTCGACGCTGATGCAGGCGGCGATCGGCGATGCGCTCGCGATCGCGCTGTTGGAAGGCCGCGGCTTCACCGCGCTCGAATTCGCCAATTTCCATCCGGGCGGCAAGCTCGGCGCCATGCTCAAGCACATCTCGGACCTGATGCGCTCGGGCGACGCGGTGCCGCTGAAGCCGCTGGGCACGGGCATGCCGGATGCGCTGGCCGAGATGTCGGCCAAGGGACTCGGCTGCGTCGTCATCGTCGATGCTCGCGGCCACGTCGCCGGCATCATCACCGACGGCGACCTCCGGCGGAAGATGCGTGCCGATCTGTTGTCCGCATCGGTCGAGGAGATCATGACCGCGAACCCGCGCACCGTCCGCCGCGAGGCGCTGGCCTCCGAGGCGCTGGAGATCCTGAACTCCGCCAAGATCACCACGCTGATCGTCACCGACGGCGCCAAGCCGGTCGGCATCCTGCACATGCACGATCTGCTGCGGGCAGGGGTGGCCTAGCTCGAAGCGTCGTTTCCGGGCGCCCGGCTGCCGCGCGCTTGGGAAGACCGGTCAGCCTGCGTTGAATCGTACCGCATCGGCCTCCAGCGGCAGCTGCAGTGCGTTCGCGACATACGACACGGTGCGATAGAAGCCGCACAGCAGGATGATTTCCAGCACCTGATCCTCATCGTGATGCAGGCGGAGGCGGGTGAATTCGTCCTCGCTCAAGGTCGACCGCTGGTGCAAGGCATCGACCGCAGCGATCAGGGCCTGTTCGGGGGGCGACCAGCACGCCGCGTCGGCCGGCGCATTCACGGTGGCGTCGATCTGCTGCGCCGTCAGGCCGGCGTCTGTGCCGAAGATGCGGACGTGCACGCCCCATTCGTACTCGCACGCATTCAGCGCGCAGGTCCGATCGATGACGATTTCGCGCTGACGCAGGGACAGCGGGCCGCGGTCGAGCAGGCTGCCGCCGCGAAATTTGGTCCAGGCGCGCGCATGGCCGGCCATCACCCGGAACAGCATCAAGGGCGGCGCCCCGCGCATGATCTGGTCGAATTGCGCCTGGATGTCGGCCGGGTAGGGCGGCTGCAGCGGGGCGATCCGGGGCATGGCGGTTCCTCCTGCGCGGTGCTACATTTACTGTAGCAGTATGCTACGCTTTCCGTAGCGCTTGGCAAGCTGTTGGAGAGTTTTCGTGCCGAAAGACGTTCAACCGCGCCGGGTGCGCGGCTCGCGCTCGGGCCGGCCGGTCATGGCGCTGCTCGATCTGTTGGGCCGGCGCTGGTGCCTGCGCATCGTCTGGGAGCTGCGCGACGACGCCCTGACCTCCCGGGCGCTGCGCGCGGCCTGCGACGAGGCCTCGCCGACCGTGTTGCAGGCGCGGCTGGACGAGCTGCGCGAGGCGGGCTTCATCGTGCTGGGCGACAGCGGCTACGAGCTGACGCCATTGGGGCGCGAGCTGTTGGAGACCTTCCTGCCGCTGCATCGTTTTGCCGAGCGCTGGAGCCGGCAGACGGGATGAGCCGAGCTTGGGCACGTGCGCGGTCCCGGTCTGGCCGGGCACGGCGGCGTCGTGCTATGGGCTCGCCCGAGACAGGGAGCAGAGCCGATGCCGGGCGCATTCGATCTGGATAAATATCTCGTGCGCATCGGCTATCGCGGGCCGCTGGCGCCGACGCTCGAAACGCTTGCCGGATTGCAGGCGGCGCATGTCGATGCGATCGCGTTCGAGGGCCTGGATCCGCTGCTCGGCCGTCCCGTGAACATCGATCTCGCCTCGGTCCAGGCCAAGATCGTCGACGGCCGTCGCGGCGGCTATTGTTTCGAGCAGAATGCGCTGCTGAAGGCGGCGCTGGAGGCGATCGGCTTTGCGGTGACGCCGCTCTCGGCGCGGGTGCGCTGGCGCCTCGATGCGGCCGCGCCGCTGACGCCGCGCACGCACATGATGCTGAAGGTGGACCTGCCGGAGGGGCCTCATCTCGCCGATGTCGGTTTCGGCTCCTGCCTGCTCGATACGCCGTTGCAGATGGTGCCCGACGTCGAGCAGCCGACTGCGATGGGCACGTTCCGCCTGACGCTTTCCGATGGGCTCTATTGGCTCGAGGCGAAGCAGCCCGCCGGCTGGCGCACGATGTATGTGTTTGATCTGGTGCCGCAGATCCATGCCGACTACGTGCTCGGCAACTGGTTCACCTCGACCAGCCCGTTGACGCCGTTCACCTCGATGCTGATCCTGGAGCGGTTGACGCGTGAGGCGCGCTACAAGCTGGTCAATCGCCGCCTGGTCATCGAGGCGCGTGATGGCGAGGTGCGGAGCGAACGGATCATCGAAACGCCCGATGCGCTGCGCAGCGTCATCGAGGAGGTGTTCGGCGTCACGCTTCCGGTGTCCGTCGAGGTGATCTGGAAGCGCATCGAGAGCTGACGGAAGGCATGACGATGGTCGGTGAGCTTCAACTGGATTCCTATCTCGCCCGCATCGACCATCGCGGGCCGCTCGCGCCCGACCTGTCGACGCTCGCAGCGCTGCAGGCCGCGCATGTCGACGCGCTGCCGTTCGAGGCGCTCGATCCGCTGATGGGCCGTCCCGTCCATGTCGACCTGCCGTCGGTGCAACAGAAGCTCGTGCTCGGCCGCCGCGGCGGCTACTGCTTCGAGCAGAACGTGCTGTTCCAGGCGGTGCTGGAAGCGGTCGGCTTTGAGGTCAGCGGCCTGACGGGGCGCGTGCGCTGGCGCTCGGCGCCGACCGATCCGCTCGGGCCGCGCCAGCACATGATGCTGATGGTCAAGGTCGACGGCTATCTGCATCTCGTCGACGTCGGCTTCGGCATCTGCATGATGGATGCGCCCATTCGTCTCGAAGTTGGCTCCGAGCAGCAGACGCCGATGGGAACGTTTCGCATCGGCACGTGGGACGGGCTCTATACGGTCAGCGCGAAGCAGCCGACGGGCTGGCGCATGATGTATGCGTTCGACCTCGTGCCGCAGATCCATGCCGACTATGTGCTCGGCAGCTGGTATACGTCGACCAGCCCGAACGTGCCGGCCACGCATACGCTGATGATGGAGCGTGTCGAGCCCGGCGTGCGTCACAAGCTGGTCAGCCGCCGCTATCAGCGGCAGGCGCGCGACGGAGACGTGATCGAGGAGCGGATCATCGAGAGCGCCGACGAGCTCGGCCGGCTCATCGACGACATCTTCCGTGTGACGCCTCCCGTGCCAATCGAAGACATCTGGGCGCGGACGTCGAGCTGAGCTCCGGACGACCGTGTCGTGGATGATGTTCGATTCTCGAACGTGCTTCGCAATCGATCGAGCTGGCAACAGTCGATACGAAGCTTTTTCGCGTGTTGCGCGGCATTTGAAGGGAATGCCGGCGTCCGCATTGGGCTTATCTTAAGATTCGCACCCTTAGGTTGCGGGAACCCGAGGGGGCTCGCGGGTCCGGCCGTCGAACAAGGGGGATCGCCCAGCATGACTGACATCGTGATGCACGCGACGCGATTAATCCTGCCGCGGACGTCGGAGCAGGACTGTCACCGCCGCACACGGCCTCACCCTTCCTGACATCAGAGCCGCGCGACGCGGCTCATCCGAGCTGGCCTGACGGCCAGGACGGGTGGGGGCTTCACGGTTGAAACGTCGACCCTGACGCTTCGACGCTCATCCGATCGATCATGCGGCCACGGCCTGACCTGCCACTTCAGGCCGAGCGGCGACTCATGTCGACGAAGCCCCCACCCCTTTTTCTGTTAGCGAGTTGGAGTCTGTTACTCACACCGAAGGCGGTGAACTCCCCTCCCCCTTGCGGGGAGGGGGTGGGGGTCCGCGAGTCGCGCTCTATATGAAAGCTGAGCGATAGGTCCGCGGGCGGGTGCCACCCCGCTATTGCGAGCGAAGAAAGCCGGAGTCATTTCCTAGGTCCTGGATTGCTTCGTGGCTTCGCTCCTCGCAATGACGGGAGGGGGTGGACGAAGAGCGTCCGGCGAGAGCTGCAACCGCATCAAGCGCATTTGACGCGCTGGCGAACGCAACGAAATTCAGCGTCTGGAGACCCCCACCTCCGACCCCTCCCCGCAAGGGGGAGGGGAGCGCACCGACGGTGCGGCGGCAGATGAGTCCAACTAAGCGGGTCGCATCCAACTAACGCGCTTGATCGGCCGCCGCTAGCGCGGCAGCTCGGTCTTGCCCATCAGGAACTTGTCGACCGCCTGCGCACACAGGCGGCCCTCGCGGATCGCCCACACCACCAGCGACTGGCCGCGGCGCATGTCGCCGGCGGAGAAGACCTTCGGCAGCGAGGTCTGGTAGTCGGTCAGGTTGGCCTTGACGTTGCCGCGCGGGTCGAGGTCGACGCCGAGGCTCTTGAGCAGGCCCTCGTGCACCGGATGCACGAAGCCCATCGCGAGCAGGACAAGCTCCGCATCGAGCACGAACTCGGTGCCCGGGATCGGCTTGAACTGCGCATCGACGCGCACGCAATGCAGCTTCTTGACGGCGCCGTTCTCGCCCTCGAACTTCTGAGTCAGCACCGCGAATTCGCGCACGGCGCCTTCCGCCTGGCTCGACGAGGTCCGCATCTTCAGCGGCCAGTTCGGCCAGGTCAGCGCCTTGTCCTCGCGCTCCGGCGGCGCCGGCATGATCTCGAGCTGGGTGACGGACTTGGCGCCCTGGCGGAGCGAGGTGCCGATGCAGTCGCTGCCGGTGTCGCCGCCGCCGATCACGACGACATGCTTGCCGGCGGCGAGGATGTCGTCGCCTTCGACCTTCTCGTTGCCGACGCGGCGGTTCTGCTGCGGCAGGAAGTCCATCGCGTAGTGGATGCCGGCGAGGTCGCGGCCGGGGATCGGCAGGTCGCGCGGAGCTTCTGCGCCGCCGGTCAGCGCGACGGCGTCATGGTCCTTCAAGAGCGTCTTGGCATCGAGGCCATCCTTGCCACCGACATTGACGCCATAGTGGAAGGTGACGCCTTCGCCTTCCAACTGCCCGATGCGGCGGTCGATGATGCCCTTCTCCATCTTGAAGTCGGGAATGCCATAGCGCAGCAGGCCGCCGGCCTTGGCGTTCTTCTCATAGACGTGGACGTCGTGACCGGCGCGGGCGAGCTGCTGCGCACAGGCGAGACCAGCGGGACCGGCGCCGACGATCGCGACCTTCTTGCCGGTCTTCACGGTGGCCGGCTCGGGCTTGATCCAGCCCTGCTCGAAGGCCTTGTCGACGATGGCGCATTCGATCGTCTTGATGGTCACCGGATTGTCGTCGATGTTCAGCGTGCACGACGCCTCGCACGGAGCCGGGCAGATCCGGCCCGTGAACTCCGGGAAGTTGTTGGTCGAGTGCAGGTTGCGCGCGGCTTCTTCCCAATTGCCGTTGTAGATCAGGTCATTCCAGTCCGGGATCTGGTTGTTGACCGGACAGCCCGTGGTGCCCGGCGCGGCCGAGCCGGTGCCGTGGCAATAGGGGATGCCGCAGTTCATGCAGCGCGCCGCCTGGTCGCGCAGCTCCTTCTCGGAGAGCGGCACCACGAATTCCTGGAAATGCTTCAGCCGCTCGGCAACCGGCGCGTACTTGCGATCGTGCCGCTCGATTTCGAGAAAACCTGTGACCTTGCCCATGACCTACGACGTCCCTGACTGCTCGGGCCTCATGGTTCGAGACGGTTGCTTTCGCACCTCCTCACCGTGAGGAATTTCCTCTGTGCTTCCCCTCACCCTGAGGAGCGGCGCCTTCGCCGCGTCTCGAAGGGTGAGGCCTCGACCTCGGCCTCATGGTTCGAGACGGTGCTTCGCACCTCCTCACCATGAGGAATTTGCTTCCCGCTTCTCCTCACCCTGAGGAGCGGCGCTTGCGCCGCGTCTCGAAGGGCGAGGCCCCGCTGTTGGCCTCATGGTTCGAGACGGCGCTACGCGCCTCCTCACCATGAGGAGCGACATCAAGCCCCGATCGCGATCTTCGGCTCGGCGTCGGCGTTGGCCGCGAGCTCCTTCAGGGCACGGCGATATTCCACCGGCATGACCTTGCGGAACTTCGGCGCGTAGTCCTTCCAGTTCGCCAGGATGTCGGCGGCGCGCTTCGAGCCCGTCGCCTTGGCATGGCGCGAGATCAGGACGTGCAGCCGCTCCACGTCGGACGCCAGCAGGTTCTTGAACACGTCGACCCGGCCATGCGCCTCGAGGTCGCCCATCTGGTGATAGGTGTCCTCGGCGATCATCTCCTCCGACAGCACCGGCTCCAGCTCGACCATCGCCATGTTGCAGTGCTTGTCGAAGTCGCCGGCCTCGTCGAGCACGTAGGCGACGCCGCCGGACATGCCGGCCGCGAAGTTGCGCCCGGTCTTGCCGAGCACGACGACGATGCCGCCGGTCATGTATTCGCAGCAATGATCACCCGCGCCCTCGACCACGGCGACCGCGCCGGAGTTGCGAACCGCGAAGCGCTCGCCGGCGATGCCGCGGAAGAAGCACTCGCCGGAGATCGCGCCGTACATCACGGTGTTGCCGACGATGATCGACTCCTCCGGCACGATGCCCGAGTTGCGCGGCGGCTTGACGATGATGCGGCCGCCCGACAGGCCTTTGCCGACGTAGTCGTTGCCTTCGCCTTCGAGCTCGAAGGTGACGCCTTGGGCGAGCCAGGCGCCGAAGGCCTGGCCTGCGGTGCCCTTCAGGCTGACATGGATGGTGTCCTGCGGCAGGCCGGCATGGCCGTAGATCTTCGCCACCGCGCCCGAGAGCATCGCGCCCGCCGAACGGTCGGTGTTGTTGATCTCGGCCTCGATCTTGACCGGCGCGCCGCGGTCGAGCGCGGGCTTGGCCTGCTCGATCAGCTTGCGGTCGAGCACGGCCTCGAGGTGATGGTCCTGCGCCTCGGCGTGATGGATCTTCTGGCCCGGCGCCTCCTTCTGCTTGACGAACAGCTTGGAGAAGTCGAGGCCCTTGGCCTTCCAATGCGCCACCAGGCGGGACTGGTCGAGCATCTGGGTCTGGCCGACCATCTCGTTGAACGAGCGGTAGCCGAGCGCGGCCATGATCTCGCGGACTTCCTCGGCGACGAAGAAGAAGAAGTTGATGACATGCTCGGGCTGACCGGTGAAGCGCTTGCGCAGCACCGGGTCCTGGGTCGCGACGCCGACCGGGCAGGTGTTGAGGTGGCACTTGCGCATCATGATGCAGCCGGCCGCGATCAGCGGCGCGGTGGCGAAGCCGAACTCGTCGGCCCCTAACAGGGCGCCGATGACGACGTCACGTCCGGTGCGGAAGCCGCCGTCGACCTGGACCACGATGCGGCTGCGCAGCCGCTCGCGCACCAGCGTCTGGTGGGTTTCGGCAAGGCCGATCTCCCACGGCGAGCCGGCATGCTTGATCGAGGTGAGGGGAGATGCACCGGTGCCGCCCTCGAAGCCCGCGATCGTCACATGGTCGGCGCGCGCCTTGGCGACGCCGGCGGCGACGGTGCCCACGCCCACTTCAGACACCAGCTTGACCGAGACCTGGCCGTCGGGATTGACGTTCTTCAGGTCGTAGATCAGCTGCGCGAGATCCTCGATCGAGTAGATGTCGTGATGCGGCGGCGGCGAGATCAGGCCGACACCCGGCGTCGAGTGGCGCACCTTGGCGATGGTCGCGTCGACCTTGTGGCCGGGCAACTGGCCGCCTTCGCCCGGCTTGGCACCCTGCGCCATCTTGATCTGCATCATGTCGGAGTTGACGAGATATTCCGTCGTCACGCCGAACCGGCCCGAGGCGACCTGCTTGATCGCCGAGCGCATGGAATCGCCGTTGGGCAGCGGCTTGAAGCGGTCGGCTTCTTCACCGCCTTCGCCGGTGTTCGACTTGCCGCCGATCCGGTTCATGGCGATCGCGAGCGTGGTGTGGGCCTCGCGCGAGATCGAGCCGAACGACATCGCGCCGGTGGCGAAGCGCTTGACGATCTCCTTCGCCGGCTCGACCTCGTCGAGCGGGACCGGCTTGCGCCTGTCGTCCTCGGCCGACTTGATCCGGAACAGGCCGCGTAGGGTCAGCAGCCGTTCGGACTGCTCGTTGAGCAGCCTGGCGAACGCCTGGTAGCGCTCCCTCGAATTGCCGCGCACCGCATGCTGCAGCGTCGCGACCGATTCCGCGGTCCAGGCGTGGTCCTCGCCGCGGGTGCGGAAGGCATATTCGCCGCCGACGTCGAGCGCGGTCTTGTAGACCAGCGCGTCGCCGAACGCGTCGCGATGACGGCGCGTGGTCTCCTCGGCGATCTCCGGCAGGCCGACGCCTTCGATGCGGGTGTGGGTGCCGTAGAAGAACTTCTGCACGAACTCGGCCTTCAGTCCGACCGCGTCGAAGATCTGCGCGCCGCAATAGGACTGGTAGGTCGAGATGCCCATCTTCGACATGACCTTGAGCAGGCCCTTGCCGATCGACTTGATGTAGCGCTTGACGACCTCGTAGTCGCTCAGCGCGCCCGGCAGCTTGTCCTTCAGGGCGACGATGGTCTCGAAGGCGAGATAGGGGTTGATCGCCTCGGCGCCGTAGCCGGCCAGGCACGCGAAGTGATGCACCTCGCGCGGCTCGCCGCTCTCGACGACGAGACCGACCGAGGTGCGCAGGCCGGTGCGGATCAGATGATGATGCACAGCGGCGCAGGCCAGCAGCGACGGGATCGGAATCCGGTCGGCCGAGACCATGCGGTCGGACAGGATGATGATGTTGACGCCCTCGCGCACCGCGGCTTCGGCGCGGCCGCAGAGATCGTCGAGCATCTGCTCGAAGCCGGCGGCGCCCAGGCTCGCATCGAAGGTGGTGTCGAGCGTGCGCGAGACGAAGTGGCTGTCGGAGACCTCCGAGATCGAGCGGATCTTCTCGAGGTCCGCATCGGTCAGGATCGGCTGATGCACCTCGAGCCGCTTGGTCGAGGCGACGCCTTCGAGGTCGAACAGGTTGGGCCGCGGGCCGATGATCGAGACCAGGCTCATCACCAACTCCTCGCGGATCGGGTCGATCGGCGGATTCGTGACCTGGGCGAAGTTCTGCTTGAAGTAGGTGAACAGCAGCTTCGGCTTGTCCGACAGCGCCGAGATCGGCGTGTCGTTGCCCATCGAGCCCGTGGCCTCCTCGCCGGTCGCCGCCATCGGCGTCATCAGGATCGCGATGTCTTCCTGGCTGTAGCCGAATGCCTGCTGCCGGTCCAAGAGCGGCAGGTTGGTGCGTGCGCCCGTGGTCGGCGCATCCGGCAGCTTCTCGACCTGGATCTGTGTGCGCGCGAGCCACTCGGTGTAGGGATGGCTGGCGGCGAGCTGCGCCTTGATCTCGTCGTCCGGGATCAGGCGGCCCTGCTCGAGATCGACGAGCAGCATCTTGCCCGGCTGCAGCCGCCACTTGGTGACGATCTGGTCCTCAGGAATCTTGAGCACGCCCATTTCGGACGCCATCACGATGCGGTCGTCCTTGGTGACGAGATAGCGCGCCGGCCGCAGGCCGTTGCGGTCGAGCGTGGCGCCGATCTGGCGGCCGTCGGTGAAGGCGATCGCGGCGGGGCCGTCCCACGGCTCCATCAGCGCGGCGTGATATTCGTAGAACGACCGGCGCTCCTCGCTCATCAAGGGATTGCCGGCCCACGCCTCGGGGATCATCATCATGACCGCGTGCGGCAGCGAGTAGCCGCCCTGCACCAAGAATTCGAGCGCGTTGTCGAAGCAGGCGGTATCGGACTGGCCTTCATACGAGATCGGCCAGAGCCGGCTGATGTCCTTGCCGAACAGCTCCGATGACACCGAGGCCTGCCGCGCCGCCATCCAGTTGACGTTGCCGCGCAGGGTGTTGATCTCGCCATTGTGCGCGATCATCCGATACGGATGCGCCAGCGACCAGGTCGGGAAGGTGTTGGTCGAGAAGCGCTGGTGCACCAGCGCCAGCGCGCTCTCGAAGTCCGGCTCGTGCAGGTCGGCGTAGTACTTGCCGAGCTGGTCGGCCAGGAACATGCCCTTGTAGATCACGGTCCGGCACGACATCGAGCACGGGTAATAGCCCGACATGCCGCGGTCGCGGCGCTGATAGATCGCCTGCGAAATCGACTTCCTGAGGATGTAGAGCTTGCGCTCGAACTCGTCCTCGGTCTTGGCGGCGCCGTTGCGGCCGATGAACACCTGCATGCTGCGCGGCTCGGTCGGCTTGACCGTCACGCCCAGCGAGGAGTTGTCGGTCGGCACGTCGCGCCAGCCGAGCAGCACCAGGCCTTCGTCCTCGATCTGGTCGGCGATAATGCTCTTGATGACGTTCCGCCACGCCTCGTCGCGCGGCATGAACAGCGCGCCGATGGCGTATTCGCCGGGGGCGGGCAAGGTGAAGCCGAGCTCCTTTGCCTTGCGCGAGAAGAAGGCATGCGGGATCTGCACCAGGATGCCGGCACCGTCGCCGAAGCGCGGGTCGGCGCCGACGGCGCCACGGTGCTCGAGGTTGCAGAGGATGCTCAGCGCGTCGGCGACGATCTGATGCGACTTCTGGCCCTTGATGTTGGCGATGAAGCCGACGCCGCAGGAATCCTTCTCCTGGCTCGGGTCATACAGACCTTCGGCTTCCGGGCGCCACGTATGCAGCTCGCGGGTGATCTCGGCCGGTTTTTCACGCGAATCCACAGCCAGCACCGCGCCGCCCAACTTTCCGTGCTCGACCTTCGATCCGCTCATATCCGTCCCCATAAATTATTGGTCAGGGCCTTCACCACAGTCCGGTACAGTCCGTCCGGCGCACCCCGGGCGCTGCGCGGCCCCTCTCCGAAGCCAACGCTCGTCCTTGTCAGCGAGCCGCATTTGCAGAGTTCAGGCCAGCCGCCGGGGGACCATGTCCCCGCTGGACGAGCGCGGCCTGTTCATGTCGCAGCGCCCTCAGGCGCCGTAACATCATTGCAAAGTCTCGGTCACCTTTGCAACGAAATTTTAGACAGCATTTCTGTCCTAAACCGCAAGATGCCAAACTTTAACCTATCACACAAGCATCGCGGAGTCCTGAGGTCCGGGCGCAGCAACGCGCCCATTCCCCGGCAAATCTTCCGTTTCAGCCGCTGACCGAACGACCCGACCGGGCCGGGCGATCACGCGCTGCGCTCGATTTTGAAACCTGACGCCCCGATCCCGCCCCCTCGCCGACCCAGGACCGCCGGAATCACGGCAGAACTTCCGCGGCACTTGAGAAGAAGCGAACAGCTTCACGTGCGGGGGCATGCAGGAGCTTTGAGCCATGAAGTTGCTAGTTGGAGTCGTCTCAGCCGCGTTGATTGCGCCGTTTGCCGCGCGGGCCGAGCCGTTGCCGCCATCGGGCGTCCGTGCGCCCTACACGGCGGTCTCCGATTTCGATACGCCCTATCCGGATCTGCCGCCGCCGGCCGTCGTGCCCGCACCGCCGCCGCGTTACGGCTACCGGTCGGGCCCTGACTACGGCTACCGCGACGAGCGCTATGTGCCGCCGGCGCCGGTCTACCGTCAGGACGGCTACCAGCAGGATTATGGCTATGCGCCGACGTTCCTGCCGGTGCATGAGGTCTATGCGATTTTGCGCGACAACGGCTTCTCGCCGCTCGGCGTGCCGCGTCAGCGCGGCAATGTCTACGTCGTGGCGGTGCTCGATCGCGAGGGCGAGGACGGCAAGCTCGTGGTCGATGCCCGCTCCGGCCGCATCATCCGCTTCGTCCCGGCGTTCCAATGGGGCGAGGAGTACGAGCGGATGCGCTATGAGCCGAGCCCGCGCGGCGGCCTCGACCGCCTGCCGCCGCCGAGCGTGATCCGGGCCGATCCGCGCCTGGTGCCGCCGATGCCGGCTGCGCCGCGCGTTGCCACCGCGGTGCCAGTTCAGCCGAAGGTGCCGACGCCAGCAGCCCGACCGGCAGCGCCGTCGCCGCAGACCGCGGCGCTCAACCCGAAGCCGACGGAGGCTCCCAAAGCCCTTCCGCCCAGGCCTGCGGACATCAAGCCGGCCGAAGCCAAACCCGCCGACGTCAAGCCTGCGCCGGTCGAAGCCAAGGCCGACGAGCCGAAGACGGGCGAGGCCAAGCCGTCCGAGGCCAAGTCATCCGAGGCGAAGTCATCCGAGGCGAAGCCGTCTGATGCCAAGCCGGTGCAGTCGGCAGCCGCGCCGCCTCAGACCACCGGCTCCGTAGCGCCGGCGGCCGCGGCCAAGCCGACACCGCAGATCCAGCCGACGGCAAAGATGCCTCCGGTGCAGGGGCTGGATTAGAGACGATTGAGCGGTCTGCCCGGCCGCCAGCCACCACCACAACTGTCATCGCCCGGCGTGACCGGGCGATCCAGTCACCACCAGCATCTCGGTTGCTCATGACTGCCGCGGCGTGCTGAATGCCCGCCTTCGCGGGCATGACAGCGTTGCTTGTTGCCGCTGGGACGAGTCCCGCACCATCAATCGGACTACTCGTGCTGACCGGCGGCCTTCAGGATCAGATCAGCGATCTCCTTCGGATGTGAGACCAGCGACAGGTGCCCGGCGTCGAGCTCGATCGTGGTCGCCTTCATGCGGTTGGCCAGGAAGCGCTCGAAATCCGGATCGATCGTCTTGTCCTGCTTCGACACCGCATAGAAGGACGGCTTGTCGTGCCATGCCGCCTGGGTGGTGCGGTTGCCGAAGATCGTCGCCGCGGTCGGCCATTGCACCGCATAGAGCTCCTTGGCCGTCGTCGCATCGACGCCATTGGCGAAATACTTCAGGAAGGCGTCCTCGTTGAGCTTGGTGTCGCCGTCATGGTCGACGATGCCGGCGCGGGCCGGCGGTGTCGGATATTGACCGGCGAGCTTGACGAAATCCTCGCCCGCGTCGGGCGCACGCGCCGCGACATAGACCAGCGCGCTGACCTTCGGGTCGGTGCCGACCTCGCTCACGACCGTGCCGCCCCAGGAATGGCCGACCAGCACGGCCGGTCCATCCTGCTCGGCCAGCGCGCGGCGGGTGGCAGCCGCGGAGTCCGCCAGCGACGTCAGCGGATTCTGCACGGCGGTGACCTTGAGGCCAGCGGCCTGCAGATAGGGGATGACCTTGGCCCAGCTCGAGCCGTCGGCCCAGGCGCCGTGCACCAGCACGACGTTGTGGACCTTGGGCGGCGGCGCCGGCTGCGCCAGAGCGGGGCCGGCAAAAGCCGACAGGGCGGCGATGAGGGTGAGGGTACGAACGACGTTCATGTTAACGGCTCCAGTGGCTCGGGTTGGCGAGGTGATCACTGGGGTCTTCGCGGGCGGGGCGCAGACCGTTACCGTCAGTCACGGTCGTTTGATTGCACTGCAGCACCACACAAAAAAACGCCCCGGTTGCCCGGGGCGTTCGCATTCCTGAGTATGCGTGCCGGTTACGCGGCGGCCTTCTCGGCCGAACCCTCGATCGCCGGCTGCTCAGCTTGCGCGTTTGTCGAGATCGGAATCGACCGCGGCTTCTTGGCCTCGGGGATCTCGCGCACGAGGTCGACGTGGAGCAGGCCGTTCTCGAGGCTGGCGTTCTTCACCACCACGTGGTCGGCGAGCTGGAACGAGCGCTCGAAGGCGCGGGCGGCGATGCCGCGATACAGCAACTCGCTCTTCTTGCCGTTCTCGTTGGCGGCCTTCTCGCCCTTGATCGTCAGCGTGTTTTCCTTCGCGACGAGGGAGAGCTCATCCTTGCCAAAGCCGGAGACGGCGACGGTGATGCGGTAGGCGTTCTCACCGGTGCGCTCGATATTGTAGGGCGGATAGCCGGGGGTGGGATCGCTGGTGGCCTGGTCGAGCAGCGAGAACAGACGGTCGAAACCGACGGTGGAACGATAGAAGGGGGTGAGGTCGTAGGTACGCATGGTCAAAGTCCTCCATTGAGCGACTGTTGGTTAACCCGCCCGCCATCGGGCCGGGCCGTCGTGCAGCCTGACGCGGCCTGCACGGTCCCGATATGGGTCGGACGTTTCGACGTTCAAGGGCGTCCGAGACCTGCTCTTTTTGCCGTTCCACCCCTTGATTCCCACTGCCTTTCACCTATTCGATGGGCGCCTCATGACGCTCGTCTCGATTCCCGCCAATCCCGTCCCCGAAAACGCCACCGCCGGCACCATCAAGACTCCCGATGGCGCCGAGCTGCGCTTTGCGCGCTGGGCCCCGCCGGCCGGGCGCAAGGGCACGGTGTGCGTGTTCACCGGCCGCAGCGAGATGATCGAGAAGTATTTCGAGACCGTGCGCGACCTGCGCGACCGCGGCTTTGCGGTCGCGATCATCGACTGGCGCGGCCAGGGCCATTCGTCGCGGCGCCTGCGCGATTCCCGCAAGGGCTATGTGCGCTCGTTCTCCGACTACGAACTCGACGTCGAGACCTTCGTCACCCAGGTCGTGCTGCCGGATTGTCCGCCGCCTTATTTCGCGCTGGCGCATTCGATGGGCGGCACCGTGCTGCTGCGGCTCGCGCATGCCGGCAAGCGCTGGTTCGATCGCGTCGTACTGTCGGCGCCGATGATCGACCTGCCGGACAGCCGCACCGCGCTGCCGGCTCGGCTGCTGCTGCGGGCCATGCGCATCGCCGGGCAGGGCGGCCGCTACGTGCCGGGCGGCAACGACGAGATCAGCGGGCTGGCGCCGTTCGTCAACAATCCGCTGACCTCTGATCCCGTCCGCTATGCCCGCAACGCCGCGATCCTCGAGGAGGATCCGACGCTCGGCATCGCCTCGCCGACGGTGGCCTGGGCCGATTCCGCCTTCTCGGCGATGATGACCTTCCGCGGCATGACCTATCCCTCCCAGATCCGGCAGCCGATCCTGATGCTGGCGGCGTCCAGCGACACCGTGGTGTCGACCGCAGCGATCGAGGAGTTCGCCTATCATCTGCGCGCCGGCTCGCATCTCGTCATCGCCGGGGCCAAGCACGAGATCCTGCAGGAGCAGGACCGCTACCGCTCGCAGTTCTGGGCTGCGTTCGACGCCTTCGTGCCGGGCACGCCGCTGTTCGGGTGAGCGTGCTGCTGGACACTCCTGGGGCCGGCGAGCTAGCTAGGCTCGACCTCTTCCTCGGAGCTTGGCTGCAGACGTGAGTGAACGGCGGAAAAATCAGCAGGCGCAGGCGCTGCAGGAAGCGATCCACGCGCTGCGCGCGCGGCAGTTCGCGCGCGCCGAGCAGATCGCCGCCTCGATCCTGCGCACAGCCAGGACTGATCGCGCCGCGCTGCTCGTTCATGCCCACGCGCTGCTCGGCCAGCAGCGCGCGAGCGAGGCGATTGCGCCGCTGGAGAAGGCGGCGCTTCGCGGCAGCGATCCGGAGCTCGAGACGCTGCTCGGCGCCGCCTTGTGCGAATCCAGGCGCGCCGCCGATGGCATCGCGCAGCTGCGCAAGACCGCGGCGCGGCGGCCGCCTTTTCTGCCGGCGTTCCAGGAGCTGGCGGGGCGGCTTGCCAAGTCGGGACAGCTCGGTGAAGCCGTCGCCGTGATCGAGGAGGCCCTGACGCTGTCACCCGACAGCGTCGACCTCCAGCTCGATCTCGGGCGCCTCTGTCTCCAGGCCAATGACCGCGTCCGTGCCCGCACGCACCTGCTGGCAGCGCGCGAGGCGGCGCCGGGGCGGCCCGACATCCTGATCGAGCTCGCCTGGGTGCAGTTCCTCGACGGCGACTATCCCGAGGCCGCCGGTACCTACCGCCATGCGCTAGGCCTGCGGCCCGACGACACCCAGACCCGCGCCAATCTCGCGATGTGCCTCGCCGAGATGGGGGATCGCGATGGCGCTCAGGCGGCGCTGCGCACGGTGGTGCGCGGCCGGCCGCATCTGCTGACGCGCGCGGCCTACACGCTCGCGGTCACCTCGCACGGCCGCTTCTTCTTCCGTCCGAGCGATGCCGCCAGATTCCTGCAGATCGACGGCGCTGCGACAGCTAAGCCCTGAACCGCTTGCGATAGACGCCGGTCTCGCGCTTCAGCGCGTCGCGCACCACGTGGATCTCGGCGATTTCCTCTTCGGTGAAGGCCGAGGTCTGCATCGCCCACGTCTGCCGCTTCACCGGAATGCATTGCGCGACCGGCGTACCCCTCGGGATCACGCCGCGAAACGCCGTGTCATGCCAGTGCGCCGGGAAGTGCACGAACGAGTCGTGAAAGCGGTCGCTGTCGACCAGTCCGGTCACGGTGGTGAAGGGCAGGTCGAAGCGGTTGATGGGATGCGTGAACAGCAATGCCCAGCCCTCCGGCGCCTCGATCGTCCAGAGATTGTGAAACTTGAGCAGGAAGCGGTCGGTCTCGAACAGCGGCGAGCCCGCGACCTGCGCGACGTCGTGGAAGCTGATCGGCGAGCGCGGAAAATCGATCGCGCCGCCCGGCGGCAGCTCGTTGTCCCAACTGATCCCGCCATCCTCGACCTTGAGGTCGCAGATCAGCGGAATGAGGAAGCCCGTCGTCATCGCGTCGATGAAGGGCGGGCAGCGCTTGACGGTCTGCTCCTCGGCCTGGTTGAGCGCGCTGAACGCGGTGGCCGGCATCGTCTTGACCCAGTCGGGAACGCCCATCGGCGCCGGCACCGGCTGCGGAATGAGGCGTTCGAGCTCCTTCGGACAGCGGAATTTCAGCGTGAGCGGTTCAGTCTCGGACATCGGCGCCGCGGCTCTCCTGTGGACGACGGCAGAGGTCTACGCCTTCGCCGCCGAAAGTCCAACAGGGCAGCCGCCGCTACTTGGTCGACAGCACCTCGCCGAACCGCTCCCACTGCTTGCCGGTGAAGCGCATGAACTGCACCTGCTCGACCGGCAGATGGTCGCTCTCGCTGGTGCTGACCTTGATGCCCGGCAGCAGCATCGGCAGCTCCAGGTCCTTGATCGACAGCGCCTGCCGCAAAATGTTCTCGCGCGACAGATCGTTGCCGGCCGCCTTCAGCACGTGCTCCAGCACCATGCCGTTGTTGTAGCCGTTGACGTAGTTGGAATCGCGGATGTCGCCGTCGGGCACGTATTTCGCCATGTAGTCGCGCCAGCCCTTGACGCCGGGATCGTCGGCCCAGGCCGGATCCAGCGGATCCTTCACATAGGCGGTCGAGATGATGCCTTTGCCGGCCTCGAGGCCCGCCGGCTCCATCACCGAGGACATCCACACCGACACGTTGGTCAGGAAGGTCATCGGCCGCCAGTTGATCTCGAAGGTCTTGCGGATCGCCTGCGCGGCGAATTTCGGCGTCGCGGCAATGATCAGCGCGTCGGCGCCGCTGGATTTCAATTTCACGATCTGCGAGTCGATGGTCGGCTCGGTAGCCTCGTAGCTCGCGACGGTCACGGCCGTGTCGAAGCGCTCGCCGAGCACGTCCTTCAGCCCGGTGAGATAGTCGCGGCCGAAATCGTCGTTCTGCGCGAGGATGGCGAAGGTCGCATCCGGCTTCTGCTGCAGCGCGTAGCGCGCATACATCCGCGCCTCGTTGCGGAACGGCGCCATCACGCCCATTACGGCCTGCGGAAACTGCGCGGCATCGCCGAACTTCGAGGCGCCCGAGGCGACGAACAGCTGCGGCACCTTCTTGCCCTGTAGGTACCTGGCGATCGCGGTGTTGTGCGCGGTGCCCATGGTCGAGAAGATGAACGACACCTCGTCGCTCTCGACCAGCCGTCGCGTCTGCTCCACGGTCTTGGGCGGCACGTAGCTGTCGTCCAGTGAGATCAGGTTGACCTTCCGGCCGTTGATGCCGCCGCGGTCGTTGACCATCTTGAAATAGGCGACCTCGCCTTTGCCGAGGATGCCGAAGGCGGACACCGGCCCGCTATAGGGCATGGTCTGTCCAATGCGGATCTCGCTGGGGGTGATGCCCGGCTGATCCTCCGCCCGAGCGGGTACGGCGAGGACGGACGCGACGACGAACAATCCTGCCGCTGCGATGGCGTTTCGCATGGATACCTCCCTGATGGGCCGCGCTGCCGGCGGCGTTTTGGCGTTGAGCATAGGGGGATGGTGGAGGCTGTGCAATTAAAATATATTTTTTGATGAAAATGTACTTTTAGGCTCTGCTAGTGTGAATTGTTGTCCCGCGAGAGTGAATCGATGTCCGGCAGCGCCACCCAGACCGTCTACGAGCAGTTGCGTGCCAGCCTGCTCGCCGGCCTCTATCGTCCGGAGGAGAAGCTGAAGATCAGCGAGCTCGGATCAGCCTTCTCGGTCAGCACCGGGGCGATCCGCGAGGCGTTGGCGCGGCTCACGGCGGAAGGGCTGGTGACGGCGACGCCGCAGCGCGGCTTCCGCGTCGCGCCGGTCTCGGTGGCCGATCTGCGCGACCTGACCGACATGCGCGTCGAGATCGAGACCAAGTGCCTGCGCCACGCCATCGCCAACGGTGATCTCGCCTGGGAGACCACGGTCGTTGCCGCGCATCACCGTCTGGCCGCGACGCCGATCGCGGCCCATGACGGCAGCTTCTCGCCGGCCTGGATGCTGGCGCATGCCGATTTCCATGCCGCGTTGGCCCAGGCCTGCGGCAGCGCCTGGATGATGCGGGTGCGTGATCTCCTGTTTGCGCATAACGAGCGCTATCTCGATCTCGCCCGCAAGACCGATCGTGGTAACCGCGATGCCGCGCGCGAGCATCGCGAACTGATGGAGGCGGTGCTGGCGCGCGACACCGAGCGCGCGGTGTCGCTCATGACGGCGCATCTCGACAAGACCCGGGACACGATCGAGGCGGCGCTGCTCGCAGCGACGGCGATGAATGAGGCGAGATAGGATCGAGTCAGGGCGCCGACCGCGAACGTCTTCGACGCGATATGTCCCGAGCCGGACGTCATCAACCGGATGACGGGATATGGCCTGGCGGCTACGGCCACGTCATTCGAGGTGTCGATATACTTTCGCTGGGAAACACCGGATTCTCGTTCTCTCGCCGCGCGTACACAAGATCGCTCTGGCGACACAACCATCGTGCCCCACGCGCGTAGCGGTCCACCCTTGTCGTCGACATTGTGATCCGTTCAGCGCGAGCGGTTACGAAGATTCAACTTTTTCGAGCGCCGGCGCTTTCCTCACCTTGATGCAGATCCAGATCGGCCATCAGTGTTAAGCGGGCTTCATGCCGGGCTTGCTGTGCATTCAAGGATGCATTCACCACGCGCCGATCTCTCCAAGTTTGGAAACGCCCCGGTAACGCACCGTCCCTCTAGTGACGTCCACTAACGACATTCAGGAGGAGGCATTGATGATTATGATGATTGCGCGGAAGCTGGTTGGTCCCCATGCGCTCAATTCCGGATTCGGTCTGGTGACCATGTTCTCGTTGACGGGCGTGGTCGCTTCTCTCGTGCTGGTCCAGCACGGAGTGAATGTCAGCCCGCCCGCGATGTTCTGATCGGGCAGAAGAACGTAGCTCGCTCCATCCACCTCTGCCCGCGTAAGGCACGCTATGGCGCCAGCCTGCGCCCCATCGCCGCCCGGGAGTATGGGTCCCGGGTCGGCGCACGGACGTCGCTGTCGCGCTCAGTGAGTTGTAGGGACCGGAGCTCATGGACCTCCGTCCCAACCCCTGCCAGCAACCGGGAGGGGAGGGACCGCTCTCGCCGCAAGAGATCAGTCCCACGAGGCCCGTGGCTTCGTCGTGACGAAGGTGCGCAGCCTCACATCCTCACAGCGTCTTCAGATATTCGATGAGGTCCCAGCGCTCGTCCTCCGAGAACGCACCGCCAATGATGCCGTTCGGATAGTCCTTGTTGGGCTTCGTCGGACCTTCGAAGGAATGACCGAGTGTGCTGTTGCCCTTGATCGGCTTGCCGCTGGAATCCTTGGTCATGAACAGCGTCTGTCCGACCTTGCACGCGCTCTCGCCGCCCTTCGGCACGGCGAAGCCGACCGGCTTCGGGTCATAGTCGCGCGCGCCCTGGCAGAACGAGGTCGGCCGCTCGGCGGCCGGCGTCAGCAGCCAGTACAGCGACGGTACTGAGCCGTTGTGCAGATAGGGCGCAGTCGACCAGACGCCGTTGAGCGGGCGGGCGCGATAGGACTTGCCGGCCGGGTTGGGACAGTTCTTGCGGTCGCCCCACAGCGCGGCGCGCTCGGCCTCGCCGATGTTGCGGTCCTCCATCCATTTGTCGCTCGCCTTCTGCACGACGGCCATCAGCGCCAGCGCGTAGGGCATGTCGGTGGTCGAGCCCTGTGGCAGGTTGCAGCCCTTCAGATCCTTGGCCGGATCGACCTCGAGGAATCCTGCCACCTTGACCTTGCGGTTGGCGAGAATGCTCGCCTGTCCGGGGTCGGTCTGCATCGCGTCGACCGTCTTCTGCACGAGGTCGAGGATCGGACCCTTGGCATTCCAGCCCTTGCTCTCCCAATCCTCGGCGGGCTTGATCTTCCAGAAGCTCTTGTCCGGATAGGTCTTGTCGAACACGGGGTCGGCGACCGGCCCGAGATGGCACTCGACGCAAACAGCTGCATAGAGCTTCCGGCCGCGTTCGACGCGTGCCGGATCGATCTTCCAGGCGTCGTCGCCGGCGAACAGCTTCTCCGGCCATTTCGGCGAGGTCAGCCCGCCGAACGCGGGCGTCGTCGTCGCGAACGGATCGGGACCACGCAGCATGTTCTCGATGTAGAGCAGGTTATCGATCGCCATCGACGACCGCCACAGCCTGTCGCTCGCGGTCTCCGGCGAGAAGTTGATCTGTGCGGAGACGCCGAGCGCCTCGCCGGCATTGCGGATCAGGGGCTGTGCGATCGATCCGTCATATTGCGCCCAGGAGAACCACGGCACGGTCCAGATCGGCGGATAGGACACCGGCGCGTCGATGGCCTCTTGGTTGCCGAGCATGTTCGGCAGCCCGCTCGAGGCCATGTCGAGATAGAACACCTGGTTGCCGATGCGGTTGAGGGCATCGAGCCGGCCGAAGCCTTCCTCCGTTTCGGTCTGGCCCTTGGCCTCGATCGTGGTCTTGTAGTTCTTGGCCTGCATGTTGAGCGCGAAATCGGTCGCGGCCTTCAGGCCCTTCTTCAGGGTCTCGCGATCGGCGTCGGAGGCGTTCGGCCCGAGCACGCGATCGGCAAAGCGGGAGAAGCGGCCGGGCACGTATTGCGTGAAGATCATCGCAAAGCCCATGGCTTCTTCCAGCTTGCGCAGGTCGGCCATCCCGGGGCCGCCGTCGAAGCGCACGCTGACGCCCTTGTAGTGGATGCTGCCGGCGTGACAGGCCGCGCAGGTCAGGCCGATCTTGTCGGACTGCGCGGCGCCGGTGGCCGGATCGGTCGCGCCGGTGAGCCGGGCAAAGCCGACCGGCAGGCCGCCATCGTTGCCGGCCGGGGTCGGCTTCAGGCCGGACGGCAGCGGCGCTGCCGGCTCGGTCTTGGCAGCCGTGGCGGCGTAGCCGAACGGCCGGAGCGCGCTGGGGTCGCCGTCGACGCTCTTCGGGCTCGGGATGAAGCCGAACCGTTCGAGATAGGCGCTGTCGGAGATCAGGCCGGGCGTGCCGAACGGCGTCAGATAAGGCTGCTCTATCGCCATGAACCAGGCGTAGGGAATCGGAAAGGTCGCGGTGCCCTGCGTCACGTGGTGAAACCAGTGCCGGTCCTGCGTGGTCCAGCCCTGATCGAGCCAATAGGCCGCCTTGGTCGGCTCGGTCTCGGGCAAAGCGGGCGGAATCAACGCCGCGACCTTCTTCGGCAGAACCTTGCCGAGCTTGTCGCTGACGGCGTCGGGTGCGGCCACCCAGGCGAGCAACACGGCGGCGCCGGCCAGCACTGCCGTGCCGACGAGTGCCTTGCCGATGCGCCAGACGATGTTCGCGGGCTTGGGCTTGGCTGTCAGCCGTGCGGCGATACGCTGCGGCAGGCGGCGGTCGACGAACAGCGTGCGGACCTCGGCAACGGACAGATAGCGGCCGTCGCCCTCGCCTTTGCCGAGGATGTTCAGCAGCACTGGCCATTCGCCCTGCATCAGAATGGGGAAGTACCAGCGCGCCCGATCGCCGTCGCGCGTCAGATTGGCCTTCATGAAGGTCTGGATCTGCGCCTCGTTGAGGCCGCGCTCGGTGCCCCCATTGGGATCGGGATAGTCGCTGCCGAAGCTCGCGAACCGGTCGATCTCCTCGGGATGGACCTTGGCCTCGGCGTCGAGGATGCGCGATCCGCCGCCATGCTTGTCGAGCGGACCGTTGCGCAACTGGTCGAGATCGGCCCCGGACCACAGGCTCTTCAGGAGCCGCAGCGGCGACAGGCCGTTCGCGATCAGGGCAACGCCGAGGGTCTCGATGCCGACCAGCCGTTTCTTGAAGCCGGTCTCGCCGCTCGCCGCCTCGACCCGGTCGCCGATGGTTTTCAAGGGGACGCTGTGGCCGTCGACGAAGCCGCCGGCGACGAGCGCGCGCAGGAAGGGACACGGGTTATCGGACGAGACCGGAAGCTGTCCGGGCAGGGCGTCACGGACGCGGGCGCTGTCTTCTTGCATCGAAGAACATCCTTGGAAAGCACCTGAGTGATGAAAACGAAATCACGCCAACAAACGAGGGCGGCGCCGAATTGCGCCGAGGAACGGGCGGAGCCCCGCCATCTGAACGTTACAATGCAATCGTCAATGATTGGCGTAACCCGCCCAAGTGTCAACCTCAAGTCGCGATCGCGCTACTCGCCCGCGAATTTCGCCTTGGTGTCCACCAGGGTGAGCTTGGTCAGCGGCACGCCGGCCTTGGTGAGGCCGTCGCGATAATGCGCGATGTCGGCCGGATTGCGCCAGCGGATGTTGCTCAGGAGGCGCTCGATCGTCATCCACGGATGCTGGCTCAAAAGCGCCGCGACGGCCTCGCCGGCTTCGACCGAGCGTCCGAGCTGCGCCAGCGCGGCGGCGCGGATGGCGAGGCACTGCAGATGGTTCGGGTTCTGGTAGTGCGACTCCCGCGCCCAGGACAGCGAGGCGTCGTACTGGCCGAGCATGTAGTGGCTGAACGCGCTCAGCACCGACCATTGATAGCGCGGATCGCTGTTGCCGCGCTGGGCCGCGACCGAGAACAGCTCGATCGCCTGGCGGTGCTCGCCGGCGACGAGATGGCAGACGCCGAGCACGCCGCGCGCACCCATGTCGTAGGGATTGAGCTGCAGCGACTTGCGTGCCGCTTCCATCCCGGCTTCCACCCGACCCTGCATGGCGTGGACATAGGCCAGCAGCGAATAGGAGAAGGACGAGCGGGAATCGAGCCGGACGCCGGCCTCGGCGAGCGCCATTGCCTCGTCCCACAGCTCCCGCGAATTCCTGATCCAGCCGAAATGAATGCCCTGCAGCAGGATGGTGCCGAGATAGGTGTGGGCGATGGCGAGACCGGGGTCGATCCTGATCGCCTCGCGGAACAGCGCGATCGAACTCTCGTAGTCGGCCTTGGTCGGCTGGTAGTAGTGCGACAGCCCGCGCAGGAAGCGGTCCCACGCCGTGAGGTCGGTGGTCTTGGACCGCACCGGCACCGCCGCCTCGGCACGGTAGATCTCGGGGATCAGCGCGGTGCACAGATTGGCGGTAATGTCGTCCTGCACGGCGAACAGGTCGCCGATGTCGCGGTCGTAGCGGCCGGCCCACAGCTGCTCGCCGTTCTCCGGCGCGACCAGCTCGGCGGTCACCCTGATCTTGTCGCCGGAGCGCCGCACCGAGCCCTGGATCAGATAGGTCGCATCGATCTCGCGCGCGATCAGGCGGGCGCTCATGCCGGCATGCTTGAAGGCGAAGGTGGAGTTGCGGCTGAGCACGCGGAAGAAGGACTGC
The DNA here is from genome assembly GCF_032489615.1 of Bradyrhizobium sp. SZCCHNR1051. Taxonomy (NCBI): domain Bacteria; kingdom Pseudomonadati; phylum Pseudomonadota; class Alphaproteobacteria; order Hyphomicrobiales; family Nitrobacteraceae; genus Bradyrhizobium; species Bradyrhizobium sp. SZCCHNR1051. The sequence goes on along the minus strand of NZ_JAUEYJ010000002.1, from coordinate 131,967 downwards.
AGCGACAGCGCGTGGATGAGGTCTTCCGCCAGGCCGTCCGAGAAATATTCGTCGGTCTCGCCGCTGAGATTTGCGAACGGCAGCACGCCGACGATGGCGGTCCGGTATTGCGCCGGCAGGGTCGTGGCGGACCGCTGCTCGCGGGTCTTCTCCGGCGAGGACGGATCCCAGGTCCAGACGTTGATGGTGTCTTCGATGTTCTTGAAGCGGAACGGCCCGCGGTCGACGAAGGTGACCGTGAGGTGCTTGCTGGCTTCCTGGTAGGCCTTGTGGGAGACGGCAATTCCGCCGGGCGGTGCTGCGGCTTCAAGTCGCACAGCAGTGTTGACGCCGTCGCCGAATACCTCGTCCTCGTCGAAGATGACGTCGCCCATGTTGAGGCCGAGGCGAAACTGCATCACCCGGTCGGCCGGCAAATGAGCATTGCGCTCGGCCATCAGCTTCTGCACCTCGACCGAGGCCGCGATGGCGCCGACGACGCTCGGAAATTCCAGGAGAAATCCGTCCCCTGTGTACTTCACGATGCGGCCGCCGTGATTGAGGATGATCGGGTGGATGGCGCCGCGATGCGCCTTGAACGCGGCATGGGTTCCCGCCTCGTCGGCGCCCATCATCCGCGAGTAACCGACCACATCGGCACAGACAATCGCGGCCAGCCGTCTCTCCATTCCGTCTTTGCTCCTACTCAGGGCGATACCACGGCAACAGCAGTCGAATCCAATCAATTTGCGGAAGCAATGTGTAGGCCATGTGGCGGGCCGGCGACATGCGGCCCGATTGGCTCACGTCAGCCCGGCCCTGATCAGTCCGTCGCGGTAGTGGTCGATGTCGTCCCGGCGTTTCCACCGGATGTTCTTGATGTGGCGATCCAGCGTGAGCCAGGGATATTGCGCGCGCAGCGCGTCGACGGCGTCGCTCGCCTGGTCCGTCGCACCAAGTTGCGCCAGGGTTGCCGCGCGGATCGTCAGCGCCTGCAGATGGTTCGGGTAGAGAAACAGCTCCTCGCGGGCCCACGACAACGCGGCCTCATAACGGCCGAGCAGGTAGTGGCTGTAGGCGTTCAGCGCCGGCCATTGATAGCGCGGATCGCTGTTGCCGCGCTGGGCCGCGATCGAGAACAGATCGATGGCCTGCTGGTGCTCGCCGTTGACCATGTGGCAGAGCCCGAGCACGCCGCGCGCGCCCATGTCGTAGGCATTGAGCTCGGTCGCCTTGCGCGCCGCCTTCATGCCGTCCTCATGGGCGCCCTGCATGGCCTGCACGAAGGCCAGGATCGCATAGGCGAAGGAGGAGCGCGCGTCGAGCCGCACGCTGTCCAGCGCCAGGTTCTTCGCCTCGTCCCAGAGCTCGCGCGAGCCCTTGATCCAGCCGAAATTGATGCCCTGCATCAGAATGGTCGCGAGATAAGCGTGCGCGAGGCCGAGCGTGGGATCGAGCGCAATGGCTTGCCGAAACAGCGAGATGGAGATCTCGTAGTCGGCCTTGGTCGGTCGGTAGTAGTGCGACAGACCGCGCAGGAAGCGGTCCCAGGCGGTCGGGTCGGTCGCCGGCGCACGGACCGGAATCGAGGCTTCGACACGATAGATCTCCGGCATCAGCGCCGCGCACAGGCTGGTGGTGATCTCGTCCTGCATCGCGAACAGATCACCGACGTCGCCGTCATAGCGACCGGTCCACAATTGAGCGCCGGTCTCGGGCGCGATCAGCTCCGCCGTCACGCGGAGCTTGTGACCAGAGCGCCGCACCGTTCCCTGAATCAGGTAGGTCGCATCGATCTCGCGTGCGACCAGGCGGGGATTGAGGCCGCGGTCCCTGAAGCGAAACGTCGAGGTGCGGCTCAGGACACGGAAGAACGATTGCAGCGACAGCGCATGGATCAGGTCGTCCGCGAGCCCGTCGGCGAGATACTCGTCGGCGCCGTCGGAGAGGTTGACGAATGGCAGCACGCCGACGATCGCCGTGCGATATTGCGGCGGCAGGCCGGTGACGCTCGTCCCGGCCCGGATCGCCGCCTCGCTGCCGGGCTCCCATGTCCACGCCTGCACCGGCTCCTGCAGGTTCTTGAACTGGAAGCTTCCGGCGCTAGTCAGCTCGATGGGGAGTTGCGGGCCGGCCTCCTCATACGCCTTGGCCGAGACAGCAACACCGCCCGGGACGGCGATCGATTCGAGATTGATGGCGACATTGATGCCGTCGCCGAAGGCCTCGCCGTCGTCGATCGTGAACTCACCCTTATGAATTCCGAGCCGGAAGCGCATGTTGCGGTCGGCCGGCAGATCGGCGTTGCGCTCCGCCATCAGGGACTGCATCTCGACCCCGAACTGGATGGCGCTGGCGGCGTTGGCGAATTCCAGCAAAAAGCCATCGCCGGTGTGTTTGACGATGCGGCCGGCGTGATTGAGAATGATCGGGTGGATGGCGCCGCGATGAGCCTTGAAGGCGGCGTGCGTGCCGTCTTCGTCGATTCCCATCATGCGTGAATAGCCGGCGACGTCGGCGCAAAGGATGGCAGCGAGGCGTCTTTCCATCACATCGTGCTCCCGCCTCGCGCATACCACGACCGAGGCGGCCGAATCCAACGCTTTTCCGGACCCTATCGCGGCACCTTTGCCATGCGGCCCCGCGCCGGCCTCTGCGGTGCGAGACAGCAATGCCGAGGCCAGGTAGATGATTAGACCGGTATCGTTAGGAAATGTTCAATCATGCTCGGCATTCACGATCTGCCTTTGTTTCTCGTCTCCGGGCTGCTGCTCAACGTCACGCCGGGTCCCGACACCGCCTACATCGTTGGCCGCAGCGCGCAGATCGGCTGGCGCGGCGGGGCCGCTGCCGCTTTCGGCATCAGCACGGGGTGCCTCGTTCACGTGTTCGGAAGCGCGATCGGGCTGTCGGCGCTGCTCACGGCCTCCGCCGCGGCCTTCGCGGCGGTGAAATGGGCCGGTGCGGCCTATCTGGTCTATCTCGGCATCACGCAGCTTCTGGTGCGACGGCCGGACACCGCCAGGGCCAGTGATGCGACGTCGATGCCGGCGGTGACGCTCCGCCAGGTGTTCTGGCAGGGCGCGCTCACCAACATTCTCAATCCGAAGGTTGCGATGTTCTTTCTCGCCTTCCTGCCGCAATTCGTCGCAGCCGATGCACCGCACAAGGCGCTCGCCTTCCTGCTGCTCGGCACGATCTTCATCGTCAACAGCACGATCTGGTGCCTCGGCGTCGCCGTCGTCGCGGCCCGGGCTGCGCGCCGCGTGCGCGGCTCGTCCGCCGCGCTGCTCTGGCTCAACCGCGCGATCGGCGGGCTGCTGATCTATCTCGGCATCCGGATCGCGATGCTCGAGGCGCGCTGACCTACCAGAGCAACTCGACGACCGCCGTGCCGGCGAGATACAGGCCGAGCAGGATCATGGCGATCAGGAACACACGGCGGAACGCTTCGGCCGGCAGTCGGGATCGCGCCGCCTGGCCCGCGAACATGCCGACAAAGGCGCAGGCCATGGCGACCGCGCCGGGCAGGGCGGTGGCCGTGCTGAGCAGGCCGGAGCTCGTCAGGTTGAACGCCAACGTGACGGTGGCGACCGTGAAGAACACGCCGAGCGCCTGGACCAGCTCGTCCTTCTCCAGCCCGATCGCCTGCATGTACGGCACCGAGGGCACGACCTGCACGCCGGTGGCGGCCGAGATCAGCCCGGTGACGAGGCCGACGATGCCGCCGACCCATTTCTCGTGCGGGGGCGCGACCTTGAAGGCGAACTTGGTGAGGCCGAGCAGGGCATAGAGCATCAGCAGCACGCCGAGCGCGACGTTGCCCCAGCGCGTCGAGGCATGGCTGAGCGCGCCGGCGTTGAGGCAGATACCGATCGCGGTGCCCAGCATCAGCGGCCAGAGGCGCCTGGCGATATCGCGCAGATAAGGGCCGGCGAAGGTCTGCCAGATGTTGGTGATCGCTGCCGGCACGATGACGATGGCGAGCGCCCGGCCGGGCGGCATGGCGACCGCGAGCAGCCCGACCGAGATGGTCGGCAGGCCGAGGCCGAGCGCGCCCTTGACGAAGCCGGCCAAGGTGAGCGCCAGGGCGATGAAGATGAGGATGGGGTCGATCATGGTCGTCACATTGACCAGACCGCGCTGGCGGCACAATGTGGAGGTTACGGAGCAAGCCTTCGTCCAGGACTGAGGCAGGATGACCATGCGTTTCGATCTGGTCGATCTCAGGCTTTTCATTGCCGTGGCCGAGGCCCGCAGCATCACCGGCGGCGCCGACCGGGCGCATCTGGCGCTGGCCTCGGCGAGCGCGCGGATCAAGGGTCTGGAGGACGCGTTCGGCGTCGAGCTGTTCAAGCGCGGCCGGCGTGGCGTGGATCTGACCGCGGCGGGCGAGAGCCTGCTCGACCACGCCCGCATCATCATGGCCAATGTCGAGGCCATGCAAGGCGAGCTTTCGGGCTTCGCGTCCGGCCGCCGCGCCAATGTGCAGCTGCTCGCCAACACGGTCGGCCTCGCCGAGCATCTGCCCAAGGCGCTGGCCGCCTTCCTGCGCGAGCATCCCGACATCAACGTCGACGTCGAGGAGCGCGAAAGCACCGAGATCGCCGAGGCGATCGCGTCCGGCAGAGCGGATCTCGGCTTTGCGGCGGAGCATGCGTTGCCCGAGACGATCGAGCGCTTCGCCTTCGGCGAGGACCGGCTGATCCTGGTCGCCGGGCGGCGCAGCCCGTTCGCAGCCCGCCGGCAGATCGACTTCAGCGAGACCGCGGGGGAGGATTTCATCGGCCTCACGCAGGGGACGGCGCTCAACGTCCATATCGGCCGGCACGCCGCGCGGCTCGGCATCCGCCAGCACGTGCGGGCCAGGCTGCGCGATTTCGACGCGATCTGCCAGATGGTGGCGGCCGGGATCGGCATTGCCGTGGTGCCGGAAGCGGCGGCGCGGCGTTGCGCGCGGTCGATGCCGATCAGCCTCGTCGCGCTGCGCGACGCCTGGGCCGATCGCCGGCTCGTGATCTGCGCCCGCAGCTTCAAGGCGCTGCCGCGTCCCGCGAAGCTGCTCGTCGAGCATTTGCGCCGGGCCGCTGCATGAGACGTCCGGCGACAGGCCGGACGTCTCCGTTCAGTTCGAGGCGGAGCCAGGCCGGTGGAGGCGGGCTCAGCCCGCTGCCAGCCGCTTCAGCGCCGCTTCGTGGACGCGCTTGTCGCCGGCGGCGACGATCCGGCCGCCGTTCTGCGCCGGGCCGCCTTCCCAATCGGTGACGATGCCGCCGGCGCCGTTGATGATCGGGATCAGGGCGGCGATGTCATAGGGCTTGAGCTCGGTCTCGATGACGAGATCGAGATGGCCGGCGGCCAGCATGCAATAGGAGTAGCAGTCGCCGCCATAGCGCGACAGCCGGGTCTCGGCCTCGACCCGGCCAAAGGTGGCGCGATCGGCCTCGTTCATCAACAATGGGCTCGTCGTATAGCACACCGCGTCCGCGAGACGCTCGCAGCGCCGGACCGAGAGCCGGCGCTCGCCGCCGCCGTTCTTGTAGTTGGCGGAGCCGTTGTCGCCGGCGAAGCGCTCGCCGATGAAAGGCTGGTGCATCATGCCGAACACCGGCGTGCCCTTGTGCAGCAACGCGATCAGCGTGCCCCAGGTCGGAAAACCGGCGATGAAGGACTTCGTGCCGTCGATCGGATCGAGCACCCAGACGTAATCGGCGTCCTCGCGCTCATTGCCGAACTCCTCGCCGACGATGCCGTGCTGAGGAAAGTTCGCCTTGATCAGGCGGCGCATCACCGCCTCGGCGGCGCGGTCGGCCTCCGTCACCGGATCGAAATCGTGCCGGCTGCTCTTGTTGTCGACCAGCAGCGAGGTCCGGAAGAACGGCAGGATGGTTTCGCCCGACGCGGTCGCCAGACGACCGATGAAGGCGGAGAAATCGATGACCGTCACAACGCGTCCTTGGGTGAGGGAATCGGGTGGCAATGAGCGGCTATGCCTAGCTCAAAGCGGTCCGGCGTGCATCCGGATATGGAACGCTGGCGTGGCATCTTGGATACCGTTTGGTGTCCGGCCCGCTGGCCGGGCGCGATTGATCCGTCGCTGGCCTCTCATGCGAAAGTGAAAGCGAAACCCGCGGTCCCTCTCGAGTCGTTTGGAATCTCCAATCAAGCCATTGACATCTATGATGAAAAAGAGAGGGCTGGGTCGCGCTGAACGCAACCCGGCCTATGTTTTTTTGCATGGAGAAGGGCGGAAAAACCCTTGCGCTTTGTGCAGCGCGATTGCATATTGTTGCGGTGCGGTAGCGCTTCGCGTTATCGCTGCCCTCCTTGGGCGTTTCCTCCCTAGACTTGGGCCGCTTGTCATTCAAGCGGCCCTTTTTTTTGTGCCGACGCCACCCGCCGAAATCCCTCGTACCGAAAGCGCAGCCGGTCTATTCCGCCGCCGCCTGGAACGGCCCGAGGTCGCCGAGCGGCACCGTCGCCAGCACCTCGGCGAGCACGGCGAGATCGGAAGCGACCTGCGCGAAACGCGGTCCGCGCTCCCTGCGGCGCTCGTCCATGTAGACCGCGCGATTGAGCTCGATCTGGATCGCATGCAAGCCCGTGGCCGGATTGCCGTAATGCTCGGTGATGAAGCCGCCGGCATAGGGCTTGTTGCGGCCGACGGAATAGCCGAGCCGGCCGAGCACGTCCTCGACCAGGTCCGGCAGCAGCGACGCGCAGCTCGTGCCGTAGCGGTCGCCAATCACCATGTCGGGCCGGCGCGGCTCGTCGCGCGAGACGCCGACCGACGGCATCGAATGACAGTCGACCAGGACGACCGTGCCGAACTGCTGGTGCACGCGGTTGATCAGCCGGCGCAGCGCGCGGTGATACGGCTTGTACAGCGTCTCGATGCGGTGCAGCGCCTCGTCGACGCTCAGCCGGTCGCGATAGATCTCCTGGCCGTCGCCGACCACGCGCGGGATCGTGCCGAGGCCGCCGGCCACCCGCATCGAGCGGGTGTTGGCAAAGCTCGGCAGCCGCCCGGTGAACATCCGCGGATCGAGCTCATAGGGCTCGCGATTGACGTCGACATAGCAGCGCGGGAAATGCACCCGGACCACCGGAAACCCGCGCGACAGGAGGTCGCCGATCAATTCGTCCATGAACGAATCTTCGGAGCGCCGCAGCGACGGCAGATCGATGCGCGAGGCCTGGAGGAAATCGTCGGGGTAGGCCGATCCGGAGTGAGGGGAATTGAAGATGATGGGCGCGCGCCATTCGGTCGGCTCCATGATCTCGAACGGCGGCAATTCGCCATCAAAGTCCGTCATCTCTGGGCGCCGTCCCCTTGGTCACGTGCGTCGATGTCACGTCCGTTGATGCGCCGGTATCCTCCGGCCGATTCGCGCTGGACAACGCAGGCACTGCTCTTGCCAACGCACATCTTCGATAATCCGAGCCGTTCTGCCAAGCGAAAAGCAATGAAAAAGTTCACCCGCCGTTTGGAACAACTCTGAGCTGGCGTGCTGTTTCGGTCGAAGACCGCACCTTCAGCCCTCAAATTGCCTTGCCGATGTCGGATCAAAAGGCGCAATCTTTCACCCGAAATTTACCGCCCGTCAGGCTTAGTGGCGGCAACGCTCCGCCTCTCACCCGGACCAGACAACCCCTCGCCATGCACAAAATCCTGCTCGCCGAAGACGACAACGACATGCGCCGCTTCCTGGTCAAGGCATTGGAAAATGCCGGGTTCCAGGTCTCGCCCCACGACAATGGCATGTCGGCCTACCAGCGGCTGCGCGAGGAGCCGTTCGAGATGCTGCTCACCGACATCGTGATGCCGGAGATGGACGGCATCGAGCTGGCGCGCCGCGCCTCCGAGCTCGATCCGGACATCAAGATCATGTTCATCACCGGCTTCGCCGCGGTCGCGCTGAACTCCGATTCGGAGGCGCCCAAGAACGCCAAGGTGCTGTCCAAGCCGGTGCACCTCCGCGAGCTCGTCAGCGAGGTCAACAAGATGCTGGCGGCCTGAGCCGCCGGGGACGGACGTCCGGAACTGGCGGATTATTCCCAATTTCGGCATTTTGCGTCCTTGCCTGCCTGCGTGGGAGCCGATATAGGGACGCCCACCCGAACGGACTTCTGGACTAGGGCACGTAGCTCAGCGGGAGAGCACTACCTTGACATGGTAGGGGTCACAGGTTCGATCCCTGTCGTGCCCACCATCGGCCGATCCGGCCGGTGACCCAACCTCGGTCCATTCCCCGACCTTCGAAGAACCAGGCACCGAGATCCAGGCGCTGACATTGTCGGCACGTGCGATTTTCCGGTGCACGGAGGCGCACCTGCGCCGAACGCGAGGCCTGCAGAGCGGCATGCCGATGGACGGTCCGGTGCTGGCCGATTTGGCGAACTTGACGTTGTCGACATGATCAAAGGACATGGCTTCGCTGTCTCGCGGCGCGCTGTCGCGTCCGAGGCTTGCTGATCGATCGCCCTCTTCGAGAAGAGGGCGCGGGGAATGCCGGGCGCTGGCCGCACCCATGGCCCGCCTGCAGAAAAAAAGCAGGCGGCAGTCACCACAGGTTCAGCCGAGAACACCCGGCATTCCCCGCGCGATGGTTTTGACGGCTGCTTCGCGATCTCCCCGGTGCGCCGGGCTTTCTGGCCACCGTATCGCACAACGTGCTTGCGCACGTTGCGCTGGACATCAGCATCGGGATGCCAGGACCACGCGACTTGACCGTGCGCATCAACGTCGTTCGTCGGCGCGGCTCAGCCACGCTGCAACATCGACACGCCCACCGCATCCCGCCTCGACGTTCGTGACGACCGCGAAGCGCCCCTCTTGTGAGACGGGACGGACGAGAGGAAAGCACGATTTCTGGAAAAAAGAAACAGAAATCTTCTTGCTCGAATGGCCGGCGAGGGCGATGTGTTTGAACCGGCGCGCGAAATGAGTTTTTCGGCGCATGCGGTTGGGGCCGCAATCGACCTCGAGCCCGCGGGGATGAGCCGGCACATCGCGCCTCGTGCAGGCTGCTTGCGCGGCAGCGATTTGCCCGGCGGGCCGGGCCACTCGATCTTTCGCCGACGGGTCGTGAGTTCGAAGAGACTGGCCGACGGCCGAACGGACCATTCACCGCGCTGCCTTCAAACCATCGGCGACTTCATCGATCGATGGTCCTGAGGCCGAAAAGCAAGCAGGCTGACGAGAGCGAGCCCCCAAACGCCAACCCCACCGTAAAGCATCACCCATCCAAAGCCTTGGACAAGCGCCTGATGGACGAGCGACTCCGACAGCTCTGGAACGGAAACAAGACTTCCTGCGGCGATCCTCTCGGCGAAGAAGCGCAGATGCGCGGCGTCCAATGAATCCGGCAGCGCATTTTTGAGGTGTGCCAGCACGCCGCTGATCAAGATGAAACCCATCACCGCGATATTGATCGCCAGTGAGATCATCCGGGCGCTCATGTCGATGCCGGACGCCATACCGGCACGATCGCTCGAAACCGCACCCGTTGTCGTATTGGTAACAGGGGTGTTGGTCAGGCCGAGGCCGATCCCGGCGAACAGCGACCCGGGCAGCATCGTCAGCCAGCTTGCCTGCGCGGCGGCGCTACCAAATTTCATCAGAATGAAGCCCAGACCGATCATGAACAGGCCAACGGGAATGACGAAACCGGGCTGATAGCGTAGCGAAAGCCGCTCCGCCAGCGGCGGCACGACGAGCGTCGGAAGGGTGTAGGCAAGCAATGCGAGACCAGCAGAGACACTGTCGTAGCCGAGGCCCGCCTGAAACCAGATCGGCAAATAGATCATGAAGGGCCAGAAGCTGAAGTTCATCGCGGCCGAGCCGATGATTGCGCCGGAAAAAGCGCGGATGCGGAATACCGAGAAGTCGAACATCGGTCGCGGGCTGAACCTTTCGGCGATGATGAAAGCGATGAAGCTCGCGATCGCAACGCCAATGACGCCCAGGGCGGTCGGGCTGGTGAAGCCAAGATCCGGTCCCTGCGTGATGAAGAAAGCGAGACAGAAGACCGACAACGACAGTGTGATGATGCCCGCAACGTCGAGACTGCCGGCCTCAGAGTCCTTCGATTCCTGAACGCCGCTGAGGGTGAGCATCAGTGTCAGGATCGCAAACGCGACATGGACGAAGAACACCCACTCCCAGCTCGAGACCGCGACGATCGCGCCGCCGATGACCGGACCGAAGCCGAGACCAATGCCGAAGATGATCCCCCACCAGCCGAAGGCGATGGCGCGCTGCCGTCCTTCCTGGAATTGATGAGAAAGGATGGCGATCTGACAGATCAGCATCGCGCCGCCGCTGAGGCCCTGGAGAAATCGGGCGCCGATCAGCACCGAGACGTTCTCGGTCACGCCGCAGACAAGCGACGTCACGCCGAACGCGGCGATAGAGACCATGAAGATGCGCTTGCGCCCATAGCGGTCGGCCAGCGTCCCGGTCGCCATCAGAACGGTCGTCACCGCGATCGTATAGGCGTTCATGATCCATTGGAGTTGCTTGAAATCGGCGCGCAGCACCTGCTCCAGCGTCGGCAGGATTGCGGGGATGCTGGAAATCTCCAGGCCGAACATGAGGGACGAGAGGCAGGCGGCGGCCAAGGCGATTGTACTTCGGCGTGTCAGTGCAGGGGTCATGATTCGGCCTTCCGACGTTGTGGTCGGCAATGGTGGAGTCCAGCGGTGATGAGAGGCGGCGCAACTCGGTTCGCGTGTTGCGGTGGGACGCAACATAGTCGGGACTTGACCATTCCAGAACTGGATGGTTGGATATTTCAAAGACAGCAAATTTGGATAGATGGGATGACCATACTGGACGTGGATGCCGTCCAGGCCTTCGTGACGATCGCCGATCAGCAGAGCTTCACGCGGGCGGCGGAGGTGCTTGGCACCACCCAGGGCGCGATCAGCGTAAAGCTGAAACGGCTTGAAGACCGGCTCGGCCAGAAACTGATCGAACGGACGCCGCGGTTGGTCCGGCTGTCGGCGCAGGGCGCGGTGTTCCTTGAATCGGCGCGCGACTTTCTTGCCGCCCATGACCGCGCCGTCGCGGGGCTATCCTCGACTCGTCGCCGGTTTGCGCTCGGCATTGCCAGCCATGTGGCGGGATCGGAGATTCCGACACTGCTGGCGCGGTTGAACGCACACGACCCGGCGCTCACCATCGAAGTGCGGCTCGACAATTCGCGCAACCTGCTGGACGCTTTCGACCGTGGCGAAATCGATGCGGCGATTATCCGCAGGGAGGACGACCGGCGTGATGGCGAGGTGCTTGCGCCGGAACACTTCGGCTGGTTTGCATCTCCGGACTTCGTGCATCGAGCAGGCGAGCCGCTGCGTTTGGCCGCGTTGTCGCCGTCCTGCGGAGTCCGTGACATCGCCACCCGCGCGCTCGACGCTGCGGGAATAGCCTGGACGGAGGTTTTCCTCGGCGGCGGTTCCTCCGTCGTGTCCGACGCGGTTTCGGCCGGCTTGGCCACCGCCGTATTCTCGTGCCGGCTCGCGCCGGCCGGCACGGTCGAGGTTAGCCGGCGGTTCGGACTGCCCTCGCTTCCCTCGTCCGAAATCATTCTTCTCTCGACACTCTCGGACGCCAAATCCCGCGAAGCGCTTAGAACCCTCGCGACTGCGTTTCGCGAGCACCGTCCATCCTCGGCGTAAATATCGCTTGTCGTCGTCCATCGCTCCCCGTCGAGTCACCCAGGCCGACATCGGCGCTTTGCCCTGCGTGCGGATGACTGGAAGCCGTCTCAGCAGACCGCTGACGTCAGACCACATCGATGGTGGGAAACCGCGCGTCGCCCGCGATGCAATCCCAGGCGAACTGGCGCACGCGGTCGAGCCAGACCGCCGGTGCCATGGCGGAGGTTCGAGCCCTTGGTCAGCGGCCCGGCGGCCCAGGTGAAGCGTCCGCCGTCCAGGAGCAGCGCGTCGAGCGCCTTCGGCACGAACGCGGCCACATCAGCCTGCTGAGCCGGCGTCAGCCAATCCCCTCCGAGCAACAGCGGGATGACGTTTGCCTCGTCGGGTGGACATGAATCGAGCTAACATGTCCACTCGTGGACAATTGCTCGCTGAAGCCCGCGTCATGTTCGCAGACGATATCTTTGGACACATCGTCGATCGTGCGTATGAGCTCCTGGGCGTTCCGCCTCTCGTCGCCGCCGAAGACCCATGCCCGGAACCAAAAAGTGGCATTTTGCGCGGGCATCCCCATATTAGGTAGATGGCAAAATGGCAGAAATCGAGCACGCGGCAACCGCATAAGACGAAGGCCGAGCTCCGTGAGATGCTGACCGAGGCAGTCCGGAATACGGCGAGTTCGGGCCCGCGACCGAAGCGCCTGGCGAAACTCGACGGCGTTGCTGATGGGGCGGCGGCTTCCGTCGATTAGGCTTCTGCGTCCTGGCCTGGTTCGTTCAGTCCATACGAGCGAAGTCTTTCGAAATTTCGTGAAGGAGTTAGGATGCGCAAGTTTCCCGAGCCCGTCAACGTCGGGCCGTCTGGTCAACGTATTGCTTACTCGTAGCGCAGCGCTTCGATGGGATCGAGCCGAGCGGCCTTTCGCGCGGGGTAGTAGCCGAAGAATATGCCAACGGCTGCCGAGAACAGGAACCCGCCGGCAATCGCGGCCAGGGATATCGGCGCCGGCCAGCCTGTGAGGATGGAGATGGCGACGGACAACGCCGCGCCGATGACAATTCCCACGATGCCGCCGCTGACGCTGATGAAGATCGCCTCGGCAAGAAATTGTAGCAGGACGTGCAATCTCCGCGCGCCAATCGCCATCCGTAGTCCGATCTCCCGCGTTCGCTCCGTCACCGAGACGAGCAGGATGTTCATGATGCCGATGCCGCCGACCACAAGCGAGATGGACGCCACCGCGGCCAAGAGGAGCGCCATGATGCGGCTGCTTCCCTCCGCGGTCTGCGCAATCTGACTGAGGTTGCGCACGGAAAAATCGTTGATGGTGCCTGGGCGGATGCGGTGACGCCGCGCCAGGATTTCAGTAGCTTGATCGATCGCCGCCTGGATGCCGGCCTGATCCACCGCCTGCACGTAAATCTGATTCACATACCCGGTCATGCGCGGTTGAAGCCCATACGGATTCGGCGGCGTCGGATAAATCCAGTTGATCGCCGTTTGCTGCTGGCTTGGGGCGGCAACGCCGATAATCTTGCGCTCGGCGGTGGTGAACGGAACCATGATCAGATCGTCCTGGTCCTGCCCAAAAGATGTCTGTCCCTTGGTTTCAAGAATTCCGACCACCCGCAACGACACACCCTTGGCCTGCACCGTCGCCCCGATCGGATTCTGAGAGGTGCCGAAGAGTTGCCGGCGCACGGTCTCGCCGAGGACCGCGACCAGCGCCGAGCTTCGCTCGTCCTCCGGAGTGATCGCCCGCCCTGCGGCGATCTGCCAGTTCGTCATCGGAGGATAATTGGCGCTTACGCCCTGAATGCCGGTGGTCCAGTTCTGGTTCGCAAAGCGGATCAGCCCCGGCTGGCGGATGAGGTAGCTCACCGCCCCGGCGGCGGGTGCCTCCTGCCGGATCGCCCGGACGTCGGCAACGGTCAGCGTCGAAGCGCTTCCGGAGCCCCCCCGAGCGCCCCCGCTTGTGGCGGCGCCCGGCAGGATGACCACGAGGTTGGTCCCGAGCCTTGCGATCTCCTTTCGGACCGCCTCGTTCGCTCCCTGGCCGACGGACACCATGACAATCAATGCGGCGACGCCGATGAAGACTCCAAGCATTGTCAGCGCTGAACGCATCTTGTTGCGCCAGATCGCCTCGGCGGCCGCCGTCATCACCATCCAGGCAAAGGGCCATGATGCGACCGACATTGCGACGTAGGCCGACCGTTCCCTTGGCTGGACCAATTTGTCCGCCGTCCCGCTGGCCGGCTGCGGCGCCTTGGCGACCTTTGTCTTCTTCACATCCGTGATGATCTGGCCGTCGCGCATGGTCAGCACGCGATCGGCAAAGGCCGCGACATCCGGCTCGTGGGTCACCACGATGATGGTGACGCCCTGTTCGCGATTGAGCGAGCTGAGCGTCTGCATGATCTCGTTGGAGTTGCGGGTATCGAGATTGCCGGTCGGCTCATCCGCCAACAGCAGGCTCGGCTGATTGATCAGGGCCCGCGCGATTGCCACCCGCTGCTGCTGCCCGCCCGACAACTGGCCCGGCGTGTTGCGTTCCCGGTCGCGCAGCCCGAGCTTGTCCAGAACCGCGCGAGCCCGCTCGAAGCGCGCGCTCGCATGGCTCTGGCCGGACATCGCGTACAGAAGCGGCAAGGCGACGTTGTCGATGGCGCTGGTGCGCGGCAATAGATTGAAGCTCTGGAATACGAACCCAAGCCGCTCGCTGCGAAGGCCGGCGAGATCCGGCTCTGCAAGCTGCGCGACGTCGATGCCGTCGAACCAGTAATGACCGGCGGTAGGCCGATCGAGGCAACCGAGGATCGACATCAGCGTCGACTTGCCCGATCCGGACGCGCCCATGATGGCGATGAACTCGCCATGTTCGACGATCAGGCTGACGTCCGAAAGCGCGCGAACGTCGATGTCGCCGACATGATATGTCCGCGACACTCCCTCAATCCTGATAACCGGCTCCGCCATGTGCCTTCAATCGTTGTAGCCGATGCGATCAGAGGCGGGGCCGCGGCACGCTGGAACGTGCTTTCGCTGAATTCCGTTGCTCCGCGACGATCACCCGGCCGTCGATCTTCAGGTCGCCCTGCACGATCTCCGTAAACTCGTCGTCGTCGAGCCCGACCATGACCTGAACCGGCACCGGCGATCCGTCCCGCAGCACCCAAACGCGCGCTTGTTTCGTGTCGCCAAGGGCGGTCCCGGTCGGGACATAACGCAACGCCCGGTTCGGAACTCGGAGCACGCCGCTGCGCCGATCGACGATGATCCTTGTCGCCGCCGTCAGGCCCGGCTTGAGCGCCAGATCAGGGTTGTTGACGCTCACGACGACATCGTAAGTGATGACGTTCTGCACGGTTTGCGGGGACTGGCGGACCTGGGTCACCGTTCCCTCGAACAGACGTTTCGGATATGCGTCGACCGTGAACGTCGCCTTGTCGCCATTCTTGATGCCGCCGATGTCGCTCTCGCTGACATTGGCGTCCACCTGCATCCTGGTGAGGTCGGTCGCGATCAGAAACAAGGTGGGAGTCTGGAAACTCGCCGCCACAGTTTGTCCCATGGTGACGGCGCGCGAAACGACCGTGCCATCGACCGGCGAGATGATGTTGGTATAGTCGAGATTGACCTGTGCCGCGGCGAGCACGGCTTCGCGCTGCTGGATGGTGGCCCCGTCAAACGCAATTTGCGCCAGAGCCTGATCGTACACGTTTTTCGCATTGTCGTAGGCGTCCTCCGACACGGCGCTTGTCCTGACGAGCGTGGCGAGGCGTTCCAGGTTGGCCTTGGCATAGGTGAGCGATGCCTTGTCCTTCTCCAGTTGCGCTTTCGCGATGGCGAGACTGGCTTTCGCCTGATCGACGATGCTCTGATAGGGGCGGGGATCAATCTTGGCGCAGCTTTGTCCGCGTTTGACCTGCGTGTTGTAATCGCAACTCAATTCCTGGATCACGCCGGAGACATAGGTCCCGACAATGATCGTCAATTCCGGATTGACCGACCCCGTGGCGTTGATGTCGCGCGCGATGTCGCCAATCGCAACAGATGCTGTCTCATATCGAACTGAAGCGTCGCCGCTGAACGACCACCAGATGCCCAGGGATGCAGCAAGAAGCAGTGCCGCGATCCCAACGAGAACCCAGCGCCTCGTCGCAAATCGTGGCTGTACGGCCGGCTCGCTGACCGGGCGTCCAGTCGATGGACGCGGCACATAGGGCAGAGCTTCCCTGCTTTCGGCCGCAGCACCAGTGCCGAGCTGCGTGTTCATCTCGCTTTGGCTCCGGGCCTGGGATGATGGTCATTGCCACCATAGGCTACGGCTAGGCCGAATTGTTGATTGGGATCAAGCTATACGGCCCGGTGCCGGCCAAGGCCAACGACGCGGCTATCGTTGTTCGTGAAAATGGCGAGATGGAAATGTTCATTCGGCAGGCAAAGGGCGACGAGGAACTTCCGCCTGGCCAGGTCGTTCTGGCCCTTTTCGGAATGACATTTCACGATGAGCGAGTGCGCAGACTATTGGCGCAAATTGTAAAAGAGAAGCAAAGCCCAACATGACGTCGCCGCAGGTTGTCGTGCGCGCGGCGCCGGGTCAGTCGGCTTGGGGTGCGCAGTTCATCAGATGATGGCGGTGGAAAGGTGCGGCGAAGTTAGACCTCGCGCGAGGGGCCGGCACCGTCGCGGTCCTCGTTGAAGAGCGCTCTCAGCAAACGCCAAAGTTCGCGGTGACCAGCTGTTTGACCGCCCTGCGTCAGATAGTCCGAAATATCCATTGTCGCCGTTTGGTATTCGATCGTGCCCCCAATGCCAGTCTCCAAACGCGCCACCTCTCGCTCGACATACAAGTTCTTGGTGTCTGTATCGAAGACAAGGAAACAGCGATCCTCGCGTGTGATATCGGGGCCTTTCACCTGGCGATACAGTTCCCTTTTTAGGAAGGCCATTGTCCGCTCCCGACGAGGACGATGCGATAGCTATGTGTCTTGGGTCAACAAGGTTCTGACCCTTGTAGCGGCGTCATAGATTTCGATTTTGAGCATCGGATAGGTCGACTTCAGTTTACGACCTGATGCTTCGGCCGCTTCGGCCGTCTCAAACGCCGACTTGAAGTGCCCGTCGACAATGACCACAAATCCTTCCGACGGCGGCCGGTCGGCACGTGGCACCTTCTGCTCAGACTCCTCAATTGAGCGAACTGACTTCTTCATCGGAGCTCTCATTCTATCGCAGAAGCGTGACGGAGGCTCGCTGAGACCAAGAAGCCGATCAAGCTACGAAGTCTCATCGCGGCACCGGAGAAGGCGAAGGACAAAATCCGGAGACCGCGACCGGATTGCCTCGGTCTGGTCTCCGGCTTTCTGCCGAGCAGAACTAGGCGGCCTTGCCAGGTGCGGCGGCCTTGTTCGGTGCGGGGCTTGCGCTCGGTGGAGCACCTGTCTTGATATCGATCGTCTTGGTGGTTTTCACCGCCTTGGCCGGCTTCTTGATGGCGAGATGCAGCACGCCTTTGTCGAAGTGAGCTTCGACGGCTCCCTCTTCCGGCTCGAATGGGAGAGACATCGATCGATAGAATGAGCCGTAGCTGCGCTCCTCGACGTGCCAGTCCTTTTCGTCCTTCGTGCTCTCCGCCTTCTTCTCGCCGGAGATAACCAGCTGGTTGCCGTCCAGGCTGACCTTGATATCTTTGTCGTCCACGCCGGGAAGTTCGGCGGTCACTTCGAAGGCATCCTTGGTTTCCGCCACACTGACTGCTGGCGCCCCGGCACCGATGCTGGGAGAAGGCAAACCCTGATCGAAAACGCGAAGCGCGTTCTCCATTTCACGCCGCATGGCCCTGAATGGGTCGAATGCAGGCTCCTGGCTGGTAGTCCACAATCTCGGAAGGCTCATCTGGTTTCTCCGCAGGTTGAAGAAAGAGAAAAACAGCCTGCTCCTCGCGGTCATGGCGACCTTGATGTAGCGCAAAACCGCGGGGGTAATTTCGAGGCGGAAAGGCCGGCATGACGATAAAGGAGAACGCGTCAACCGAGTTGACCTAATCACGGCAACAAGCTTGGGCTGCGCGGCGCGTGTTTAGCCGTGACGTTCCCAAACGCAGATGAGCGTTGCCGCGTCTCTTCTATATATCTTGGATCAATCGTGCCCTCAGCATGGCACGTGGCGGCGACGATAGCGGTAGGGACAACCGTATTGGCCTGGTGCGTAGTAGCCCGGCGCGAAATAGCCGGGTCGGTAGGTAGCGGCTCCAGCTTCGGCGCCGGGAATCCCAGAACCGATTGCGGACTCCGGAAGCGCGGTAGTAGCGGCCACGATAGCGTCAGTAGTAGACCTCCGTCACGCCGGACGAGGAGGCCCTTGTTTCAGAAGAACAGCGCCCGGCGAGACTGGAGCAGCCTCTGAAGGGGAGCACGGAGTCCAATAATGTCCACTCATTTTCATGAGTGGACAAGGAGGAACGGAGCCCGCCAATGAGGCGTCCAGCTATAGCGGATTTGTTATATTTCGAGCGGTTGATCTGAATAGATCACAGGCTTGAATCACAACAGACAGGCGGAGACTCCGGTTACTCTCACGGGCACGGATGTCGTAAGCCGTCGTAACCAAGATACGTGCCGGAATACGGGTCATAAGACCTGAAGCGTTGCGCACAATAGTTGACGGCGTCGCCCACATAGGGAGCCGGAGCGACGTAGACCGGCCCGGGACCGTAGCCGTAGTATCCGTAGGGTTGCGTTGCCCCAATGATCGCTCCGCCGATCAGCGCGCCAGCGATGCCTGCACCAATTCCGACACCCGCGCCGCCGTGCCAGCCATGGCGATATCGCACGGTCTCGACCGATGGCGCCACGGCGCTGCGCAGCATCAGCGGGGAGGTTACCGGAGCGGCAATGACAGGGGCAACGAGAAGTGGTGTGGTGGCGATGATGAGTGCAGCCAGCACGGTTTTGGACGACTTGTTCATAGGGCATCTCCAAGATCATTTCGGGGAGCGCAGCTACCCGCATCCGGTGTCTCAAAAACGACAATGATCCGAGAAGGCCTGTATGAATTGATCTAGCGCAACGTCAGCGTGCATCGATTGGACAAATCTGATCTCGTCTCATCGGAGAGCTCGTGAAGCTGCAGCGCTGCGTGATTGAGCGCGGTCAGCGCATTCTCGTCATCGTCGAAGGTCGCGACGCCGCCGGCAAGGATGACACGATCAAGTCGATCGTCGAACATCTAAGCCCGCGTGATACCCACGTCGTGGCGCTGGGGCCGGCAAGCAATCGGGAACAGTGTTCATGGTACTTGCAGCGTCACGTTTCGCACTTGCTCGCGGCAGGAGAGATCGTGCTGTTCAATCGCAGTTTATATAAACGGGCTGGAGTTGAGAGCATCATGGGCTTCTGCACCAAGGAGGAAACCGAGGAATTCCTCGAGACCGTGCCGGCATTCGAGGCAATGATCGAGCGTTCGGGTATCACGCTGCTCAAGTACTACCTTGATATTTCGAAACAGGAGCAGTGGAGGCGGAGCCTTTTGCGGGTTGCGAGACGGACGGGCCGCAGAGCAGGATCGTCGCCAATACTGCAACGAATGACGGCGCGACGACGCGAGACGACAATCGCATGACAACTCCTTTCCGGGACGGACCAGCCGCCCAGGGCATCTACGTAACGGCAATTAGTTACCGATCACGAGTGCGGGAACTTGGCTACTGATGGTGAGAAAGATTCTCAGCGGCCGCTGTCGCCGGCGTCGTGATGGATCAGAGGCGAATGAGTTGCTTGGGTTTGGCCTGTCGGGACATTGGCCGAATTCGGATTGTTGGAATCGTGCGTGGAATATTTCATCTACAAGGAGCAGCTTGAAATGGATCGCCTGCCGGCCGGCGCGTTCGTCAGCCCATGCGGCGCGGCAACACGGTTCGACGTCGAGGGACAGCGGGCCGCGGCCGGTTGGAAGTTCCTATGGAGCGGGCGCGGCGGAAGCTGCTAGAACCGACGCATTCACGAGGACAGAACAATGACAGCCAAACGCGTGGTGTTCACCGGGGGAACAGGCAAGGCGGGCAGGCATGTGCTGCCGCATCTGCAGGACGAGGGCTACGAGCTCCTCAACGTCGACCTCAAGCCGTTCGATCACCCCGGGATCAATACCCTGATCGCCGATCTGACGGACAGCGGCCAGGCCTTCAACGCGCTGACCACGCATCATGGCTTCGGCGGCTTCAACGCCGGCCGGCCGCCACGGGCGCCGGATGCCGTGGTGCATTTCGCCGCGATCCCGCGGGTGCTCATCGAGCCCGACAATGAGACCTTTCGCGTGAACACGATCAGCACCTACAACGTCATCGAGGCCGCGGCCAAACTCAGCGTGCGCAAGATCATCATCGCCTCCAGCGAGACCACTTACGGGGTCTGCTTCGCGGAGGGCGACAAGGACTTCAGGAGCTTTCCGCTCGAGGAGGACTACGACACCGATCCGATGGATTCCTACGGGCTGTCCAAGGTCGTGAACGAAAAGACCGCGCGGGCGTTTGCAATGCGCTACGGCATCGACATCTATTGCTTGCGCATCGGCAACGTCATCGAGCCGCATGAATACGACAGGTTTCCCGGCTTTCTCGCCGATCCCCCGTCGCGCAAGCGCAATGCGTGGTCCTATATCGACGCCCGCGACCTCGGCGAGATCGTGCATCTGGCGATCCAGAAGGATGGTCTCGGCTTCCAGGTCTTCAATGCCGTCAACGACACGGTGACGGCTGATATCCCGACGCGCGAGCTGCTGCGCCGCTACTGTCCCAACGTCCCGATCACCCGCGAGCTCGGCGAACGCGAAGCGCCGCTGTCGAACCGCAAGGCGCGCGAGGTGCTGGGGTTCAAGGAAGCGCATGACTGGCGGAAATATGTAAAGGTGGGATAGCGCGACCACGTCCAACGATAAGAATTGTTGCCCAGCTCTCTCAACGACGTCGTGGCCGGGTCAAGCCCGGGCATGACGGGTCACTCAACTGGCGGATGCGCACGGCAGCTCGCTCGTCACGACATCCGCCGCCGGATCGCGAGCATCGCCAGCGACAGCGCGATCGTGCCGACGATGAACACGGCCGCCGCCGAGACGATCGCCGGGCTGATGTTCTCGCGGATGGTGGCGAACATCTGCCGCGCCAGGGTGCGCTGATTGGGGCCGGCGACGAACAGCGTCAGCACCACCTCGTCCAGCGAGGTCGCGAAAGCGAACAATGCGCCGGAGATGATGCCGGGCAGCGCGATGGGAAAGGTCACCGAGCGCAGCACCATGGCGGGCGAGGCGCCGAGGCTCGCGGCGGCCCGCTCGACCTGGATATCGACTCCCTGCAAGGCCGAGGAGACGTTGACCAGCACGAACGGCACGGCGACGACGGTGTGCGCGATGATGACGCCGAGATAGGTGTTGGTGAGCCCATAGCGCGAAAACATCAGCTGCATGCCGACGCCGAGCACCACCGCCGGCACGACCATCGGCAGCAGGAACACGGTGCGCAAGGTCGAGATCAGCAGCGAGGCGCGCCTGCCGCGCAGGCCGAGCGCGGCGAGCGTGCCGAGCAACGTTGCAAGGGCTGTGGTCCCCGAGCCGATCAGCAGGCTGTTGACGATGGACAGCCGCCAGGACTCGGCCGTGACCAGCTCGCGAAACCAGCGCGTCGAATAGCCGGGAATGGGGTAGTTCAGGAACACGCTGTCGGTCAGCGACAACGGCAGCACCGCGATCAATGGTCCGAGCAGGAACACGACGACGGCGATCGCGAACAGCAGCTTGATGAGCGGCAGCCATTTCATGCGCGCTGCTCCTCGGCCGAGGTCAGCCGGATGTAGACGGCATAGAGCAGGATCGTCATCGCCAGCAGGACGAGGCCGAGCGCGCCGGCCATGCCCCAGTTCGCGGCTCCCGTGGCGTAGTAGGCGATCACCGAGCTGATCATCTGATCGTTGGCGCCGCCGATCAGCGCGGGCGTGATGTAATAGCCGAGCGCGGCCATGAACACGAGTAGCGCGCCGGAGACGACGCCGCGCATCGAAAGCGGCAGCAGCACGTGGACGAAGGCGCGCAGCGGATGCGCGCCGAGCGAGGCCGCCGCCGGCATCAGGTTGCGCGGAATCGCGATCAGCACGCTGAAGATCGGCAGCACCATGAACGGCAGCAGCACATGCGTCATCGCGATGACGACGCCGAGCCGGTTGAACATCAGCGGCACCGGCGCTGAAGTAAGGCCCAATCCCCTGAGCGTGGCATTGATCAGGCCGTTGTCCTGCAGCACGACATACCAGGCCGCGGTGCGCACCAGGAGCGAGGTCCACAGCGGCAGCAGCACCGCGCCGAGCAGGATCTGCCGGCGCCAGCCCTCGACCGAGGCGGCCACCATCGCGAACGGCAGGCCGATGAGGATGCAGGCCAGCGTCACCAGCGCCGAGGTCACGAAGGTCCGGATCATGATCAGGCGGTTGGCCGAGGCGCCCTCCGGCATCGCAGCGATATTGCCGGCGGCGTCGCGCTCGAGGTCGACGGCGGCGAGCAGGTTCTTGTCGGTCCAGGGCGAGGCCACGGCCTCGGCGATGGTCGTCCAATAGGAGGTCTCGCTCCAGCGCGAGTCGATCGCGGCGAGGTCGACCGCGCCGGAGCTGTCGAGCGCGCGGCGGGTCTTGCCGAGCAGGCTGCGGAAGCCGGACTGCGCGCTGTTCAGGCGGCGAACGAGATCGCCGAACTGCTCGTCATTGGCCAGCTTGCGGATGTCGTCGACGAACGCGGCCTGTGCGGTTGCAGGAGGCACGCTTATGCGGTCCCAGCGCGCCAGCGCCTTGTGGGTGCGGGGCAGGGACTCGGTCGCGACCGGATCCGATACCGCCGACTTCATCATCGTCACCAGCGGCACGACGAAGAACGACAGCATGAACGCCAGAAGCGGCGCGAGCAGCAGGGCCGCCTTCAGGCGCTGGGCGAGGTCTGGTCGCATGATCCCACCACCCAGACATCCGACGCCGCGAATGACAGCGCCACGTCGCGGCCGACCTCCGCAGCCTGACCACCGGCACGATCGCCCTTGATGATCAGCCGCTGCGCGCCGACCGTGGCGACCAGACGCATGTGATCGCCGAAATACACCGCATCCAGGATGCGCGCGGTCAGGCGGTTCGCGGTCGCCGCTGCATGATCGTTGATCCGGATGGCCTCGGGACGGATCGAGACCTGCACCCTGCCGCCATCAATGCGGCCGGCCCCGGCATGCGCCGCCAGCGCGAGGCCCGAGTCCGTCGTCAGCCGCACCGCCTCGCCCGCGTGCTCGTCGACCTTGCACGCCAGCAGGTTGGTCTCGCCGATGAACTCGGCGACGAAGGGCGTGCGCGGCAGCTCGTAGATCTCGCGCGGCGTGCCGATCTGCTCGATCCTGCCGTGGTTGAACACGGCGATGCGGTCCGACATCGTCAGCGCCTCGTCCTGATCGTGGGTGACGAACACGATGGTGAGGCCGAGCCGGCGGTGCAGGTCGCGGATGTCGAGCTGCATCTGCTCACGCAGCTTCTTGTCGAGCGCGCCGAGCGGCTCGTCCATCAGCACCACCTGCGGCTCGAACACCAGGGCGCGGGCAAGCGCGACGCGCTGCTGCTGGCCGCCGGACAGCTGCGCCGGCTTGCGCTCGGCCATGGTCGACAGCTTGACCATGTCGAGCACGCGGGCGACGCGCTGCGCGATCTCGGGCTTGGACGTGCCGCGCATCTTGAGCGGAAAGGCGATGTTGTCGCGCACGCTCATATGCGGGAACAGCGCGTAGTTCTGGAACACCACACCCATGTTGCGCTTGTGCGGCGGCAGCCCGTCGACCCTGGCGCCGCCGACCTCGATCGTGCCGCTGGTCGGCTGCTCGAAGCCGGCGAGCATCATCAAGAGCGTGGTCTTGCCGGAGCCGGAGGGCCCGAGCAGGGCGACGAACTCACCGCGGGCGATATCGAGATCGAGATCGTCGACCACGGTCAGCGCAGCGAAGCGCTTGACCACCTGCCGGAACGAGATGAAGGGGGTATCCATGACGGAGGCTTTCGGCGCGGACCTCGCCGGGACTCATGCGCGAGGAGGGCAGGCGCGCGTCGCGACGACGATCATCGCGCGCCCGGTTTGCTGAAGCGGCGAGCCTCAGCGCGCCAGCCAGGCGTTGAAGCGCTTCGACAGCTCTTCCGAATTGTCGGTCCAGAAGCCGACGTCGAGCGCGATCGCCTGCTTGAGATTATCGGGGGTCGTCGGCAACTCGGCGGCGAATTTTTCCGGCACCAGCTTGGCGGCGGCGATGTTCGGCAGGCCGTAGGCGATGTATTCGGGCAGCTTGGCCTGGTTCTCGGCCTGGCTCGCAAACGCGATGAAGTTCATCGCGGCATCCTTGTTTGGCGAGCCCTTCAGCACCACCCAGCTATCGACCGCGTAGATGCTGCCCGGAAACACGAAACCGAAATGCTTGCCCTCCGTGCGGTTGATGGCGCTGATGCGGCCGTTATAGACCGAGGTCATCGCGACCTGGCCGGACGACAACAGCTGCAACGGCTGCGCACCGGCCTCCCACCAGACGATGTCGGCCTTCAGCGCGTCGAGCTTCTTGAAGGCGCGCTCGACGCCCTCCTTGGTCTTCAGCATCTTGTAGACGTCGGCCGCCGGCACGCCGTCGGCCATCAGCGCGAATTCGAGCGTGTATTTGGCGCCCTTGCGCAGGCCGCGCTTGCCGGGAAACTTCGCCGTGTCCCAGAAGTCCGCCCACGTCTTCGGCGCGTCCTTGATCTTGTCGCCGTCATAGGACATGCCTGTCGACCAGACGATGGCGCCGACGCCGCAATCGCTCACGCCGGCCGGGATGAAGCCTTTCTTGTCGCCGATCTTGCTCCAGTCGATCTTCTCATAGATGCCGTCGCTGCAGCCGAGCTCGAGCTCCTCGGCCTCGACCTGCACCGCATCCCAGTTCGGCACCCCGGCCTTCACCTTGGCCTGCAGCACGCCGTAGCCGCCGTCCCAGCTCTCGTCGAGCACGGTGGCGCCGAGCTTGGCGGCGAACGGCTGGAAGTAGATCTTGCGCTGCGCGTCCTGATAGTTGCCGCCCCACGACACCACCGTGAGATCGCGCGCTTGCGCCGCCGAGGCGAGGCTCAGCACGGCTGCCGCAGCCACCAGCACCGTCTTCGAGACGGTGAGGGCCGCGCGTGGCGTCGCCCGACCCGTTCCGTTCGACACCTTCACACTCGTGGGGCTGGTCCGCCGTGAAAACATGCTCGATGATCCGTCGCGCTTTGAAAGGTTCAAAAAAGCTATCGGCTGTTCCCAGCCGTGGCAAGCGCGAGTTTTGATCGTGAGATGATGCCATTTTGGCGCTAGGGGCGGCGTCGGCCGCGTTGCGGCAGGACGTGTTGAGATCGTCCGCTGCCGGCGCCTGGCCTGGTCCGGCCGGGTTCAACCTCGGGGACGCGTTGGGGGCCTGCGGCCCTACAATCCGGCGCTGCAGCCTTGATCGTCCGGGCAGGCAAGCGCCGGTACCGGTTCGCTCTCCGCCGAATTGTCGACGACGAGGCCGAGCGCCGGTCTGCTCGTCGCCCGTGCACGGGTCGGAGCCGGCAGCCGCCGCGCTGCACCGTGTGCGCCGATGCGTTCAAAACCCTTTGCCGTCTTCTTCAGCCTGGCGGCGACGAGATGATTCAAAAAATCCATGTTGCAACTCCTTCGGTCGAATGACCCGGCGGCCTGGTGCGGGACAGGCCGCCGGGTCGGCGCAACGTGCTGGAGTTGGCGTCCTCCATTCCGCTGCGCTGGTCTGTGATCCAGTTCACAGTCGCTGAGAATTGATCGTGCCCCGGATCATCGGGGAAGCGTGATGAGGACGCCGACTGTCACTTGCCTCTACGAAACAAGAGACGATTGCGTTTCTCCGCGTCCGACATCACGCTTGTTCACATGCCGTTTACTCCGCAGGCTGCGCTGCCACCGTGCCGTGGCCGCCGTGCTGGGTCAGCGGCTTCATGCCGGTCAGCGTCCGCAGCAGCACGTAGAACACGGGCGTCAGGAACAGGCCGAACACGGTGACGCCGATCATGCCGGAGAACACCGCGACGCCCATCGCCCGCCGCATCTCCGAGCCTGCACCGGTCGATAGCACCAGCGGCAGCACGCCCATGATGAAGGCCATCGACGTCATCAGGATGGGGCGCAACCGGAGCCGGCTGGCCTCGATCGCGGCGCGCAGCGGCGTGCGCCCGGCGAATTCGAGCTCGCGCGCGAATTCGACGATCAGGATCGCGTTCTTGGCGGAGAGGCCGACGAGCACGATCAGGCCGATCTGGGTGAAGATGTTGTTGTCGCCCTTCGAGAGGTAGACGCCGAACATCGCCGCCAGCAGCGCCATCGGCACGATCATCAGGATCGCGAGCGGCAAGGTGAGGCTCTCGTACAGCGCGGCCAGCACCAGGAACACCAGCAGGATCGCGAGCGGAAACACCCACAGGCCCGAATTGCCGGCGATGAACTCCTGATAGGTCAGGTCGGTCCATTCGAAGGCGAAGCCCGGCGGCAGCACCTCGGCCGCGACCCGCTCCGCCGCCGCCTGCGCCTGGCCCGAGGAGAAGCCGGGCGCCGCTGCCGCGTTGATGTCCGACGACAGGAAGCCGTTGTAGCGGATGGCGCGTTCGGGACCTGCGCTCTGTCGCACGTTGAGCAGCGCCGACAGCGGCACCATGTCGCCGGAGGCGGAGCGCACCTTGAGCTGGCGGATATCGTCGGCACGGGCGCGGAACGGCGCGTCGGCCTGCACGCGCACCGAATAGGTGCGGCCGAACTTGTTGAAGTCGTTCACGTAGTACGAGCCGAGGTAGATCTGCAGGGTGTTGAACACCTCGGTCACGGGCACGCCGAGCTGCAGCGCCTTGGTGCGGTCGATGTCGGCGAACAGTTGCGGCACGTTGACCTGGAAGCTCGAGAACACGCCGGCGATCTCCGGCGACTTTTGCAGGCCCGCCATGAACGCCTTGGTGACGTCGTTGAGCGCCTCATAGCCGAGCCCGGCGCGGTCCTCGATCTGCAGCTTGAAGCCGCCGATGGTGCCCAAGCCGTTGACCGGTGGCGGCGGGAACATCGCGATGAAGGCGTCTTGAATGCCCGCATATTTCTTGTTGAGCTCCATCGCCAGCGCGCCGCCGGACAGCGACGGATCCTTGCGCTCGTCGAACGGCTTCAGGGTCGAGAACACGATGCCGGCATTGGAGGAGTTGGTGAAGCCGGAGATCGACAGGCCGGGGAAGGCGACCGAGCTCTCGACACCGGGCTGGGTCAGCGCGATGTCGCTCATCTTGCGGATGACCTCCTCGGAGCGGTCGAGCGTGGCGCCATCGGGCAGCCGCGCGAAGCCGACCAGATACTGCTTGTCCTGGCCCGGCACGAAGCCGCCCGGCACCTGCTTGAACAGCACGGCGGTGGCGCCGACCAGCAGGACATAGAGGATCATCACCGCGGCCTTGCCGATGATCACCTTCGACACGCTGCCGCTGTAATTGTTGGAGGCGCGGACGAAGGCGCGGTTGAAGCCGCGGAAGAACCAGCCGAGGCTCTTGTCGAGGATGCGGGTGAGGCGGTCCTTCGGCTCGTGATGGCCCTTGAGGAGCAGCGCCGACAGCGCCGGCGACAGGGTCAGCGAGTTGACGGCGGAGATCACGGTCGAGATCGCGATCGTCAGCGCGAACTGCTTGTAGAACTGTCCCGTGAGGCCGGAGATGAAGGCGAGCGGCACGAACACGGCGACCAGCACCAGCGCGATCGCGATGATCGGTCCGGACACCTCGCGCATCGCCTGGTAGGTGGCGTCGCGTGGCGACAGGCCGCTCTCGATGTTGCGCTCGACGTTCTCGACCACGACGATGGCGTCGTCGACGACGATGCCGATGGCGAGCACCAAGCCGAACAGGCTGAGCGCGTTGATCGAGAAGCCGAACAGGTGCATCACCGCGAAGGTGCCGACGATCGAGACGGGCACCGCCAGCAGCGGGATGATCGAGGCGCGCCAGGTCTGCAGGAACAGGATCACCACGATCACGACCAGCACGATGGCCTCGAACAGCGTGTGCACGACGGCCTCGATCGAGGATCGCACGAACTGGGTCGGATCGTAGACGATGTGATACTCGACGCCCTCCGGCATCGTCTTCTTGATCTCGGCCATGGTGGCGCGGACGTTGTCGGAGATCTGCAGCGCGTTGGAGCCGGGTGCCTGGAAGATCGGGATCGCCACCGCCTGCTTGTTGTCGAGCAGCGAGCGCAGTCCATATTCCGAGGCGCCGAGCTCGATGCGCGCGACGTCGCGCAGCCGCGTGATCTCGCCATGGGCGCCGGTCTTCACCACGATGTCGGCGAACTGGTCCTCGTTCGACAGCCGGCCCTCGGCATTGACCGAGAGCTGCAGGTCGAGCCCCTTGACGCTGGGCGATGCGCCGACCACGCCGGCCGCGGCTTCGACGTTCTGCGCCTGGATCGCCTTGACGATGTCGGACGCCGACAGGCCGTGCTCGGCCGCCTTCTGCGGATCGACCCAGACCCGCATCGAATAGTCGCCGGCGCCGAACAGCTGCACGTCGCCGACGCCGTCGATGCGCGCCAGCCGGTCCTTGACGTTGAGCACCGCGTAGTTGCGCAGGTACGTCGTATCGTAGCGGCCGTTCGGCGAGATCAGATGCACGACCATGGTGAGGTCGGGCGAGCTCTTCTTGGTGATGACGCCGAGCTGGCGCACGACGTTGGGCAGCCGCGGCTCGGCCTGCTGCACGCGGTTCTGCACCAACTGCGTGGCCTTGTCCGGATCGGTGCCGAGCTTGAAGGTGACCGTGAGCGTCATCGCGCCGTCGGTGGTCGCCTGGCTGCTCATATAGAGCATGTTCTCGACGCCGTTGATCTGCTCCTCGATCGGCGTCGCCACCGTCTCGGCGATCACCTTCGGATTGGCGCCGGGATAGGTCGCGCGCACCACGACGGAGGGCGGCACGACGTCGGGGTATTCAGAGATCGGCATGGAGAACAGCGCGATCAAGCCGCCGAGGAAGATCAGCGTCGACAGCACGCCTGCGAAGATCGGCCGGTCGATGAAGAATTTGGAGAGGTTCATGGGAGGCCCCGTGGTCGGGAGATGTCAGCGTGTAGTGTGGATTTCGCTTGGCCTGTTTGGCTCGCTGCCGCCTCACATCCGGTGTCGTCCCGGCGAACGCCGGGACCCATACCGCGGACGGCCAATTGGTGAAAAAGACTGCGGGTCATCTTCCTTGGTCGACAAGCAGGGCCGGTGGTTATGGGTCCCCGCTTTCGCGGGGACGACAGTTGTGGTGGTCGCGGATAGCCGGGCCTCAATGACGATCAGCGCTGCGCCAGTTGCTTGTTGTCTGACGCCGCCCCATCGCGTGCGCCCATCGCGGCCACCTGCGTCTTCAACAACGCACCCGGCCGCACCCGCTGCAGGCCGTTGACGACGACGCGCTCGCCGGGCTTGAGACCGGCGGAGATGATGCGCAGGCCGTCGACGCTGCCGCCGAGGCTGACCGGGCGATAGACAGCGCGCTCGTCGTCACCGACCACCATCACGAATTTTTTGTCCTGGTCGGTGCCGATGGCGCGCTCGTCGAGCAGCACCAGCGATTGCTGCTGCGGCTGGCCCATGCGCACGCGCGCGAACTGGCCGGGGATCAGCCGGCCGTCCTCGTTCTTGAACACGGCGCGGACGCGGATCGTGCCGCTCTGCCCGTTGACTTGATTGTCGATCAACTGGATGTGGCCGGATGCCGCGATGCCGCCCGAGGTCGTCATCTCGACCGGGATGCGGTCGAGATTGCCGCGCTTGCCCGAGCCATCGGCGATCGCCGACAATGCGCGCAACACCAGCTCTTCGGTGGCATCGAAGCTCGCATAGATCGGATTGACGGACACCAGCGAAGTCAGCACCGGCGAGGCCGAGCCGGCGGCGACGAGGTTGCCGACGGTGACCTCGATCCGGCCGACCCGGCCGTCGACTGGCGCCCGCACCTGTGTGTAGTCGAGGTTGAGTTTGGCCGTCTGCAAGGTCGCCTCGGCGGCCTTGACGTTGGCGATCGCCTCGCGATTGCCGTTGTCGCGCTGGTCGTAATCGCGCTTGGTCACGATCGAATTGCCGACCAGCTGCGCGCCGCGCTCCAGTTCGTTGGCAGCGAAAGCGGCGCGGGCGCGCGCCGCTTCCAGCTGCGCCTGCGCCCGGTCGACCTCGGCTGCGTAGGGCGCCGGGTCGATCTTGAAGAGGACGTCGCCAGCCTTGACCAGCGAGCCCTCGGTGAAATTGGTGCCGAGAATGGCACCGGCCACCCGCGGCCGGATCTCGACCCGCTCGACAGCTTCGAGCCGGCCGGAGAACTCGTCCCACAGGCTCGCCTTTCGCGGCTCGACCACGGCAACCGTAACGGCGACGGCCTGTTCGGGGGCCGCAGCGCGGGCTGCATTCGGCGCGGAACTGAAGTTGAAATAATGGGAGCCGGCATAGGATCCGGCGGCAATCAGCAGGCCAGCGGCGGCGACGGTGCTCAGCCACCGCTTCAGGCGGCCGGAGGAACGAATTTCGGGCGAAGGCATTGGCGCGCTCCAGTTTTGTAGTGCTCGCTACAAATGTGGCGCTGGCAACCGGTTCGCAAGAGACTTATGTAACGGATACTACGAAAATAGTAGCCCGACTTTCGGCGACTGCGCCAGATCAAAGAAATCGCGTTCAATAACAACTAGATAAGAATCGGACGGGGCGGAGACGGAACAGGAGTTTTGCACATGGGCATCGGACGGCCCCGGACTTTCGATCGCGACACCGCGCTGGACCAGGCGATGGAGGTGTTCTGGCGCCATGGCTATGAGGGCGCCACCATCGCCCAGCTCACCGACGCCATGGGCATCAACCCGCCCAGCCTCTACGCCGCGTTCGGCAGCAAGGAGGCCCTGCTCAGGGCCGCGCTCGACCGCTACACGGCGCGACGGGAGGCCTGGATGGACGAGGTGCTGAGTGCGCCGACCGCCCGCGAGGTCACCGCGCGGATGCTGATGGGCGTCGCCGAGAAACAGACCGATCCCTCCAATCCGCCCGGCTGCCTGCTGGTGCAGGGCGGTCTCGCCTGCGGCTCCGGCTCGGCCAATGTGCCGTTCGAGCTCGCGGCCCGCCGTGCGCAGACCGAGGAACAGCTCCGGCAGCGTTTCGATCGCGCAAAGGGCGAAGGCGATCTGGCTGCCACCGCCGACCCTGCGGCGCTCGCCCGCTATGTCTCGGCCGTCATCACCGGCATGAGCGTGATGGCGTCGTCAGGCGCCGACCGCGAGGCGCTGACGCAGGTCGCGCTGGTCGCGATCAAGGCGATCGAGGATCAGTCGGTCGCGGTTGAGAGCGCGGTCTGACGCCGCTCATGCGCTGGGCGACGGGGCGCTCTTCATTCCTGCCGGCTTGTGCTGATGGACGCGATGCGGTCCCCTGCGCCGCATCCTCGTCCCTCGCGCGAACCAAGAGCCTCCCCTCCATGCGTGTCTTCTCCGCCGCCCTTGCCACCGAGACCAACACCTTCGCGCCGATGCCCACGGGGCTCGCGACCTTCCATGAGCGCGCCTACTTCCCGGCCGGCCAGCATCCGGACAAGATGCAGATGCATGGCGGGCCGCTATGGGCTGCGCGCCAGGTCGGGCCGTCCAAGGGCTGGACGCTGATCGAAGGGCTGGTGGCTGCGGCCGTGCCCAACGGGCTGGTCACCCGCGCCGCGTTCGAGACCCTGCGTGACCAGATTCTTGCCGACCTCAAAGCCGCGCTGCCGGTCGACATGGCGTTGATCGGCCTGCACGGCGCGATGATCGCCGACGGCTACGATGATTGCGAGGGTGAGCTGCTCGCGCGCATCCGCGAGATCGTCGGGCCCGATGTGGTCATCGGTGCGACGCTCGACCCCCACGTTCACATGAGCGAGCTGATGGTCAGAAGCGCCGATCTGCTGATCTGCTGGAAGGAATATCCGCACACCGACATCCTCGAGCGCGCGCAGGATCTGGTGAAGCATTGCACCGAGATCGCCGAGAAGCGGCTGAAGCTGCAGAAGGCCCTGGTCGACACCGACATGATCGTCACCCTGCACACCACGCGCGAGCCGGTGCGCAGCTTCGTCGACCGCATCACCGCGCTCGAAGGCAAGGACGGCATCGTCTCGGTCTCGATCGTGCACGGCTTCGGCTGGGGCGACACGCCTGACATGGGCACCAAGGTGCTGGTCTACAGCGATGCCGCCGTCGATCCGGATGGTGTCAGGGCGAAGGCGCTGGCACGCCGCCTTGCGGACGAACTGATCGGCATGCGCGAGGCGGTGACCGAGCGTATGCCCGCCGTCGATGCCGCGCTTGACCAGGCCTTGGCGACAGACGGCACCATCGTGCTCGGCGATGCCAGCGACAATCCCGGCGGCGGTGCGCCCGGCGATTCCACGTTCATCCTGCGCCGGCTGCTCGACCGCAACATCGGCAATGCCTGCCTCGGTCCACTCTGGGATCCGATCGCGGTGCGCATCGCCTTCGATGCCGGCGTTGGCGCCAAGCTGCCGCTGCGGATCGGCGGCAAGATCGGTCCGCTGTCGGGTGATCCGGTCGATGCGACCTGGGAGATCAAGGCGCTGAAGGAGAACATGGTGATGACGGGCCTTGCCGGCACGCCCGCCAAGCTCGGCGATTGCGCGTTGATCGTGAGCAATGGCGTCGAGGTCGTGATCACGACGTTCCGTTGCCAGGCGTTCGGCACCGACTTCTTCACGCAGCTCGGCTGCGATCCTGCCACGCGCAAGCTCGTCGTGGTGAAATCCGCCCAGCATTTCCGCGCGGCATTTGCGCCGATCGCGGCCGACATCATCATGGTCGATGCGCCCGGCGTGGTCGCGCGCGATGTCACGACGTTGCCCTACAGGAAGATCAAGCGTCCGAAATGGCCGCTCGACCCGCTTCCGCAACCATCGCGTGCGTAATGTCCCAGAGTGCGACGCTGCTGGCCGCGCCGTTAACGTTCGGAACGCGCTCGGAACGAACCACGTCCGAATCGGCTGCGCGTCACGGTACGGGGTCTGTTCACGCCTAGATGTCGCGGCGCGCTTCCGCGACCTACGAGATCCAGACGTTGCGATGGACAGCCGCGTCTGGCCTGGTCGCGAAAGGTTAAGATGACCGGCCGCAGCTCTCGCGGCACGATGTCCCAGAGTGTGACGCTGCGGTTTGCGACGTTAACGTTCGGAACGCGGCTGGAACGAACCGCGTCCGAATCGGCGGCGAGTCACGGTACGAGGTCTGTTCACGGCTACATCTCGTGCCACGCTGAATTGAGATGCAAGATGCAGCTCCGGCGCACGCGCCGTGCTGCTGTGCCGGCGTCAGAAAGTTAAGCAACCTCGGCGCCGCCGCGAGGCGCGTGTGTTGTGACGTTGCAGCCGTGCCGCGTCGGAGAATGTCGTCGCTCTCACGTCGGCGACGATCCGAATCGTCGCGTCCACGCCGTTCTCAACCCAATGGGGGCCGGCGAGAACGGACCGGGCGGCGCGCGGGTGATCAGCGCAACCAGCACCAGCGAGGCGATCGCGAGCCAGAAGCACAGCCAGAACGCGTCGAGATAAGCGAGCACGTTGGCCTCGCGCTGCACCTGCGCGGCCAAGGTCCCGACGGCGCGGGCCTTGGCCTGGCCGCCGCCATGCGTGGCGAAATAGCCGGTCAGCCGTTGCAGCGCGCGCGCGACGTCGAGATCGCTGCTCTGGATATTGAGGCCGAGATAGGCCGAATGCACCTGCTCGCGCACCCGCAGCCACGTTCCCATCAGGGCGACGCCGATTTCGGCGCCGCCGAGCCGCATCACCTGGATATAGGCCGCAAAGGACGTCGCCCGCGCCGGATCGGAATTCGACAGCGCGAGGATGATGATCGGAAGCAAGGTCAGGGCCTGTCCGATCGACTGCAGCACGACGATGACGATGAAATCCTCGCGTGCCCAGGCATGGGTGATCTGGGTGCCGAGCAGATTGGCCGCCGCGAAGGCACTGAGACCGAGCACGACGACGATGCGAGGATCGAGATGGCGAAGCAGGACGATCGACAGCGGCACCAGCACGACCATCGGCAGCGCGCCGTAGAACAACAGCAGCGAGCCGCTCTGCTCCGGCCGCAACTGCGTGATGGTGACGAGGAAGTTCGGCACCAGCGACGCATTCGAGAGGCTGGTCAGCGTGTAGAGCAGGATCACGACCAGCGACAGCCCGATGTTGCGCGAGAACAGCACGTTGAAATGCGCCCATGGCTGCGGGGCGAGCGCCTCGTTGACGAGGAACAGGACGAACAGCACGGCGCCGCCGCCTAGCAGCGCCATCACCGTGCCAGATTGCAGCCAGTCGAGCCGGTTGCCCTGGTCGAGACCGGCATAGATCATCGCCACGGCGCTGCCGAGCAACAGCATCCCGCCCCAGTCGGCGTTCTCGAGCAGCGCGCGGTTGACGGGCTCGGCCGGGGTGCCGAGATAGACCATCAGCGCCATCAGCGGCGCCAGCACGACGCCCTGCCAGTACAGCCACTGCCAGCCGAGATGCTCGACATAGAAGCCGACCAGCGAGGTCGAGGTATCCAGCGCGAAGCCGACCCGGATCGCATAGATCGAGATCGCCGGCAGCCACCAGCGGATCGGCAGGTTGCGGAAGATGATCATGAGCGTGGCCGGCACGAAGGTGCCGAGCAGCATGCCGTGCAGGATCGCGAGCGCGATCAAGGTCGGGTAGTCGCGCACGAACGGAATGATCAGGGACAGCACCGCATAGATGAGGCTGGGAATACCCAGCACACGGCGCAGACCGAACACCGTCGCGAGCCACGCCACGGCCGGCGCGATCACGATCTGCGAGCCGATCGCCGCGGTGGACAGCCAGGCGCCCTCGTCAAAACCGAGCGAGAACGCGCCGCGCAGATCGGGCAGGCCGACCGAGGTCAGCCGGCTGTCGAAATTCGCCAGGAACGAGCCGAGCAGGACGGCGCCGACGGCAAACAGCGGATGCGCCGCCTGGCCGCCGCGCGACAGCGGTCCGCGCTCGGTCTCACTTGGTGCCATCGGCCTGGCCGGCGGTGCGGATGTGGGTCACGACCGACATCCCCGGCAGCAGCCGCGCGAGCAGCGGCTGGTCGCCGTCGAGGGCGATGCGGACCGGAATGCGCTGTACGACCTTGGTGAAATTGCCGGTGGCATTGTCGGGCGGCAGCAGCGCGAATTGCGAGCCGGAGGCCGGCGCGATCCGCTCGACGCGGCCGTGCAGGCTTTCGCCGGGGAACGAGTCCACGGTGACCTCGACCGGCTGGCCGGGCGCGACATGGGTGAGCTGCGTTTCCTTGTAGTTGGCGATGACGAAAACATGCGGCAGCGGCACCACCGCGATCAGGCTGCTGCCGATATTGACGTAGTCGCCGACCTGGACCTGGCGCTGCCCGACGACGCCGTCGAACGGCGCGGTGATCCTGGTGTAGCCGAGCTTGAGCCGCGCGGCGGCGAGCGCGGCCTTGGCGCCGGCGAGATCGGCGCCGCGCTGCTTCTTGGTGCCGGTGAGCACCTCGAGCTGGTGGCGCTGCGCGGCGATCACCGCGCGGCTCGCGCGCACGTCCGCCTGTGCCTTGGCATAGGCGGCCGTTGCCTGTTCCAGCCGCTGCTTGGTACCTGCCTCGCTCTGCGACAGCGACTGCTGGCGCTCTTCCTCCTGCCTGGCCTGCACCTCGGCCGCGCCGGCCGAGACCTGCTGCGCTTCGGCCTGCGCGATGGTTGCGTATTGCAGCTCGACCTGATTGCTGAGGTTGTCGAGCGCCGCCTGCGCCGCTTCGACATTGGCCTCGGCCTGCGACACCTGTGCCTCGTAGTCGGCCGGATCGATCTGGACCAGCAGGTCGCCGGCCTTGACCTGCTGGAAATCGCTGACCGCAACCTTCGTCACCTCGCCGGCCACGCGGCTCGAGAGCTGCGTCAGGTCGGCGCGCACATAGGCATCGTTGGTCGATTGGGTCGTTGCGTTGCCGGTCCAGGCGTTCCAGCGCGTGGTCGCGAGCGCCACGAAGGCGAGCGCTGCGATCATCGCAAGCAGCGGAATGCCGAGACGCGCCGAGAGCCCGGGCGCCGCGGCGGACGAGGGCGGTGGCGTCGCTGCAGCGCGCGCCGCCGCGTCGACGTTGCTCGGTGTTTCACTCAAGGGACGTCTCCCGCATCGGCCGACGCTGATCAGTCCGACGACTCGTACCCCATTCTGCGCCGCGTGCCACCTGGACTCTGGATTGTGAGCCATGCACCTGGGGGCATGGACATCTGCGCGCCGAACGGATCGGCGTGCCGGGCGGGCGCGCAGGCACGGCCTACACCTGGAGCCGCGCCGACCTCGCCGCGCCGGGATCGCGCCAACGACATCAGCGCTGGACTCGCTGCCACGGCGAGCCCGCGCATGATGTCCCAGAATGCGACGTCGTGCGCGCTCACGTTAACGTTCAGAACGTGGCTTGAACGAACCGCGTCCGAATCAGCGGCGCGGCCCGGTACGAGGTCTGTTCACGGCTAGATGTCGTGCTGTAGTCGCGGGACGCCCGCTATTCGGCGTCACCTGACCGCAATCGGACGACCGGCCGGGTGCGAGAGCGTTAAGAGCGCGGAGCGGCCTTCCGCCAAGCGGTTGTCGGTGACGCCAGCCGGCGCGCGCTGCCCGGTTGCAGCGGTCGGCTCGCTGGGTCACATTTCGCATCCGCGACTCGATCCAGCCGTTTGCTGATCAGAAGGCCTTCATGCATGGATCACAAGGGAGCGATCCTGGTTGCCGGCGGCGCCGGCTACATCGGGGCTCATTGCTGCAAGGCTGTCGCCGAGGCCGGCTACGCGCCGGTCTGCTACGACAATCTGTCCACCGGCCATCGCCGCACTTCAACGCCGGCGGTGCCGACGCGTCAGGCCTGATCGGTGAGCTGCGCGATCCCGAGACGCACCTGATCCCGCGGGCGCTGACGGCGATCCTCGGCCATGTGCCGGACTTCGCGATTTTCGGCACCGACTATGACGGCACGATCATCCGCTCGGCCTGGACCTGACACCAGACCGCGCACCCGCGGATCGCGTGAGGCCGATGCCGCGTGCCTTGAGCTCGTCGGGGAAGCTGTTACGCCGCGGCGGGCGGCGTGTGCGCGAACTGGTCCACGAAGCTCATCTCCGCGCGCTCGTCGTCGACCGACCAGCAGCCGATCTCGGAAGCGCCCCGGAAGAAGTGGACGCTGTGCACCGGTGAGCGGACATCGTCGCCGCGAATGATCTGGAGCAGGGTCCGCGCCACGCGGCGGTGATCGCCGGGGAGCCTGAGGTCGAAGAATGCGTCGCCATAGCCCGGCAGGATGGTGCCGGTCGAATCGCGAACTTCCATGCGCAACTGTGCCATGCTCGCATTGAACGCCAGCAACGGTTTCCGCCCGGTAAATGCCGCCGGGCTCGCGCATGTTCGGATTTGCGGTGTGGTCTCACCATGAAGCGTGTAGCGCGCTCGTCGCCACCAGCGGCACGTGGACGAGGAGCATTGACAAAGAGCTGCCGTTCGAGAAAGCGGCCGGCCTTGTCAGCGGCGCATCGAGGATCACGTCATCGGCCGTGCTGGCGAATGATGATCGCCCAAGGGATCACCGGGTCTTCTCCAGCACCGGTCGCTCTGCGGTGACGAGTGCTGCCGCGGGTGCAATCCCTTCATTGCGGGGGATCATCGGCAGTTCGACCAGGACACGCGTGCCGGTTGACTGGTTGGCGCTGACGGAGAGGCGGCCGCGGAGCTGCTCGACCATCCCCTTGATCATCCGGAACCCCAGGCTCGCGCGCGGTTGATCGATGTCGAAACCGGCCGGCAGACCGACACCATGATCGGACACGCTGAGGTGTAGCCAGCCGTCGATGTCACGGGCGGAGATGTCGATCGTCCCGTCCCGGCCGGGGTAGGCATGTTTCACGGCGTTGCTGACCAGCTCATTGATCAGCAGGCCGAGAGGAACGGCATGATCGGCCGAAAGCCGTATCGGGTCGGAGTCGCAGCGCAGCACATTCGTTCCCGCGACGCGTTGCAGCCGGCTGCAGAAGTCATTGAGGAAGACGTCGACGTCGATCAAGCCGATCTGCGAGGCCCGCGAGAGATGATCATGAACCTGGGCAATGGCCGCCACGCGCGATCCTGCGTCTTCGAGGGCGCGCTTGGCTTCAGCCGAATGCGACCCGAACGACTGGACGCGGAGCATGGCCACGACGGATGCGAGGCTGTTCTTGACGCGGTGGCCCATTTCGCGCGTCAGCATGGCTTGATGGTCCAAGGCTTCCCGGAGCCGCGTCTCCTCATGCAGGCGCTCGATTGCAATCCCGACGATGTCGGCGAATGCAGTGAGGAAGGCAACGTCTGCCTCGTCGAAGCGGCGGGGGGCCGGACTGTCGACCTGGAGCACGCCGAAATAGCCGCCGCCTTGTCCGCCGCGATCGATCCGGACGCTGATCGACGTCTTGATGCCGCGGTCTACTGGAAGAAGTCCCGGTGTCTCGAAGCGACCATCAGGGGGGCCGCGACTGGTGATGATGGCTTGACCTGTCTGGAAGGCGCGGCCAGCAGGCGAGGCGCTGTCCACGACGAACGATGATTGCTCGACCGGGCTCGGCCATCCGTAACCCGCGCGGACCAGCAGTCTCTTGCCATCCGCCACGAATTCCATCGCCATCGTGAACGGTGCATTGAGGCCCTTGGCGCAGAGCGCGGTGGCGCGCTGAAGAACGCTGTTGATATCGCGGGTCTGCAATGCAGCACGACTGAATTCGGCGAGCACAGATTGTTGGATGAGCCTGTAGCTGCGTATGTCATTCCGGACGCCTGCCCGCTCGAGAAAGATCGGAAAAGCGGTATCTTGGCTCTGATGTCTCAACACGCGAATTCTCCAAAACAGGACGCACTCCGACTACAAATTCCCCGCTGCTCTCTTCCTTACAATTTGATATTATGAGACTATTGTGTTGCCGTTCCCGGTCGGAGTCTGAGCAAAAGCGAACATGGGTCCAGTTTGCCGCAGCGCAATTCGTCGGGAGCCGAATCGAGGAGAATGGCTCCCCGGCGCGGGCAGTAGCACCTGACGCTCGCTGTGCCCCCCGCGCGCTCATCCAGAGGACCTTCCACGGAGAGCGGGCACTGATGCCGTGGCGAGAGGCGTGCTCATGCCAGCCTTTCAGTGGGCGGGGCAGCACCCTCATCATCGGAGACCGCCCTATGCGAGCCAGGCGGCAGGCCGGGTTGGCGCGTCGGCCAGCTCCGCTCATTCGGCGGCAATTCTTTCCGCTCGGTGGTGTGGCCCACCGACAGCGAGTCGTGGGGCGTGTGACAGATGGATCCCGAAGAGCGCATCTGCCGATGCGCTGCTGATGATGCACGACCGGGCCGAAGGGGCGGTGCTTCCGTACACGCATGAATTCCTGTCGCAGATCCTCGGCGCCAATCGCAAGTCGGTGACGCTTGCCGCGCAATCCATGCAGGCGGCCGGCCTGATCAGCTATCGTCGCGGCACCATTCAGGTGCTCGACCGGCCCGGACTCGAGAAAGCCTCGTGCGAATGTTACGCCATCGTCAAGCAGCGGTTCGATGCATTTCTCCAGCCGCCCACGACGGCGGTGCGCAGCCAGCATTGATTTGATGGTGGCGTGGATCGAGCAGGGCCAGCTCGATCTCGAGATGCACGGTCACTCGAGATGCACGGTCATAGGCTCTTGAGGGGCGCCTTGCCTTCAACCGACTTCACGCCTGCGATATGCGGCTGATCGTGCAGAACCACGTTCAGCAGGGAGTTGTGGATCACGAGATGGCCGTTGTAGTCGATGAAGCCCAGCTTGCGGAACTTGTTCATGAAGTGACTGACCCGCGAGCGGGTGGTGCCGATCATGTCGGCCAGCATCTCCTGGCTGACCTTCGCGATGACCCGCTGCGGCTTGCCGTCATTGCCGAAATTGGCCAGCAGCAGTAGCGCCCGCGCAAGGCGCTTCTCGCTCGAATTGAACAACTGATCGATGAGATCGGCCTCGACGCGGATCGTGCGGGCGAGGATGTGCGAAACGAACACCTCGGAGAACGCCGGCTGCTCGCGCAGGGTGCTGATCGCGGCCGATTTGGTGATCCGCAGGATTTCGCTGTCCGTGATGGCCGACGCCGCCGACAGCCGATGAGACTGGCCGGCCAGGCACCCCTCGCCGAAAAAATCGTCCTGACCGAGCAGCGCGATGACCGCCTCCTTGCCCTGCTCGGAATGGACGACGATCTTGACCGTGCCCGTGATGATATAGAACAGCACATCGGCGAGGCCGCCCTGGGAAAAGATCTGCTGGTCCTTTCGGTATTTCCCGATCGTCCGGCCTGGGCCTTCGGTCTTCAGGAACACCGCCGGATCGAAAGCCTGCTTCTTTGGCTGCGGCTTTGCGGCCGTCGGCGGCTTTACGATGGGTCGCTTCGCCATGTGTTCTCCGGGTGAAACGCGAGTGCTGAATACTTCGAAACCGGATCTCGGCATCACAGTTGGGCAGGCGCGAACGCAGCATAGCGCCTTTCGCGGCCGCTTGACAGCGCAGCGCCTATTTCGACGGGACACGCGCAGCCGTTTCGTGTTCCAGTGACGCAGCGGAGCGGGAATTAGTTAATTCATGTTATCAGACATTAGCATCGCACCGCTAATGCAGCGCAAACAGACCCAGCGCCTCGCGTACGTCGCGCAAGGTCGCATCGGTGACGGTGCGCGCCAGTTCGGTGCCGTGCCTGACGATCTCGAGAACATGGTCGGGATCACGCGCAAACGCTGCCCGCCGGTCGCGGATCGGCGCGACCACGGCCTGCAGCACGTCATCAAGTCGCTGCTTCACGACGCTGTCTCCGAGGCCGCCGCGGACGTAGCGCGCCTTCAGGTCCGCGACCGCCGCGTGATCGTCGTCGAACGCGTCGAGATAGGTAAAAACGACATTGCCTTCGACACGCCCCGGATCGGCGGCCCTGACGTGGCCGGGATCGGTGAACATGCGGCGGACGGCATCGCGAATCTGGTCCGCGGTGGCGGAGAGTGGAATCGTGTTGCCCTGTGATTTGCTCATCTTGGCCTTGCCGTCCACGCCAGGCAGGCGTCCGACGCTCGGGATCAGCGCGCGTGCCTCGGGGAGCACCTCCGTGCCCGCTTGGCGGTTGATGCGGCGGACGATCTCGTTGGTCTGCTCGATCAGCGGCGCCTGGTCCTCGCCGACCGGCACGATGGTCGCCCTGAAGGCGGTGATGTCCGCGGCCTGCGCGACGGGATAGCACAGGAAGCCGGCCGGTATATCGCGGCCGAAGCCGCGTGTCTGGATCTCGTCCTTGATGGTCGGGTTGCGCTCGAGCCGCGCCACCGTGACGAAGTTCATGTAGAGCAGCGTGAGATCGGCCAGCGCCGGCAGGTGCGATTGCAGGCAGATGGTCGTCATCTCCGGGTCGATGCCGACGGCGAGATAGTCGGTCGCGATCTCCAGGATGTTCCGGCTCACCTTGCCCGGATCGTGGGCGTTGTCCGTCAGCGCCTGGGCATCGGCCAGCAGCAGGAATTGCCGATGCGTCGATTGCAGCGCGACGCGGTTCTGCAGCGAGCCGACATAGTGGCCGAGGTGCAGGGGGCCGGTGGTCCTGTCGCCGGTCAGGATGACGGGACGTTCTGGCATTGAGAGAGGCATCGTGGTTCTCCAGAAGTGAGAACCGCCGCTCGATCGAGCTCTTCGATGCTGTTGATGACAAGAACCGCGTCGCAGGCCGATGAACGGCGGCGACGGGCGAATGAATGACGAGGCCGTGCCGCTCCTAGATGGAGCGCCACCACGTGTTCGCGTGCAAGGTCTCAGTCTTGATCATGCGATCGATATGGCCGAAAGCGCCGATGAAAGCAACCCGCTCATGCACGCTGCACGGAGCGGCGAGCCCAGGCCATTCAGCCTATTCGAGATCTATTGCGTGATACTGGCCGGTCTTGTCGAGCTGCGTGCCCCAGACCTTGTGCAGCGCCTGGTGGTCGGACGGGCCGAAGCTCACCCTTGATCCAACGCCCAGCTCGTAATTCCGCATCGATTCGAGGACATCGACCAGCGACTCGGTGTCGACAGCGGGACCGGCGCGACGCAGTCCTTCGATCAGGATGTTGGCGGTGAGATAGGCTTCCAGGGACGAGTAGTCCGCCGGCTCTCCCGGGAAATATCTGTCGAGCGCCTTCTTGTAGTTCAGGGTAACGGACGCGTAGCCGTCGACCGCCGGCGTGACCTGGGTGCAGATGACGCCGTCCGCATAGCGCGGGCCGAGCACCATCAGCTCACTGGCGAGGCCGGTGCTGCCGACACCCGAAATCGTCGCGTAGATCATGTCCGGATACAGGTCGCGGGTCTTCTCGATGAACTTGGCCGCGGCGCGAAAGGTGGCGACCAGCACCACCGCCTTGATCGCATGCTTCTGCCGGCGCAGTTGCGCGATGGCCTCGTCGACATTGACGGTGTTGCGGCTGTAGCTCATGCGGAAGGCGTCGCCCACGCCGCCGCGCAGCCCGTGCATCGCCTTGCTGACACCCTCCCACCCCGCGTCGCCGTAGGCATCCTGCTGGGTGAGAACTCCGATCTCCTGCGGACGCAGCTTGCGGCTCTTGACGAGATAGTTCACGAGCGCATGGGCTTCCTCGGCGTAGCCGGCACGGTAGTTGAAGACGTAGCGATCCGGCGGATCGTGGCGGAGCGAAGGAGCGCCGGTGAAGGCGCCGAAATAGAGCGCATGATGCTCGAGCGCGTACGGCACCGAGATCAGGGCCGTCGGACTGCCGTAGTTCTCGACGAAGCCGAACACCCTGTGCTGCTCGTAGAGTTCCTTCATCGCGTTCAGCGTCCGCGTCGGCTCATAGGCATCATCGGCCGTGTAGAGCTTGAGCTGCCGGCCATGCACGCCGCCTTCCTCGTTGGCCTGCGCGAAGGCGAGGTCGATGCCGAGCTTGAGCTGATGGCCCATCTCCCTGGCCGGACCAGAGAACGGCGCCGCCATTCCGAAGCTGATTTCGGTATCCGTCACGCCCTGGACCGGGGGCCGCGCGCTGGTCGGCTGCGCCGACGCGGCATTGGCCATCCGTGTATCGAACTTCGGCGCGCGGTCCTCCTCCCTCAGCGGCAGGCTCTGATCCGGCGTGACGACGGGGACGGCGCTCGCAATCGCTCCAGTTGGGAGAGCATCTTGGACCGGTGCAACGGTCTGCGCGGCTCGGGCCGGCGATGACGGCACCGTTGCCGTGGCTGCAACCTCCGCACGGCCGTTGGCGGAGAGCCCAGCACTCCACCGCGTCGGAAGTTTCGTCGCTGCAAAGCCGGCCACGCCTGCGGCGACAGCCACGAGCCCCATCATGCTCAACGCGCCGAGGAGACGCCGTTCCCGTGGCGGCCGAGGAACCTCCTGCACGCCATAACGGGACGCGAATTCAGCAGGGGTAGGCCGATCGTGCTCGTCGCGCCACGGTTGTTCATACAGCGGACGCCGGCCGTCGTCGTAGCCGGACGGGAATGGCGGATCGCGGTCGTCATTGGGCGCACGCAGATGTCTCACGATTTTCCCCTTGGCTCGCGCGTCATGGACTCGTTGGAGTTTTTTCTGGATCGCGCGGCATACGCTGCAGGTTCTGCCGGCCGGATGAGCGTGGCCATGCGCCGAGATCTGCACATGTCACACGAACTAACACTCGTCGTCGAGCGTCGGTGGAACGGCAGTTCCAGACATGTTGTCTGGAACAAGTCCGAACGTCGGCATGATACTGCGAAGCAATGGGGCGGTTGTTTGTTCTCGCCGTCAATTCCGGCTGAACAAGGCGGGAGCCGCGCCGCCGGGGCAGCAACTAGCTATCGCAGCAGGCAGGAGAGAAGTGCCGTGAAGCAGCCGTACTTGTTGTTGGCATCAGCATCCGATGACGCTGCGCGCGACGCCGAGCTCCGCGTCACCGGCCGGCCGTCTCCTCCGCCACCAGTCCCGTCACCATCGCCTTCACCATGGTCGCGATCTGCGCGCGCAAGGCCGCGAGCGGCACAGCGATCAGCTTCTGCTCCAAGCCGAGCGCGACCATGCCGTGGACCGCCGAGAACAGGCTGCGCGCGGTGACGCTGATGTCGTCGAACGAGCGCTGCGGAAACAACGCCGCCAGCGGCTGGTGGATGTGACGGAACAGGTGCATCTGGTCGGCGATGGCCCAGTCGGGCAACGGCTTCTCGGGCGCCATGCGATGCTCGAACAGCGCGCGCCAGAGCTCGAGATTGTGGGCGGCGAAGTCGCAATAGGCGATCGCGATGCGCACCAGCGCAGCCTCGGGGCCCGGCGGCCCGGCGCTTTCGGCCGCCGACAATTCCGCGTCGAGCCGCGCCAGGGTGCGTGATCCAACCATCAGCACGAGCTCGTCGACATCGGCGACGAGATTGTAGACCGCGCCATTGGCGACGCCGATCTCCTGGGCAAGATCGCGCGTCTTCAGACCGGCGAGACCCCTCGT
This sequence comes from Bradyrhizobium sp. SZCCHNR1051, assembly GCF_032489615.1. NCBI lineage: Bacteria > Pseudomonadati > Pseudomonadota > Alphaproteobacteria > Hyphomicrobiales > Nitrobacteraceae > Bradyrhizobium > Bradyrhizobium sp. SZCCHNR1051. The sequence continues at coordinate 87,711 of NZ_JAUEYJ010000002.1, read as the reverse complement.
CCGGATCATCCGCTCGGCGGCCTCGATCAGGGCTTCGCGCTGTTTTGCACGTCTTTCCAGTGTCTTGGACATTGTTAACCAAAATATTGAGCGATGCTCAAAATACTTCTTGAGCGCCGCTCATGATTGCGCTAGAAGAAACTATATGAGCAATGCTCATAACAGGGAGTTCACAATGTTCAAGACTGTTCTGACGCTGTTTCGGGGCACCGTGGCCGTCGCGGAGGAGGAGCTGCAGGACCGTACCGCGCTGGTGATCCTGGATCAGCAGCTGCGTGACGCCGCTGCCGCCGTCGATCGCAGCAAGCGCGCGCTGGCGCTGGCCATCGCGCAGGACCAGCAGGAGGGCAAGCGGCTCGAGGCGACCTTGGCGCGGATCACCGATCTCGAGGTGCGCGCCACCGCAGCGCTCGACGGCGGCCGCGAGGATCTGGCCCGCGAGGCGGCGCAGGCGATCGCTGGCCTCGAGGCCGAGCGTGACGCTGCCAGGACGGCGCGGGCGCTGTTCGCGACCGAGATCACCAGGCTGAAGAAGCATGTCGCCAACGCCGAGGCGCGCATTGCCGAGCTCGATCGCGGCCGGCGGATTGCGCGCGCCTCCGAGGCCGTGCGCAATCTGCGCCGCGGCGGCATCGAGGCGGCGCGTCCCTACGAATGCACGCTGCCCGAGGCGGAGGCGACGCTGAAACGGCTGCGCGAGCGGCAGATCGAGGCTCAGGCGGCCGACGTGGCGCTGATGGAGCTCGATGCCGCGACGGGGCCGATCACCACCGCCGAGAAGCTCGCCGAGCAGGGCTTTGGCCCGCGCATCAAGACCACCGCCGACGACGTGCTGGCGCGGCTGAAAGCCGGCCGCACTGCACCGGCCAACTGAATTTCGTCACCACCGATCGAAACGCATCAGCCAACCTGATTGTCATCATAGGAGCCGACCATGAACCAGAACACCCAGCCCCACAGCAGCGCCTTCATCACCTTCTCCTACGCCTCGTTCGCCGCCTCCGCTTTCCTCGTCGCCCTCGGCGTGTTCTTCATGCCGATCGATCTCTGGATGAAGGGCTATCTGACGATGGGCATCGTCATGCTGGTGCAGACTTGCGTCACCCTGACCAAGACCCTGCGTGACCGCCACGAGAGCGGCAAGCTCGTCAACCGCATCGAGGACGCCCGCGCCGAGCGCCTGCTGATGGAGGTGTCGAAGGCGGCGTGAGCAGCGGTTTCCTCGCCTCTCCCCACTCGCGGGTAGAGGCCGGATTGCATCGAAGATGCAATCCGGTGAGGGGGACACTCCGCGCGTGCCGGGAAGCGGTGGATGCGATGGCGTCCACCGCTTGCGGTCGTTCAACCTGCGTTTACCGTCACTGACGCTCCGTCCTGCGTCATGATCATGAATTAACGGCGCGGAGCGTATGTCGTGAACTTCCGGCACGGCTTCGGCGAGCCGTTTCTGATCGGGCAGGTGGATGAGAGCAATGAACGTCGTCGCAACGGCCAGGCGTATCCACGACAATGTCGGCTTCTGGCTGACGGCGCTGGGGCAGGAGGCGATGGACCTGTCGCTGCGAACCCATGCGGAGTTGTGCACGCGCATCGTCGAGAGCCCGGGCACGACCCTGGACGACGCGGCGCTGGCGGCGCTCGTGGCCGATCTCCGCACCGTCGCCGGCAAGACGCTGCCCGCCGGCGAGCTCACCTATGGCATCTTCTCAGGCGAGCGCGACCCGCTCGCGCACGCCATCATCACGGTGGTGTCGGAGGAGGCGGGCGGCCGGCCGATCGCCTTCAATGCGCTCGCGGTGATGCAGGTCGAGCGCGACGGCGACAGCCAGCAGGTGATCCATCTCGGATTGGTGATGGTCGACCCGGAAGCGCGCGGCAAAGGCCTTTCCGGCGTGCTTTACGGCCTCACGACGCTGCTGCTGTTCATCCGTGACGGCCTGCGGCCGAAATGGATCTCCAACGTCACGCAGGTGCCGGCGGTGGCCGGCATGGTCTGCGAGACCTTCTCCGACGTCTATCCGTCGCCGCTGCCGCAGGCCCGACAGAGCTTTGCGCATCTTCAGCTCGCGCGCGGCATCATGCGGGCGCATCGCGCGGTGTTCGGTGTCGGCGGCGAGGCCGGGTTCGACGAGGCGCGCTTCGTCATCACCAACGCCTATACCGGCGGCTCCGATGCGCTGAAGAAGACGTATGACGATGCGCCCAAGCATCGCGACGCCATCTACAACGGCTTCTGCGCGCGCGAGCTGGACTACACCAGGGGCGACGATCTGCTGCAGCTCGGCCGAATCGATCTCGCCGCCGCCCGGCGCTATCTGCTGCGCGAGATCCCCTCCGGCTCGCTGCCGGCGCTGCTGGCGACCTCGGCCGTGCTGGCGCTGCAGCGGATGATCCTGCCGCTGGTGCATTGGCTCGACGACACCAGGACGTTCGGCACGCTCCGTCCGCGCCTGCAGCCCGGCGAACCCGCGCCATGACGGCCGGCATCGTTGCGGACTCCGTCGTCAACCTCTGCGGCGCGATCGGCCTCGCGGTTGCCGCCGCCATGCTGCACCGGCGCGATTCCAGGGGACCGCTGACGGCGCGGCTGGTCGTTCTGCTCGGGACCGTCGCCTCGCTGTTCCTGTTGCGCGGCGTCGCCTGGTGGACGGACAGTGCTTTCCTCGACCGCGTCTCGCTGATTCCGGCGGCGCTGATCCCGCTCGGCGCGCTGGTGGTGACGGAAGGTCTGCTGCGCCGGCACGCGCATCGCGCGCTCAAGGCGATCGCGCTGGCCGTCGGCGTGGTGCTCGCGCTCGCCGGCGCGCTCGGTCCGGTCGAGTTCGAAAGCCAGCACACGATCGTGCTGTCGGCCTTTCAGCTCGCAGGCTTTGCGACCTGCGCCTGGCTGCTGCTTCGCCGCGACCGCGCGAGCCTGCTGGCCTGGGAGAACCGCGTCATCGATCGCGTCGCGTTCGGCGCCGTCATGGTCATTCCCTTCATCATCACCGATTTCCGCGTGCTGGCGCCGAGCATGCCGGTGCGGCTCGGCGCATTGGGCGCGCTGCTGGCGGTGACCGCGATCCTGATCGCCGGCGCCAGCGCGGAGACGCAGCGTCAGGGCGGGCTGCTGACATTGTTGCGAATCCTCGGCGCCGCCCTGCTCGGCGCCGCCGCGGCCGCGCTGTCGCCGGACGTCGATGCGGCGCAATTGATGCGTTTCTGCGCGGTCGCGGTGGCCGGCGTGCTCACGATCGGGCTGATCGGCGATGCCTTGCGCGCGATGCTGCAAGCCCGCGAGCCGGGCGTGCTCGACTCGATCGGGGCGTCGATCGCGGCGACGCGCGACGGTCTGATCGCCGAGCTCACGCGCCAGCCGGTCTTCGAAAGCGCACGCCGCTGTCGCGAGGATGAGCTGACCGCCTATGATCCGCCGCTGCTGCGCGACTTTCTCGCGTCAAGCCGTGTGCTGCGCCGGGCCGATGCGCCGTGGCGGCGGGCGGTCACCGACCCCGCCGTCGAGCGCGTGGTGGCGCTGATGGATGCGCGGCATGCGACGCATGTCATCGTGCTGTCGTACCAGCCGGTCGATCTCATCGTGCTCGCGGTCTCCGTGATCTCGGCCGATCCGGCCACGGAAACGGCGCTCGCGCTCGTCAGGCGCCTGCTGATGCAGGCGCCCGAGCGACAGGTGATCACGCCCACATGTGATGATGCTGATGCTGTGACATCTCCATCATCGGCCCCTCCATCATCGGACCGTCCATGACCAGGGTCGCCGGCGCGGCGCTGGCGTGTGCTGCTGGCGCGGCGCTTGGAAGCATGATCACGTTCGAGGCCGGCGCGCTGGCGACCGCGGCCAGCAGCGCGGCGGCGTCGGCACTGTTGCCGCCGCCGGTGGTCGCCAGCACCTGGCCGATCGTGGTGCCGTCGACATTGTAGGCGCCGCCATTGACCGGGATGTTGTTGCCGCCGACATCGGCTGCGTTCTGGTGCATCTGGTCGGCGGCCGCGGCGACCAGCGCCTTGTTGCCGGCCTGGAAGCCTTCGAGAATCTTGGCGATCTCGGCGCCGAGCGTGCTCTGGTCGCCGAGCAGCTCGTTGTCGAAGCGGGCCTGGAAGATACCGCCCTGCGCCGCGTCGAAATCGGTGACGTCCTTCTTGAAGGTCATCAGGTCGGCGGTGACCTTGGCCATCGCGGCGGCGTCGCCGGAATTGACGGCTGATATCGCCGCCTTGCCGAGCGCGTTCGACTGGGCGATGAACATGGCCCAGAAATCGGTCTGTGCCTGGTTGTCCTGATAGGCCGGCGTCGGGTTGAGGAAGTCGCCGAAGCCGCTCCAGCCGTTCAGGCCGTTCTGCTGCGCCATGTTGGCGAGATTGGTGTCGCCGGCGACGATGTCGATGATGTCGAGGAAGTCGTCGTTCAGCGCGCGCCCGATGTCGACATTGCCGGCCGCGCCGTTGATGTGGGTGTTGACGAGCGCGAGCTGGTCGATGATGGCGAGCGCGTGCACGCCGGTCAGGCCGCCGAACTGCAGCGGATTGGCGGCGACCAGCGCATTGAGGCCGGCGATCAGCGCGTCGACATCGTCCTGGATGACGTCGACATTGCTTTCGTTCACGCCGCCGATCAGCCGGTTGGCGGCATCGTTGAAGATCAGGCCGAGCTCGGCCAGCGTGCCCTTGGCGGCGGTTGCGGCCGTCACGCCTTCGGGCAGCAGCGCCGGCGCCTGCAGGAAGCCGGTGGCGCCGTCGGCATTGGTCGCCTTGCCCGCAAGGTTCGGATCGTTGTTGACGACGTTGAGGATGTCGAGATGCGCGTTGCGCAGCGCTGTGTCCGCGGCGGCGATGCTGCCGAACGCGCCGCCGCCGGTCACCGAAGCCATCGCGGCATCCTGCGCGACCGTGATGTCGGCGAGGATCTTGTTGATGTTGGTGAGCGTCTGACCGGTGAACTGGCCGGCGGCAACCATCGCCTTCAGACCATCCTGAATCACGGTGAGATCGCCAGTGTAGTTGTAGACGCTGCCAAGCCCCTGGCCGCCTTCCTCGACCACGTTGCGCCACAGCCCGCCTTCGAGAAAGCGCGTCGCGTCGTTGAAGACGACGCCGAGATCGGCAAAGCCGAGCGCGGGCGTCGGCGGCGTGGGCGGCGTCGGAGGCATTGGCGCAGGCGCCGGCTGGCAGTGATGATTGTGATGATGATGGTGGTGGTGGTCGTTGTGATGATGGTGACCGTGGTGACTGTCGTGATGGTGACGGTGATGGCGCGACATGTCCAACGTACTCCTCAAAGCTGCGCACCACTGCGGATGAGCCGAAGCAACGGGGCGCGGCTGACGCGGGTGCGGATGATGAGGGCTATCTGCTGCCTGCTTCGTGGCTGCTTCGCGCAGGGATTGTGGAATGCGTCTGCGTCAGATTGTCGTGCGGCGTACGGGTGGCGCTCCCGCAGAGCTGCGACATCTCACCGCTTGACGGTTGAGGGGCGCTTCAAGAGCCGGCGACCAGCGGCGACGTCGCGCCCGCGGCAAATCAGTAAGTTGCAAGAGCATTCGACCGTAGCGATTCGGTCGACGGGTAGACGTCCCGAACGTACGCGGACAGCCTTGCGACGATCCGACGCGTCTGGGAGCTTGTGCTGAGACCGGGAGCAGCTATGCGCCGCCGCTCCGATGTGGTCGGATCATGGCGATATCTTTGCGAACTCGGCGAATGCGTCGGCGTAGTCGGCATGCCAGCGCGACAGCGGCGGCCGGTTCTCGACGATGTCGCCGGCCGCCCACAGGATGCGCCGCTCGTCCAGCGCGCGCGGCACGTCGTTGTCAGGGCACAGCACGTAGAAGTCGCCGGCCGTAACGCGCTCCAGCATGAAGTCGACCGTCTGCTCCGGCGTCCAGGCGGCGGCCGGCTTCTCGACGCGGCCATTCGCCGTCAGCGGCGTGAACACGAAGCCCGGAATGAACAGATGCGCCGTCACCTGGCAGCCGGGCGTGTTGCGCAGCTCGTGCTGCAGCGCCTCGGTGAACGCCTTCACGCCGGCCTTCGAGACGTTGTAGGCGGGATCGCCGGGCGGCGTGGTGATGCCCTGCTTGGAGCCGGTATTGATGATCAGCGCCGGCCTGCCTTGCGGGATCATGCCGGGGGCGAACACCTGCGCGCCATGGATGATGCCCCACAGATTGACGCCGAGGATGCGCTGCCAATTGTCGTCGGCAAGCATCTTGCTGCCCGGCTGGATACCGGCATTGTTCATCAGCACGTCGATCGCGCCGAAGCGTGCGCGCACCGCCGTTTCGAGCGCGACCACGCTGTCCCGGTTGCTCACATCGACCGTGGCGGTCATGACCGCAGCCTCGCCACGCTTGGCCGCAGCCGCGAGCCTGGCGGCGGCGTCGCGCAGCCGGGCCTCGTCGACATCGGCGATGCAGACGTTCATGCCGCGTTCTGCGAAGCGCATGGCGGCGGCGAGCCCGATGCCGGAGGCGCCTCCGGTGATGACGGCGGTGTGGTCGGCGGATAAGGCAGGGTGAGACACGGCAGGTTCTCCGGCATGACGATGAGATGCTGGTGTATGACATCCTGGCGCGGCCGCAAGATCATCCGGCTGACGGCAAGAGGGGTTTCTTGCGGCTGCAACGCGAGGCGCACCAGTCCGGTCGCAGATGCATCGCGTCGGCTGGAACCGGCTTACGACGCGGCCTTGGCCCCGCGCGCCTTCCTCGGCTTCTCGATGTCGCTGCGCAGCGCGGCGAGATCCTTCTTCACGGCGTCAGCCGCATCGCGCTCGATGCGCCGGTAACGTTCGACCAACTGCGCGCCGAACGCCGTCAGCGCCGCGCCACCGCCATTGCGGCCGCCGGTCTGCCGCGCGACCGCGGGCTGCCGGCATACCCGGTTGATCTCGTCGACGAGGTCCCAGGCCCGCTTGTAGGACATGTCCATCGCGCGCCCGGCCGCAGAGATCGAGCCGTGTCGCTCGATGTTCTCCAGCAGCGCGATCTTGCCCGGCCCGATCCGGCTGCCGTCATCGAGATCGATGCGCAGGCTGAGCGAGGGCAGGGCGTTCGCTTTCGGCATGGAGGGTCTGCTCGTGCGGAGGTGGGGCGGACATTGCCACCATCATGTTTTGCGAACAAGATGATCCCAATCGACAATCGCAACGACATCTGGGGACGAAATGCTGCCTGCGCTGTTTTCACCGCTCACGATCGGTCCTTATCGCCTCAGGCACCGCGTCGTGATGGCGCCGTTGACCCGCATGCGCGCCGCAAGGGAGACGCTCGCGCCGCGGCCGCTCAACGTCGAGTATTATGCGCAGCGCGCGACGCCGGGCGGGCTGATCATCGCCGAGGCCTCGCCGGTCGCGCCGACCGGCACCGGCAGCCCGAACGTGCCGGGCATCTACAGCGCGGCGCAGATCGCGGGCTGGAAGCAGGTCGTCGACGCGGTGCATGCCAAGGGCGGATTCATCTTTCTGCAACTCTGGCACGTCGGCCGCGTCTCGCACTCCTCGTTCCAGCCGGGCGGCGCGCTGCCGGTGGCGCCGTCGGCGATCGCGATCGGCGACGATCTCAAGGCAATGACGGCGGACGGCAGGCCGGCGACCTACGAGACGCCGCGGGCGCTGGAGACCGACGAGATCCCCGCGCTCGTCGCGGCCTATGGCCAAGCGGCGAGCAACGCGATCGCGGCGGGCTTCGACGGTGTCGAGGTGCATGGCGCGAACGGCTATCTGATCGAGCAGTTCCTGCAGACCCGCAGCAACCAGCGCACCGACCGCTATGGCGGCGGAATCGCGAACCGCTGCCGCTTCCTGCTCGAGGTCACGCAGGCGGTGATCGACGCCTGCGGCGCCGACAAGGTCGGCGTACGGCTGTCGCCCTATGGCATCGCCAACGGCTCCGGCGAGGCCGAGCCGATGCCGCTCTATACATACGCGATCGAGGCGCTCAACAAGCTCGGCATCGCCTATCTGCATCTGATCGAGCCGCGCTCCTCCGGCGCCGGCCGCGCCGACGTCAACTGGCAGAACGTGCCGTCGGCCATCGCTCTGTTCCGGCCGGTGTGGAAGGGCGTGCTGATCGGCGCCGGCGGCTTCACCGGCGAGCCGGCGGACGCCGCGATCCAGGCCGGCCACGCCGACGCCATCGCCTTCGGCCGCACCTTCATCTCCAACCCGGACCTGCCGCGCCGGCTGCGGCACGGCTGGCCGCTGACGCCGTATCACCGTCCGACCTTTTATGGAGGCGAGGAGAAGGGCTACACGGACTATCCGGCGTATGACGCCATGGCGAAGGCGTAGCTCGCGCTCTCTCCGCCGTCATTGCGAGGAGCGTAGCGACGAAGCAATCCAGAGTCGCGTGCGCCACCCTGGATTGCTTCGCTTCGCTCGCAATGACGGTGGAGCGAGAGTTGGCGTCAACTAATAGGACCGTGCCTGGAGGAGCCGACCCATGAAAAACCGCACCACCGGACGCTCGGCCTTCCTCGCGCTGCTCAAGGATGAGGGCATCACGCATCTGTTCGGCAATCCCGGTACCACCGAGCTGCCGATCATGCACGCGCTGAAGGACCATCCCGATCTCACCTATGTGATGGCGATGCAGGAGAGCCTGGTGGTGGCGATCGCCGACGGCTTCAGCCGCGCCTCGGGACGCCTCGTCGCCTGCAACGTCCACGTCGCGCCGGGTCTCGGCAACGCCATGGGCGCGCTCTACAATGCGCAGTTCACCGGAACGCCGATGATCCTCACCGCCGGCCAGCAGGAGCAGGGCCACGGCCTGATGGAGCCGCTGCTCTACGGCCCGCTGGTGCGGATGGCCGAGCCGCTGGTGAAATGGGCGGTCGAGGTGACGAGGCTGGAGGACCTGCCGCGCATCATCAGGCGCGCCGCCAAGGTGGCGACCACGCCGCCGACCGGTCCCGTCTTCATCTCGCTGCCCGGCGATATCCTCAATGCCGAAGCCGGCATCGAGCTCGGCCGTTCCACCCGGGTCGATGCGCGCGTGTTGCCGGCCGCGGACGCGTTGCAGGCGCTGGCGCAGCGCATTCTCAGGGCGCAGCGGCCGGTGATCATCACCGGCGACGAGATCGTCAAGAGCGATGCGCTGCGGCAGGCGGCCGAGTTCGCGTCGGCGATCGGCGCTCCCGTGCATCAGCAGTCCGCGCCCTATGGCGCGCATTTCCTGTCCGAGCATCCCTGCTACATCGGCTCATTGTCGCGCGCGCAGCAGCAGGTCCGCGACCTGCTCGCGCCACACGATCTTCTCATCGTGCTCGGCGCCGATCCCTTGCGGATGTCCGTGCATAGCGACATCGAGCCCCTGCCCGAGGGCTTGCCGATCGTGCAGATCGGCCTCGTCGATTGGGAGCTGGGAAAGAATTTCGGTGCCGAGATCGCGCTCAAGTCCGACGTTCGCGAGACGCTGCTTCAGCTCACGCCGCTCTTGCGCGAGCTCGGCGGCGCGGCCCTGCAGGCGCGTGCGCAGGAATGCCTGGCCGAATTGTCCTCGAAGAACTGGAGCGCGCGGCGCCGCAAGCTGGCCGCGCAGATCGAAGCGGCGCGCGAGCGGACGCCGATCGACCCGGACTATCTGGCGCTGCAGGTCGCCGAGGCGATGCCTGAGCACGGCATCCTGGTCGACGAGGGCCTGACCTCGGCGCGCTACATGACGGCGCTGTGGCCCTATCGCGACCGCTACAATTATCACGGCCTCGCCTCCGGCGGCATCGGCTGGGGCCTGCCGGCCTCGGTCGGTGTCAGTCTCGCCAATCCCGATCGTCCGGTCGTGTGCTATTCCGGCGACGGCAGCGCGATGTATTCGATCCAGGCGCTGTGGACCGCAGCGCATCACAAGCTGCCGCTGTCGGTGGTCATCGTCAACAATGGCGGCTATCGCATCATCAAGCAGCGGCTGCTGTCGTTTCACGGCGACGACAACTACATCGGCATGGATTTTGCCGACCCGCCGGTGGATTTTGCAGGGCTGGCACAGTCGCGCGGCTGCGAGGCGATGCGCATCAGTGATCCGCGCGAGCTGAATCCGACCTTGTCGGACGCGTTCCGCAGGCCCGGCGCCAAGCTGATCGAGGTGATGGTCAGCCACGCGGTGAATTGAGAGACTGCGCCTCTGGATTGTCAGTTGACCACTTTCGTCCGGGACGAGGACGGGGCTGGCGTTACACGGGCGGGCGAGGAGTACCGAGCAAGCCGCAGCACGATCCAACCACCGAGTTTGATGGCAGGCTACGCGGTTCCGAAATCCGAGACTTGCTTGATGTCAGCATTGAATTCAAACCCAGCCCCTTCCGCTCGCCGCGCGATCCCGATATGACGCCGCCTTCGTTGTGACTGGAAAAGCGCCATGACCAGGATTGATGCAATTGCCCGTGCCCGTCAGACGCTGACGAGCGGTGACTTCTTGGCCGAGCTCGGCCGCCGGGTCGCCTATCGCACCGAGAGCCTCAATCCCGAGCGCAAGGACGAGCTCGCGGCGTATCTGACCAAAGAGCTGACGCCGTCCTTTGCAGCGCTCGGCTTTTCCTCCGAGATCGTGCCCTCGCCGAGCGGCAAGTCGCCGTTTCTGATCGCGACCTACCACGAGAGCGACAGCGCCCCGACGGTGCTCAGCTATGGCCACGGCGACACCGTCGACGGCATGGCTGGCGAATGGCGCGACGGCCGCGATCCCTGGGCGGTGACGCCGGCGGGCAATCGTCTCTATGGCCGCGGCACCGCCGACAACAAGGGCCAGCACAGCGTCAACATGGCGGCGCTGCGCGCGGTGCGCGAGGCGCGTGGCGGCAAGCTCGGCTTCAATGCCAAGTTCATCATCGAGATGGGCGAGGAGATCGGCTCGCCCGATCTCGCCAAGGTGGCCGATCTGCATCGCGACGCCTTGAAGGCCGACGTCTTCATCGGCTCGGACGGCCCGCGGCTGTCGACCGCGCGCCCCACCATCTTTCTCGGCTGCCGCGGCGGCATCCGGTTGCATCTCGACGTCAAGCTGCGCGAGGGCGGCAATCACTCCGGCAATTGGGGCGGCGTGCTTGCCAATCCGGCGACCATTCTGGCGAACGCGATCGCCACGCTGGTCGACGGCCACGGCCGTATCAAGCTGGAGTCGCTGAAGCCGCCGCGTCTCACCAATGCGATCCGCGCCATCCTCGCCGACGTGAAGGTGGAGCCGACCGCCGACGAGCCGGCGCTGTCGGACAATTGGGGCGAGGAGGGGTTGACGCCCGCGGAGCGGCTCTATGCCTGGAATACGCTCGAGGTGCTCGCGATCTCCTCCGGCAATATCGACAAGCCGGCGAATGCGATCCCCGGCCGCGCCCGCGCCGTGCTGCAGCTGCGTTTCGTCGTCGGCACCAAGGTCGACAGCATCGTAGCCGACGTGAAGAACCATCTCGCCGCGCATGGCTTCCCGATGATCGAAGTCAGCATGGCGCAGAGCTTCATGGCCTCGCGCGCCGACATCGACAGCCCCTGGATCAAATGGGCCGCGGAGTCCGTCAAGATGAGCACCGGCAAAGCGCCCGCCGTGCTGCCGAACTTCGGCGGCTCGCTGCCCAATGACGTGTTTGCCGACGTGCTGAAGATGCCGACCATGTGGGTGCCGCATTCCTATCCGGGCTGCTCGCAGCACGCGCCGGATGAGCACATTCTGCTGGATGTCACGGAGGAGGCGCTCGGCCTGATGGCCGGGCTGTTCTGGGATCTCGGCGAGCTGCAGAAGCCGTTGTGAGGCGAGAAGAGGCATGAGCACACATCTCTTGGCGTTATCGGTGCTCACCTCTCGCTGCCTGAGGCGGGGTGAGCGACGCCCCGGTCGTGTTCAGCGCCTGCGGCCGCCCTTCGAGACGGCCGCCTTCGGCGGGCTCCTCAGGGCGAGGACTGGTGCCTTGGCGAAGTCCGCGGTGACGTTCATGGTGAGGAACGCCGCGCCGGTCAGGAAGATGGAAGGCGGGGTTGCTGCGCGCGGCGCGTCTCGAACCACGAGGCCCGTGTGCCGTGCGGTTGCATTGCCGCGTGCGGGAACCGCCCGAGTGAGACTTTCGTCTGGTCGCGGGGCTCGCGAGCCCCTCGCAGTTTACCATCCCGACGTTCGGCGCTGCCGTTTCAGCCCGAACGTCTTGTCGAAGGGGACGCGGGACAGGCAATTTGTCGCGATCGTCCGAGGACGTCCCGCCGCGGGGCGGTCTATGGTGCCCGCGCTCGTCCGGCCGGAGATCGTCCGGGGGGCGGGGGCCATTTTGAGTTCGCTGTGGTTTATGCAAGCATCCGGCAATCAGCCGGATTGAGGAGATCAGTTATGAAGCAGCTTCGCCTATTCGGTCTTGCCGTCGCCGCCGCGCTCTGCGCCGGCCAGGCGCAGGCCGAGGACCTGACGGGGACCCTGAAGAACATCAAGGAGACCGGCACCATTACGCTCGGCGTCCGCGACTCCTCGATCCCGTTCTCCTATCTCGACGACAATCAGAAGCCGATCGGCTTCGCCATCGACATCTGCATGGGCATCGTCGATGCCGTGAAGAAGGAGCTCAAGCTCGACAAGCTCGATGTGAAGCTCAACCCGGTGACGTCGTCGACCCGCATCCCGCTGCTCGCCAACGGCACCATCGATCTGGAATGCGGCTCGACCACCAACAATGCCGAGCGCCAGAAGCAGATCTCCTTCACCAACACCCACTTCCTGACGGCGAGCCGCTACGTCTCGAAGAAGGCGAGCAAGATCAACTCGATCGACGATCTGAAGGGTAAATCGGTCGTGTCGACCGCCGGCACCACCAACATCAAGCAGTTGACCGAGGCCAATGCCGCGCGCAATCTCGGCATCAACATCATCCCGGCCAAGGATCATGCCGAGGCCTTCCTGATGGTGGAGACCGATCGCGCCGTCGCCTTCGTGATGGACGACATTCTTCTGGCGAGCCTCGTCGCCGGCTCCAAGGATCCGGCCGCCTATGTCGTCTCCAAGGACGCGTTCTCGAAGCCCGAGCCCTACGGCATCATGCTGCGCAAGGACGACCCGCAGTTCAAGAAGGTGGTCGATGCGGCGACCGCCAAGATCTACACCAGCGGCGAGGGCGCCAAGCTGTATGACAAATGGTTCATGCAGAAGATCCCGCCGAAGGGCCTGAACCTCAACACCCCGCTGTCGGCCGAGCTGAAGGCCGAGTTCGCCAAGCCGTCGGATTCGCCGGATCCGGACTCGTACAAGCCGTAAGGTGAGGTCGCAGCTCTCGCGCCGAATTCGATGCGCCCCCCTCCCCCTTGCGGGGAGGGGTCGGGGGTGGGGGTCTCAGGAAAGATTGCCCGTGTGGACCCCCCACCCCGACCCTCCCCCGCAAGGGGGAGGGAGCGCAGCGAGTTTTTGGCAAAGACTGTGTAATGCGACTTGCGAGCTAATTCCCTCTCAGGATGTCCCCGTGAACTACACCTGGAACTGGCACATCTTCCTGGAGCCGAACCCGACCGGGGCCGGCACCTATTTCGACATGCTGCTGGCGGGGCTGAAGGTCACCATCGTGACCTCGCTGTCGGCCTGGGTGATCGCGCTGATCTGCGGCACGATCGTCGGCATCCTGCGCAGCTTGCCGTCCAAGCTGGCGACCTGGATCGCCTTCGCCTATGTCGAGTTCTTCCGCAACATGCCGCTTTTGGTGCAGCTGTTCCTGTGGTTCTTCGTGCTGCCGGAGCTGTTGCCGCCCACGATCGGCCTGTGGCTGAAGCAGATGCCCAATGCGCCATTCTATACGGCGGCCGTCGGCATCGGCCTGTTCATGTCGGCGCGTGTCGCCGTGCAATTGGCGGCCGGCATCGGCTCGCTACCGCGCGGCCAGAAGCTGGCGGCGACCGCGCTCGGCCTCACCACCTTGCAGGCCTACCGTTACGTGCTGCTGCCGATGGCTTTCCGCATCATCCTGCCGCCGCTGACGTCCGAATTTCTCAACACGGTCAAGAACAGCGCCGTCGCAATCACGATCGGTCTGATCGAGCTGACGGGCGCTGCGCGCGCCATGCAGGAATTCTCGTTCCAGGTGTTCGAGGCCTTCAGCGCCGCCACCTTGATGTATCTCGTCATCAACGTCATCGTCGTGATCGGCATGCGGCTCCTGGAGCGCGCAGTGGCGGTCCCTGGCTACATCACGGGCAAATGAGATGCTGGCCAATTTCGATTTCGACGTCATCCGCCGCTCGCTGAGCTATCTTTTCATCGACGGCATGACCTTCACGCTGACCTTGACGGCGCTGTCGGCGACGGGCGGTCTTGTGTTCGGCACCCTGATCGCGCTGATGCGGCTGTCCGGCTATCGGGTGATGGGCTTTATCGCCGGGCTCTATGTCGACTTCATGCGCTCGCTGCCGCTGGTTCTGGTGATCTTCTGGTTCTACTTCCTGGTGCCCTATATCGGGCAGTGGATCACCGGCTCGTCGCGGCCGATCAAGGTCGGCGCGTTCGCGTCCTCCCTGATCACCTTCATCCTGTTCGAGGCGGCCTATTTCTCCGAGATCATGCGCGCCGGCATCCAGTCGATCTCGCGCGGCCAGCCGGCCGCAGCCTCGGCGCTCGGCCTGACCTATGCGCAGACCATGCGCTACGTCGTGCTGCCGCAGGCGTTCCGCAACATGCTGCCGGTGCTGCTGACGCAGACCATCGTGCTGTTCCAGGACACGTCGCTGGTCTACGTGCTCTCGATTCCGGACTTCCTCGGCGCTGCTTCGAAAGTCGCCCAGCGCGACGGCCGTCTGGTCGAGATGTACCTGTTCGCGGCCCTGGTCTACTTCACCATCTCCTGTGTCGCGTCCTACGGCGTCCGCCGCCTGCAGTCGCGCATCTCCATCATCAGATAGTCGGCTCCCATGATCGAAATCAGCCACGTCAACAAATGGTACAGCCCGAGCTTCCAGGTGCTGAAGGACTGCACGACCTCGGTCGCCAAGGGCGAGGTGGTGGTGGTCTGCGGCCCCTCCGGCTCCGGCAAGTCGACCCTGATCAAATGTGTCAACGCGCTGGAGCCGTTCCAGGACGGCGTGATCACGATCGACGGCCTCAAGGTCAATGATTCCAAGACCAACCTGCCGAAGCTGCGCTCGCGGGTCGGCATGGTGTTCCAGCACTTCGAGCTGTTTCCGCATCTCAAGATCATCGACAATCTCTGCCTCGCCCAGCAGAAGGTGCTGGGTCGTGGCCATGAGGAAGCGACCGCGAAGGGCATGAAGCTCCTGGATCGCGTCGGTCTCAAGGAGCAGGCGCAGAAGTTTCCGGCGCAGCTCTCCGGCGGTCAGCAGCAGCGCGTGGCGATCGCACGTGCGCTCGCCATGGACCCGATCGCGATGCTGTTCGACGAGCCGACCTCGGCGCTCGATCCGGAGATGATCAGCGAGGTGCTTGACGTCATGGTCGATCTCGCCCGCGAGGGCATGACCATGATGGTCGTGACCCACGAGATGGGCTTCGCCAGGAAGGTCGCCCACCGCGTCATCTTCATGGACCGCGGCGAGATCGTCGAGGACGCCAAGAAGGAGGATTTCTTCGGCCAGCCGCGCAGCGAGCGGGCGCAGCAGTTCTTGTCGAAGATCCTGTCGCATTAGCACTTACCGTCGTTCCGGGGCGCGCGGAACGCGCGAACCCTGAATCTCGAAGTTGGAGAATATGAATTTGGACCCGATCGCTTACGTCAACGGCGCCTTCGTGCCCCTGTCCGAGGCCAAGGTCTCGGTCCTCGATCGCGGCTTCCTGTTTGCCGACGGCATCTACGAAGTGGCGGCGGTGCTCGATGGCAAGCTGGTCGACAGTGCCCCGCATCTTGCCCGCCTGGAGCGCTCGGTCGGCGAGATCGGGCTGGCGCTGCCGGAGAGCCTGGCGCGGATCGAGGAGCTGCAGAAGGAGCTGGTCGCACGCAACCGGCTCGACCAGGGCATGGTCTATCTGCAGGTGACGCGCGGCGCCGACAAGGGCCGCGACTTCCCGTTTCCCAAGGGAGACGTCAAGCCGACCTTGGTGATGTTCGTCACCGCCAAGGATATCATCAATGCGCCCTCGGCGAAGACGGGAATTGGCGTCATCACCGTGCCCGACATCCGCTGGGCGCGCCGCGACATCAAGAGCGTGGCGCTACTGGCGCAGGTGCTCGCGAAGCAGGCGGCCGCCGCGGCCGGGGCCGGCGAGGCGTGGATGGTCGAGGACGGTCATGTCACCGAGGGCGGCTCGTCCTCGGCCTTCATCCTGACCAAGGACGACGTCATCGTGACGCGGCCGAACTCGAACGCGATCCTGCCGGGCTGCACCCGCAAGGCCGTGGTGAAGCTCGCCGAGGAGCGCCAGCTCAAGGTCGAGGAGCGGCTGTTCACGGTGGAGGAGGCGCTCGCGGCGAAGGAAGCCTTCATCACCAGCGCGAGCTCGTTCGTGCAGCCGGTGGTCACGATCGACGGCAAGCCCGTCGGCGACGGCAAGCCGGGACCGGTGGCGGCGCGGCTGCGCGAGATCTATGTCGATTTTGCGCGCGCCACGGCGGTGTAGTTGGAGGAGACGATAGAGCAGGTGCAGCATCGAAACCCGTTTGAATTGTCCGGCGCTTTGCTATCGTGGCGACGAACGAAACAGAAATCAGGGAGGAGTTTCGATGCGGTATCGCTTGAGTGGGCTCGCGGCCGGACTATTGATTGCGGGCGCAGGCATGACGGGAGCGGCATTGGCCGATGACGGCTGGGTGACCCTGGTCGACTCCACGACCAAGGCCGACTTCACCGAGGTCGGCAAGGCCAATTGGGAGATGAAGGACGGCGCGCTGTCGGCCGACAAGCTCGACGGCAAGGATCCATCGTATCTGGTGACCAAGGTGAGCTACAAGGACTTCCAGATCAAGGCCGAGTTCTGGGTCGATGACGCCGCCAACAGCGGCATCTTCATCCGCTGCGACCAGTCGGCGAAGATCGACTCCAACATCTGCTACGAGGTCAACATCTTCGACAAGCGGCCCGATCCGAAATACGGCACCGGCGCGATCGTCGACGTGTCCAAGGTCGATCCGATGCCGAAGGCCGGCGGCAAGTGGAATACCTACGAGATCACCGCCAAGGGCACGCGGCTGACCGTGATCCTCAACGGCGAGAAGACCGCCGATGTCGACGACAGCAAGCACGCGGCGGGACCGATCGCCCTGCAATACGGCTCGGGCGTCGTGAAGTTCAGGAAGGTGCAGATCAAGCCGCTGTAGCGGCCGTGCATTCCGGGCAGCGGCGCTGGCCGCGGCTGGCGCGGTAGAGGCTCTTGCAGTACCAGCGGCGCGCCATCATCTGCAGGGGATGGCGGGCCAACCGGGCCAGCGTCACCAGTTCGAGCATGGCGGGCATTGCGGACTCCTCTCCTACTTTCCAACTCTTGTGAAATGGGGCGGCACTTCGTTTGCGGAAGTGCCGCCCCAGTCGCATCAGCCATGCAGCTTCTTTGCGGTCTCGGCGATGACGCGGCCCTGATAGCGCGCCCCCGCCAGCTCGTTCGCGCTCGGCTGCCGGCTGCCGTCACCGCCGGTGATGGTGGTGGCGCCATAGGGCGAGCCGCCGGTGACCTCGTCGAGCGTCATCTGGCCGGCGAAGCCGTAGTTGAGGCCGACGATGGTCATGCCGAAGTGCAGCAGGTTGGTGATGAGCGAGAACAGGGTGGTTTCCTGGCCGCCGTGCTGGGTCGCGGTCGAGGTGAAGGCGCCGCCGACCTTGCCGTGGAGCGCGCCCTTGGCCCACAGGCCGCCGGCCTGATCGAGGAAGTTGGCCATCTGCGAGGCCATGCGGCCGAAGCGGGTGCCGGTGCCGACGATGATCGCGTCGTAATCGGCGAGCTCCTCGACCTTGGCGATCGGGGCAGTCTGGTCGAGCTTGTAGTAGGAGGCCTTGGCAACGTCGGCCGGCACCAGCTCGGGCACGCGCTTGACGTCCACGGTGGCGCCGGCCTCGCGGGCGCCTTCGGCCACCGCGTTGGCCATCGCTTCGATGTGGCCGTAGGCGGAGTAGTAGAGAACGAGAACCTTGGTCATGGCAGTCTCCGTGGGGACGAGGATGATCGGGAAGAGCGTCCCGGCCGGATGCCCGGCCGGGATCGCGTGAGACGGTTAGGCGGCGTCGACGAGCACCAGCTCGGAATCTTCGAGCGCGGTGATCTTCAGCGTGGCCTCGTCGCGGATGGCGGCGCCGTCGCGGGCGTTGACTCGGACGCCGTTGACTTCGACGCTGCCGGCCGCGGGCACCAGATAGATGTGCCGGGAATTGTCGGCGCTGTACTCGGCGGTCTCGCCTGCCTTCAGCGTGGTGCCGAGTACGCGCGCCTTGGCGCGGATCGGCAACGCGTCGCCGTCATCTGCGAAGCCGCTCGCCAGCGTGACCAGCTTGCCGGAGCGGTCGGACTTCGGGAACGGCTTGGCGCCCCAGGTCGGCTGGCCGCCATCGGTGGTCGGCTCGATCCAGATCTGGAAGATCCGTGTCGTGGTCGGCTCCAGATTGTACTCGGAGTGGCGGATGCCGCTGCCCGCGCTCATCACCTGGACGTCGCCGGCCTCGGTGCGGCCCTTGTTGCCGAGGCTGTCCTGATGCGTGATCGCGCCTTCGCGGACATAGGTGATGATCTCCATGTTCCGGTGCGGATGTGCAGGGAAGCCGGTGTTCGGCGCGATCTCGTCGTCGTTCCAGACCCGCAGGGCGCCGTGGCCCATGTTGCTGGGGTCGTAATAGTTCGCGAACGAGAAATGGTGCTTGGCCTTCAGCCAACCGTGGTCGGCGCCGCCCAGCGCCGCAAAGGGCTTCAATTCGATCATGGGTCTGCTCCGTTGTTGCACGTCGGCCGCGAGCCGCCGTGCCGTTGGGCACTGGAATAGGCTGACGATCCGAGTATAGAAATAGAAACTATTGAAACCCATTGTTTCCAAAAGTGAGATTGCCGCCGATGGCGCGACTTCCGGATTTCGAGGCGATGGCGATCTTCGCCAAGGTCGTCGAGCTGCGCTCCTTCGCCGGCGCGGCGCAGGAGCTGAGCCTGTCCAAGGCGTCAGTGTCGAAGGCCGTGAGCCGGCTGGAAGAACGCCTGGGCACGCGGCTGTTCAACCGCACCTCGCGCCGTCTGGCGCTGACCGATGCCGGGCAGCGGCTGTCAGAGAGGGCCGCGCAACTGCTCGCCGATGGCGAGGCGGCGGAGACCGAGGCGTTGGCGCAATCGCTGACGCCGCGCGGGCTGGTGCGCTTCGCGGTGCCGATGACCTTCGGTGTGAAGAAGATCGCACCGCTGCTGCCGGTCTTTCTCGAACAATATCCGGAAGTGTCGATCGATCTGCACATGAGCGATGCGACCGTCGATCTCATCGGCGAGGGGTTCGATCTCGCGCTGCGCATCGCGCGGCTGCCGGACTCATCACTGGTGGCGCGCCGCCTCTGCGCGATGCCGCGCTATACGGTGGCGGCGCCGTCCTATCTGAAGCGGCACGGACGGCCGACGCATCCGATGCATCTTGCCGAGCACAAATGCTTCGGCTACGCCTATCTCTCCACCGCCGGCGTCTGGCACTACACCAATGCAGCCGGCGAGCAGGCCAGCGTGCGTCCCGCCGGACAGCTGCGCGTCAACAATGGCGAGGCGGTGCTGCCGGCGGTGCTCGCCGGCCTCGGCATCGCCGACCTGCCGGACTTCATCGTTGGCGACGCGATCGCCTCGGGCGAGGTCGAGGTGATCCTGAAGGGCTGGAGCCAGCCCGAAGGGGCGATGCATCTGGTGATGCCGCCCGGCGGCCCGCGCCCCGCCCGGGTCGAGGTGCTGGCGGAGTTCCTGGTCAAGGAGCTGGCGAAAGGGAAGCGCAAGTGACGTTCGGGGGAGTGGTTTCCATGTGGAAGCAGCTGCCGAGCGCCGTTGCAAGGTGCGCCGTCGCTCTCGGAATCATTGGGTTTTTGCTACCGCTCGGATTGGGGGTGTTTCCGGACGATTGGCTGAATGCGATCGAGCTTCCAAACGCGCTTGGCTCGGCCCGGGTTGCAGCTCCAAATGGACGTGTGTTCGTTGCGAGCGAGCCGTTGGGGAGAGTGCAGCGCTATGGTCCCCAGGGCTTCGAGCGAGGTTTTTACGTCGGTTCGCAAGGCGGCGCCTTCGATATCGGTGTCAGTGACGCGGGAGATGTGCTGATCTGCTCCGTGCGTGCACGTGCGTTGATCGTCTACACACAAGACGGCGTCGAGACCGCCCGGCGTGGACCCTGCACCTTCAACGACGCAAATGGTGGACTCATGCCCGCGTCCCGGAGCTATGAGCGCAACGCTCGAGTGCCGGAAATCGCTTTCGGATGGTTCGGACTGCTGGCGGTGCCGCTCTGGCATCCGTTCGTTGCATGGTTCATGGCGCTCATGGGGGCGCTATTTTTGAAGTCGGGCACCGCTCGCTCGCAACAGAGCGAGCTTTCGTCAGTCGCCAAATGAGCGCACGACGCGATGAAGCTGCCGCGCCTGGTATCATTTCGGTGCGACGACTAAGTCGCGACCTCGCAAACGTCGACCCATTCGGCCGATGTCAGCTCGGCCATGCGGTCCGGCGTGATCTTGACGGCGCTATGGGTCGAGCCTGCCGCCGGCACGACGATGTCGAAGGCTTTCAGCGAGACGTCGCAATAGACCGGCAGCGGCGATTTCAGCCCGAACGGACAGACGCCGCCGACCTCGTGACCGGTGATGTCGGCGACCTCGTCGAGGCCGAGCATCTTCGGCTTGCCGCCGAACTGCGCCTTGACCTTCTTGTTGTCCATCCTTGCGTGGCCCGCGGCGACGATCAGGATGACGCGCTCGCCGACGCGCAGCGACAGCGTCTTGGCGATGCGGGCCGGCTCGACACCATAGGCTTCCGCCGCGAGCGCCACGGTGGCGGAACTCTGGCTGGAGACGAGGACGTCGATATCGGGGGCTTTTTCGGTGAAGAAGGCGCGGACGGAATCAAGGCTCATGTTTGGCGACGATCTCGGGCAGTTCGGATAGCGCAGCAATACGATAGTCCGGCGCCAAACCCAACTCGTCCATCTGGGTGCGCAGCGCCTTGAACAGGGTGAGCGGCGCGACGAGGTCGGTCTTGTTGCAGGCAGCCGCCATGGCGTCCGGGGTGACGCGCTCGATCCAGGCGACGTTCAATCCGAACGCCTTGGCGCCGCAGACGTCCCAGGGGTTGGAGGACACGAACAGCACCTCGTCGGGCGCAAACCCGAGCGTCTCCTCGATCAGCGCGTACGCCTGGGGACTCGGCTTGAAGATCTTCCGGGCATCCACGCTGATGACCGCATCGAGCGGAGCATCGAAGCCGCTGGCCTTGACCAGGCTGTCGAGCATCGCAGGGCTGCCGTTGGAGAGGATCGCGAGCCGATGATCCTTCATCGCGGCGAGCGCAGCCCTCGCATCGGGGTAGGGATCGAGATCGAGATATTTGGCGATGATGCGGTCCAGCGTCGCCGCATCGGCCTGCAGCCCGAGAACGCGCAGCGTGTAGATCAGCGAGTCGCGGGTGACGGCGGTGAAGTCCTCGTAGCGCTGCATCAGCGAGCGCAGCCAGGTGTATTCGAGCTGCTTGATGCGCCAGATCTGCGTGATGATGTCGCCATGGCCGGGAAAGGCCTGCTCGGTCACGGCCGCTACCGACTGGATGTCGTACAGCGTGCCATAGGCATCGAAGACCACGGCTTTGAAGGGCACGGCGCTCACCTGATCGAAAGCATACAGGCGCTAAGGCTGATGGCCACCGCGCCTGCGGATGATAGCATGATGCCCGTGACTTGCGCGGGGCGGCAAGGGCAGGACCGACGAAGTCAGATCCCGAGCAGCTTGCGGGCGTTGGCCTTCAACACCTTCGGCCGGATCTCGTCGCGAATCTCGAGCTTGGCGAAATCGGCGAGCCAGCGGTCCGGCGTGATGACCGGCCAGTCCGAGCCGAACAGCATCTTGTCCTGCAGGATCGAGTTGATGTAGCGCACCAGGATCGGCGGGAAGTACTTTGGCGACCAGCCCGACAGGTCGATATAGACGTTCGGCTTGTGGGTCGCCACCGACAGCGCCTCCTCCTGCCAGGGGAAGGAGGGATGGGCGAGGATGATCTTGAGGTCGGGGAAGTCGGCCGCGACGTCGTCCATGTACATCGGGTTGGAATATTTCAGCCGCATCCCCATGCCGCCCGGCATGCCCGAGCCGACGCCGGTCTGGCCGGTGTGAAACAGTGCGATCGCGCCGCCGTCGTTGATCGCCTCATACAGCGGATAGGCCAGCCGGTCGTTGGCGTAGAAGCCCTGCATCGTCGGGTGGAACTTGAAGCCGCGGACGCCATACTCCTCGATCAGCTTGCGCGCCTCGCGCACGCCGAGCTTGCCCTTGTGCGGATCGATGCTGACGAAGGGGATGAGGACGTCGAGATGGTCTGAGGCGACCTCGAGCATCTCGTAATTGTTGTAGCGCCGAAAGCCGGTCTCGCGCTCGGCGTCGACCGGGAAGATCACCGCGGCGATGTTCTTGGAGCGATAATAGGCGGCCGTCTCCGGCACCGTCGGCGGATGCTTGTGCGGCGACTTGAAGTAGTCGGCCATCTGGGCCTGGAAATCGTCGTAGCCGTCATCCGCATGCATGCCGCAGGGCTCCTCGGCATGGGTATGGATGTCGATGGCGACGACATCGTCGATCTTGGGCAGAGCGAGCTTGGGCATGGGCGTTCCCGGCGGTTGGTTCTTGGCTTTGGAAAATTGATTATAGGATATAACAAATTTGGCAATCGCCAAGTTGGATCGAGGGGCGCGTCGCCGGCCGGTTCTGTTGAAGACGGGGCCCGCCATGATTGACATCCGGCGGGCCGGTGGTTAGAAACCGGCCAATCCGGGCGACTTGGTCGCTTGCGGAACTCCCTTTGTATTTGCCACTTCCGGCCTGTCCAACACGGCCTTTCAACGTATCAGGATGTCCCATGAAGGTCCGTAACTCGCTGAAGTCGCTGCGTGGCCGCCATCGCGCCAACCGTCTGGTCCGCCGCAAGGGCCGCGTCTATGTGATCAACAAGGTCCAGCGCCGCTTCAAGGCGCGCCAGGGCTGATCCCGTAGATCTCCCCTCGAGAAGAGGGGCCTCCTCACAGGTCTTTGAGGCGCGTGCTGCTTTGCAGGACGCGCCGACTGCGTTTAGACTTGGGGCATGGCCAAGCGATCCTTGCGGGCGATTCTTCTCGCCGTTGTCGTCATTTCGGTACCGCATCTTGCCTTTGCGCAGGGGGAGCCGCGGGCCGGCGTCAAGCCAAAGCCGCCCGAGGCTCCGGCCAAGCTGCCGAAGATCGGCGCCGACAAGACCAAGGGCCTCGATTTCCTGTTCGGTGCCCTGAAGGCGGCGCCCGACGAGATCAGCGCCAAGCATGTCGAGGCGCGGATTTGGGCGATCTGGCTGCAGACCCCCAGCGATACCGTCGCCCTGCTGATGTCGCGCTCCAAAGCGGCGATGGACGCGAAGCAGAACGAGGTGGCGCTCAAGCTGCTGGACTCGGTGATTAAGCTTCGTCCGGACTATGTCGAGGCCTGGAACCGTCGCGCGACCATCTATTACCTCCAGAACGATTACGGCCGCTCGCTTGCCGACATCCAGCAGGTCCTGCTGCGTGAGCCGCGCCACTTCGGCGCGCTCGCAGGTCTCGGCATGATCATGCAGGATCTCGGCGAGGAGAAGCGGGCGCTGGACGCGTTCCGCAAGGCGCTCGAGGTCAATCCGCATCTCGACAAGGTGCCGGAGCTGGTGAAAACCCTCACCGAGAAGGTCGAGGGGCGCGACATCTAGCCGTAACGGCCGATTAACCACGTCTGGGCGGCCGTCCTTGTCGGACCGGCCGCGCGAACCTAGCTGCCTCTCAACGATGGAGCTCGGCAGGAGAGACGCGATGCGGCGGGCGGTGCTGACGGCAGCGCTGGTGATGACGACGATGTCGGCCGCCTGGGCCGAGGATCCGGATCTGTTCTGGGTGGTCGGCAACCGCGCCACCAATCGCTGCGAGATCGTGACCAGCAACCCGGTCGTCACGATCATGGGCGACATCTGGTTCGCGTCCGGCCCCTTCAAATCGAAGGATGACGCCAAGCTCGCGAGATCCACGATCAACGCGTGCCCGAACAAGGACATGACGCAGGAGGACTGATCGGCTCGCCCGCGAGCGGGCTGGCGGCTCAGTGGAACGCGGTGCTGCGGCGGTCCGGCAGGCCGTACTGGGCGGCCGCGGCATAGAGTTGTGCGATCTCGGCCTCGAGATGCTCGTTGACCAGCAGCAGCGCCTTCAGCGCGCCGCGAAGGTCGCCGTTGCAGCTCGCGACGATCTCGTCGATGGCTGCCTCGCTTGAACGAAAGCTCATCGGTAACCCCCTCCCAAAACACCAAACTAAACGCAGGGCCGGTCATCGTGCTTCGACTGCGCAATGACCCGACCGCAAGTAATTCACGGCCATCGGCTGATTGCGAGGAAATGTCCTGACCATGGTTATAAAATGGCCGACGACGCCATCATGACAGGATTCGCGGGCGAAATGACGGGAGACGGCGGCCGCAGCCGCAACCTGCTGCGATCTGACCCGTATCTGTCCAGGTGACAGGCAGAAAATCATCAATGATTTCAATACTCGTAGTGGGGGCCCTGGGGCTGCTGGCGCTGCTGACCCAGGCCGGCGTCGTGCTGATGGAAAGACGCTATCCGGCCCAGGGAGAGGCGGTCGAGGTCGATGGAGCGACCATCAATCTTGTGGATATCGGGCCGCGTGACGGGGAGCGGCCGCCGCTTCTGCTTGTCCACGGCGCCAGCTCGAACCTCGAGGCGATGCGCAGGCCGCTGGGCGACCTGCTCGCCCGGCGTCATCGGGTGCTCCTGGTCGACCGTCCCGGCCACGGCTGGAGCCCGCGCGATCGCGCCGAGGATTCGACGCCCGCGGTTCAGGCCCGCATGCTGGACGAGGCGCTGGCCCGGCTCGGCATCGGCCCGGTGATCCTGGTGGTCCATTCCTGGAGCGGTGCGCTCGGCCTGCGCATGGCGCTCGACTTCCCTGACCGGGTCGCGGGCCTCGTCATGCTGGCGCCGGTCGCCTATCCCTGGCGGGGCGGGGTCGGGCAGTACAATGCGGCCGTCACGACGCCGGTGGTCGGGCCCTTGCTGGCGCATACGATCACGCTGCCGCTCGGCCTGGCGCTGATGGCGCCTGGTGCCCGCGGGGTGTTCGCGCCGCAGGAGATGCCGGACGATTTCGTCGACCAGACCGCGACGCCGCTGTTGCTGCGGCCGCGCGAATTCCTGGCCAATGCGCGCGACCTCGTCACCCTGAAGCAGGCGGTGATCGAGCAGGCGCCGCGCTATGGCGAGATCAAGGTGCCGGTCACGATCCTGGCCGGCGATGCCGACAGGACGGTCTATACCGAGATCCATTCCCGGCCGCTCGCGCGGGTCTTGCCCCAGGCGCGCCTGATCGTCGTGCCCGACCTCGGGCACATGGTCCAGAATGCGGTGCCGGAGCTCGTGGTGGGCGAGGTCGATCGGATGGTCAGCGCGCTCACAGCCGTCGAAGCGGCGCCCTGATGATGGAAAGGCCCCGGCGTCTGCCGGGGCCTCCAGGTCTCGAGCGGAGGGCCGCGGCCGACCGCTTACTGCTTCTGCTTGCCGTCCTTGTCGAACGACGCGACATAGGCCCAGAGATTGTTGATCTCGGTCTCGTTCTTGATGCCCGCGAAGGTCATCTTGGTGCCGGGGATCTTGGCCTTCGGGTCCTTGATGTATTCCTTGAAGACCGCCTCGTTCCAGGTGATGCCCGAGTTCTTGTTGGCTTCCGAATAATTGTAGTCCGGCGCGCTGCCCGACTTGCGTCCATCGAGGCCGTTGAGTTCCGGACCGACCTTGTTCTTCGCGCCTTCGCCGATCGCGTGGCAGGGCAGGCACTTGTTGAAGGACGTCTTGCCGGCGGCCGCATCCTGCGCCAGCGCGGCAGACGCCAGCGACGACGAGGCGAGGATGACGAGCGCGCTCAAAGTCATTTTCTTCATGGATCAGGCTCTGTGGGTTACGAGACGAGTTTGCGCGCAGGTTGTGGCATGGCCTCAAGCGACGCACAAGCGGGGAAGCGCTGAGGCAAATCAGCATAATGGCGGAGTTTGTTGCTCTGCCGCAAACTCCGATGCTGATCCGCTGCCTATCCAAACCGTTTCCGTTGTGATTGATATGCCAGGGCAAATCGAGGGCCGGAGGAACGCGATGGCGATCATGATGCCGGAAGCTGATCGGGCGGTGCTGGCGCGCCGCGACGAGATCGTTGCTGCACTGCGCGCAATCGTGCCGGGCGAAGGCGTCATCGACAGCGCCGCCGAGATGCTCCCTTACGAGTCCGATGGGTTGATGGCCTACCGCCAGCCGCCGATGGTCGTGGTGCTGCCGGAGACCACTGCGCAGGTGTCGAAGGTCCTGAAATATTGCCACGAGCAGGGCATCAAGGTGGTTCCGCGGGGCTCGGGGACGTCGCTGTCCGGCGGCGCGCTGCCGCTGGCCGATGGCGTGCTGCTCGGGCTCGGCAAGTTCAAGCGCATCCGCGACATCGACTTCGACAACCGCGTCGTCGTCACCGAGCCCGGCGTGACCAATCTCGCCATCAGCCAGGCGGTTGCGCATGCCGGCTTCTACTATGCACCCGATCCGTCCTCGCAGATCGCCTGCTCGATCGGCGGCAATGTCGCGGAGAATTCCGGCGGCGTGCACTGCCTGAAATACGGCATGACCACCAACAACGTGCTCGGCTGCGAGATCGTGCTGATGACCGGCGAGGTGCTGCGCATCGGCGGCAAATGCGCCGAGAACGCCGGCTACGACCTGATGGGGCTGATCACCGGCTCCGAGGGCCTGCTCGGCGTGGTCACCGAGGTGACGGTGCGCATCCTGCAGAAGCCGGAGACGGCGCGCGCGCTGATGGTCGGGTTCGCCGAGGTCGAGGCCGCCGGCGAATGCGTCGCCCGCATCATCGGCGCCGGCATCATTCCCGGCGGCATGGAGATGATGGACAAGCCGGCGATCCACGCCGCCGAGGCCTTCGTCCATGCCGGCTATCCGCTCGACGTCGAGGCGCTCCTGATCATCGAGCTCGACGGTCCCGGCGTCGAGGTCGACGAGCTGATCGGCCGTGTCGAAACGATTGCCAACGCCTGCGGCTCGACCACCTGCCGGATCTCGACCTCCGAGGCCGAGCGCAACCTGTTCTGGGCCGGCCGCAAGGCGGCATTCCCCGCCGTCGGGCGCATCTCGCCGGACTATCTCTGCATGGACGGCACCATCCCGCGCGGCGCGCTGCCGAAGGCGCTCGCGCGCATCCGCGAGCTGTCGGAAAAATACCAGCTCGGCTGCGCCAACGTGTTCCATGCCGGCGACGGCAACCTTCATCCGCTGATCCTGTACGACGCCAACAAGCCGGGCGAGATGGAGCGGGCGGAGGCGTTCGGCGCCGACATCCTGCGCTGCTGCGTCGAGCTCGGCGGTGTCCTGACCGGCGAGCATGGTGTGGGAATCGAGAAGCGCGACCTGATGCCGGAGATGTTTTCCGAGATCGACCTCAACCAGCAGCAGCGCGTCAAATGCGCCTTCGACAGCCAGGGCCTGCTCAATCCCGGCAAGGTGTTCCCGACCTTGCATCGCTGCGCCGAGCTTGGGCGCATGCATGTCCATGGCGGCAAGCTGGCGTTTCCGGATCTGCCGCGGTTCTGAAAAGCGCGCGTGAGAGCAGGGCAGCATCGTTTGGTGTCTGCTCGATCTCACGTCCCGCAAATGCTGGAGACCCTCATGGTGAGGAGGCGCGATAGCGCCGTCTCGAACCATGAGGCCGCAGTCGGGCCTCGCCCTTCGAGACGCCCGCCTGCGGCGGGCTCCTCAGGGTGAGGAGCGGAAGTCGTGCCCAGAACACGTACCGTGTAGATCGATCGAGCACTCTCGCTCTCTCCATGACCACGCTGCTGACGGTCCATGTGCCGCGCCGCTCTCGGAGCTGAACCCTCATGGTGAGGAGGCGCGCAGCGCCGTCTCGAACCATGAGGCCCGTCCAGCCATGCCGACGGCGTGAGGTCCATATCCCAGACAATATCGGACATGACTTCGCATCCCCGCGGCGCATGACGCCCGGATCGTGCGATCGTCCGCCCTCCAAAACAAACGAGAGGGCGCAGGGAATGCCGGGTGAAGGCCTCACCCATGGCCCGCCTGCGAAAAAAATGCAGGCGGCAGGTACCACAGGTTCAGCCGATCAACCGGCATTCCCTGCGCGGCGGTCTTAACGCTTATACGTGATCTCCTCGGGGGCCGGCTTGATTGTCCCCGTCGCCTGCGCGCCCCGCAAAGGGCATCGCCCGCTTGGCCTCAGCACCGGGAGGCCAGGACCACACGATTTCACGTCCGCATCGACGTCGTTCGTCGGCATGATCAGATCACGCTGCGACCCGACACGGCCACCGCATCCCCGCCTCGCATATCGTGACGACCGCGCGTACGCCCCTCTCGGTGAGGCGGGATGGGCGAAGTATGACATAATTTCTGTAAAAGCGAAAGAAAAAAGTTCGACTGGTTGGAAGAATCGCGTCGCCACCCTTTAAGTTGGCCCAATCAGTACTCCCTACGCAATGCGTTATACGTCGTGGCCGGCCGCATTGTGCTGCGAGAGACCCATCATAAGATTTATGATGTGACTATCTCTAAGGTTGTCTGACCGTGATTCGAGCTTCGGCTTGAAATCGTTGTGGTTGTTGGTTCATATCGAGGTCCCCCGCTCTTTTTCTTGTGCTCCCAAAATGGCTTTCGTTGAACTCAATCGTTCCTTCGTTCCTCTTAGCAAGGATAGCGAACCGAGTTTGGACATCGGCCCTGTTTGGGGGCGGAAGGTGGGCGGCTGGCTTGATTGGAAAGATCTACGCGAGCACCGCCGCGTGGTGCTTTTGGCTGAGGCATCAAGTGGAAAGTCCGAGGAGTTCAAACATCAAGTCGAGCGATTGACCGAGGAAGGCAAAGCAGCGTTCTACCTGCCAATCGAAGAACTTGCCGACCAGGGGTTCGAATCCGCACTCGATGCGAATGCAGCCAGACAATTCGAACGCTGGTCAAACAGTACAGATGAGGCTTGGTTCTTCTTTGATTCTATTGACGAGGCGCGCCTGAACAGGAAAAACTTCGCAGGCGCTCTAAAGCGATTTGCGCGCGAAGTGGGTGCGGGTGTTGAACGCGCTAGAGTGTTAATCTCCTGTCGCGTGACCGACTGGAAAGGTCTCGAAGACCGCGAAACCATCGGCCAGTGGCTCCCGGCTTTTGAAACTGCAAATTCCCTGACCGAGGGTGATGAAAGCGCGCTTCTCGATCCGCTATTCGACAAAAAGCAAACATCGACCCGGAAAAAAGGAGCCGAGAAGACACCAAATGAATTGCTCGTCGTTCAACTGGTCCCGCTTTCGGCTGAACAATATCGCGCCCTCGCTAAGAAAGCCGGAGCCACCAATCTTGACGCGTTCATCGCCGGGATAGACCGCAATGGGCTCGAAGCTTTCGCGGAACGACCGGGCGATCTTCTCGACCTCGCGGAATACTGGAAGACACATAAGCAGTTCGGTTCCTTCGCCGAAATGGCGGAGCACGGGATTACCCGCAAACTGCGAGAACGCGACACGCACCGGGCCGACAACGAAACCTTGTCACTTGCGAAGAGCCGAGAGGGAGCAGCACGTCTCGCAGCAGCTTTGACATTCGGTAAATCCTTCACGCTGCGAGCGCCGAATCACGATCCTGATCCGAGCTTGGCCATCGGAGCGCTGGATGCTTTGCTGATCTTGAACGATTGGAACGAAGCACAATGCAATGCGATCCTTCGCCGAGGGGTGTTTGCGCCAGCCACCTATGGCCGAATTCGCTTTCACCATCGCTCCACCCAAGAATATCTTACGGCAAAATGGCTGGACCGCCTCATCTCCGCAAAATGCCCGATATCTGAGATATGGCAGATCCTCTTCGTGGATCGATATGGGGTCGAGACTGTCGTTCCGTCGCTACGTCCAGCAGCAGCGTGGCTTTCACTTTGGCACCCGAGTATTCGCGACGAAATTATTCGACGTGAACCGCTGGTACTTCTGCGGCACGGCGACCCCGGCTCGTTATCCCTCGATGCTCGCAAGCGAATTTTGACGGTCTACGCTGCGAAGCATAAAGCAGCGGAGATCGCGGACGACAGTTTGGATTGGCGTGCCTTATGGTCGTTCTCTCATCAAGATCTCGCAGATACCGTTGCAGCCGTTTGGAAGGCAAATGACCGGGTAGAGTTTCGCTTTGACATGCTGCGTCTCATTCGCGACGGAAGCATAAGGGGCTGCGCCAATATTTCCCGTGTGGTGGCGCTTGATAACACTGCTCCCGATTATCATCGGATCGTCGCTCTTCAGGCTCTTGAAGCATGTGGGGAGCAAGAAGCGCTCGCTACAGCCAGTCGCGAACTGATGAAGTCGTGTGCGAATGCCAGCGCAACTCTCGCCTCGGCATTCGCTCAAGTTCTCTATCCGCGCAATTTGAGCTTAGAGGATCTGCTACGGCTTATCGACTTATCAAAGCCCGCTGGCCGTTCCACAGCTGACGGATTCGCGCACAACGTCCAGCAACTCTACAACGCTGCGCCCAACAAGGCGGAACGCTCTGCACTTGCTTTCGGGTTAGGCGAGCTTTGTCTCCAGCCTCCATTCGCTGACTCCCATTGTCGCATCTCAAAGCGTCACTACGAGCTTGCGAGGCATTTGGACGTGCTAGCCGCACGTGAAATCGCAATCCTAGGCGATACCGCTCCGCCGCCTGGCCTAGTTAAACTACTGATGGCTGTTGAGCGATGTGATTCCCGCTCACATATAGGCGACGACGATGCGCCGAACCTTCGCGAACTCGTGCAAAAGCGTTCGAAGCTAAATCTTACGCTCTTCTGTTCCGATCTAGAGGAACAGCGTGCGAATTCGCGGATCGAGCGTAAACCGCTTAGATACTGGCAAGTCGGTCTCGGGTTAGGGCAGATTCTATGGGAGTTTACCCAAGTTGATCTTCCCGCCCTCTATTCCGAATTGTCGACCCGATTTATGGAGGACGACAAGCGCGTCATTTTCAGTGCAATTATCCATGTCCTCACAAGAGGGGCAAAGCTGCAGTCCGAAGCCGAAAATCTCCGCAATATCGTCGCAGCATCATCAGTCCTTTTGGAAGATTTAGAAGGTTATTTGAACCCACCCGCTGAAGATCCGGAAGAAGTTAGCTGGAAACGTGAGGCCAAAGCGCGGCAAAGGAAATGTGACCGGCAGACCGCTGAGGATAAGGCCTCTTGGGTGAGGTTCAAAGATCAGCTTCGAGACAATCCGAGCCTGCTTTCCGATCCCAAGAACCTTACATCATGGCAGGCCGGGATTCATCGTTTATGGGACCTTACGCGGTGGCTACAGGCGCGGACCCAAGGTGCTGAGCCAGCGGCTGGACGTCAGTGGCGTCTTCTCAAAGAGGGATTTGGGCGGGAAGTCGCTCAAGCTTATCGAGACGGAATGAAGATGGCTTGGCGGAACATCAGTCCGGAGCGTCCGAAACGCACACCTGATAGTGGCATAACGACGAAATATATTACTGTGTTGGCGTTCACTGGTGTCGGCATCGAGGCTGCGGAAGACGTAGAATGGGTCAATCGCCTGACCGATGACGAAGCCCTGCGCGCCGCAAGGCACGGATGCGAGTCCGGCCAAGGGTATCCCGATTGGATTGACGCTTTGGCGATGGCTCATCCGAATATAGTCTTGCCGGTTTTGGAGCAGGAAATCGCCTTGGAGTGGTCGGCTGCGGCTAATGGGGGCACCGATTTTCTTTCGAGATACGGAGCTCCGGCAACATCCTTACAACAGCCGATACAAGGGATGCTCCTCGATCAGTTTTTAAAGACGGAAGCTCCTAGTATTGAAGCACTTGCGCAATCCAGTCGCATTGTGCGCAATTTTCAGTTTGTCGAAGCCGACAAACAGCGAATCCTGCGTGTTGCGCGACGTAGGTTTACGCGTCATGTTGCGGCGTGCGCGAACGACTTTGCCTTAAATTATCTTGCCCTGCTTTTATTGGTAGATCCCGACAGCGGAGCAAACGATCTTGTCGCGTGGCTTGATAGTCCGGCGCCCAACGATCGTCGGGCTCGTGCCGAGTATACGCTTGGAAAGCTGTTCGATAGGCACGACTCACTTGTTGGCGGTGCGCTTTCAAGGGCTTCGGTTGCCACGCTCGAAAAGCTTTTGCGGGCGGCGTATTCGCATATCCGAGCGGAACATGACGTTGTACACGAAGGCTCTTATTCTCCCAATGCGAGAGACCATGCACAAAGCGCGCGGAATACGATTTTGTCGGCTTTGTTGGATCGCCCAGGCGCTGATGCCTATCGCGCGATGTTACGGATAGCTCAGGACCCTAATTTCGCAATCAGATCGGAAAGGTTTCGTGAACTAGCTCGCGGTAAGGCCGAGCGTGATGCTGAACACCCAGCATGGACTGCTACCGAAGTTGTGGCGTTTGGAGACAAGCGCATCGCACCCGTAAAGACCGGAGATGATTTACTTAGATTAGTCCTAGGTGTCCTACGCGACATTGTCCTGAAATTTTCAAAGGGCGATTCAACGTCGCGCCAATTGTTAGAGCGAGCAAAAGACGAGGAAGAGGTTCAGCAATGGCTCACCGAGCAACTGCAATTGCGATCTCTGGGGCGATACCATGCCTATCGCGAAGCTGAAGTCGCTAAGCGCGACAGGCCTGATATCATTGTTGCCTCTACGACCTCTCAATGTGAGGTCGCGATCGAAGTCAAGCATGGAGGAAAGCTCTGGACAGCCAGTCAACTCGAAGATGCGCTCCGAACTCAGCTTGCAGTGGATTACCTCAAGCCTGAGACCCGCCGTCACGGCGTTCTTGTCGTCACGCATCACCGGGATCGCAAGTGGCTCGATCCAGCGACGCGCAAACCGCTTACGTTCGAAGCGCTTATCGATTGGCTTTCGGGAATAGCTAGCACTTTGGTTGAGATTGACGGCAATGCTGTTGAAGTTCGATGTGTCGGCATCAATGCGTGGTGCGGGGTGCCGTTGCTCGCCAAAAAAGAGGATAGCCCCAAAAAATTTGCGAAGAAGCAAGCTGGAGCGTGACGAAGATAGTGAAAACCGTACTCGCTCTCTGCGAATAGCGTCCTCTGACGCGGCCTGTCCCTTCCAATAGCAAGAAACGGACAGACCGCTATCCACCGAACCCGATCTCGATGGGCTCACGCCCTAAATCAACCCGTACTGCATCCGCTCGCGCCGGGCCAGCAGCGGCAAGGCCTGGCCGGCGATATAGGTCTTGAAGTGGTCGCTCTCCTGGTGGGCCTTGAAGGCCGCTTCGTCGCGGAACAGCTCGTAGAACAGGAACTGCGCCGGGTTGTCCTTGGCGCGGGAGATCAGGAACAACTCGGCGCCGGGCTCGCGCTGCGCTTTGGGCAGGAAGCGCGACAGGATCTCGGCGACGCGGTCGGCTTCGCCGGCCCTGGCCTCCCATTGCGCCACCACCAGCAGGCCGCCGCCGCTGACGGCCTCGTTCACGGTTTTCGTCTCGATGGCATATCCGGT
Organism: Bradyrhizobium sp. SZCCHNR1051; assembly: GCF_032489615.1. Lineage (NCBI taxonomy): Bacteria > Pseudomonadati > Pseudomonadota > Alphaproteobacteria > Hyphomicrobiales > Nitrobacteraceae > Bradyrhizobium > Bradyrhizobium sp. SZCCHNR1051. Next base: position 54,058 of record NZ_JAUEYJ010000002.1, on the reverse strand, counting down.
CATCGTGATCAGTCCTTTCGTTGAAGTGCTGCAAGGGCAACGATACCCCAGTTCCTGCACTCGATCCTTCGATGGCGGACGAAGGATGGATGCGCATAAGAGGGCGTAAGGCGGATGAGCCGAAGGCGTCATCCGCCATGGTCTCGCAAAGTCGGCGGGTGACGCTTCGCGAACCCGTCGTACGGACTGTTCACGCTGCCTGGCGGGGTGACTTCTTCGCTGCCTTGCGCTTGTTCGTGGGCTTCTTGGTGACGATCTCAACCAGGGCGTCATCTATTTTTGTCTGCCAGCCCGGTCCCTTTGATTTGAAATACTTCACGACGACGGGGCTCAAGCGGATACTCACCGGGATCTTTGTCGGCTCCTTTTGTGGACCTCGCCGGGCGATTGTTTTCGCAATCTCGGACAAGACCTCAGAAAATGGCTTGGCCCTGGCGAAATCCTTCTCGGTCCATTCCGGATTGTCCGAGACAGCTTTCATGTCAGCCTTCGAGTAGGCGCGCTTCGTCTTAGCTGGTGGCATTGAACAGCTTTCTTTCGTTCTTGGAGGCCGGGCGCATCGAAATCACCGAAATTCCTTCGAGGCCAAGTACGGCGAATACGACAGAGATCACGCCGTTTGCGTCCACTCCGATCGCTCGGTAGCGACCGCTCTTGGCGGAAAGCACCAGGGCGTTCGCAAAGAAGTCCTCGGTCAATGCGGCGAAATCCAAGCGGTGCTTGGCTATGTTCGCTAGGCGTTTCGGCTCATCCCAAACAATTTTCATGCGGATTCTGTATATACAAAATGTTGACGTTGCGATCAAGGGATGAGGGCGGATAGCCGAACGCGTCATCCGCCATGGGCCTCAAAAAATCGGCGGCTAACCCGCTCCTACGGGGCTATGCGAGCGCTTCGGCGCTAAGCCTACCGGCCTCTCCACGACAAGGGAACTGCACTCGGCCGAGACCCGCCCGAACGTTCCGCCATCTGCGCCCGTCCGCCCCTCCCATCTCCTTGTCCATGCACGATCTTTTCGCCGGACCGGGCTGCCCTTTTCGCAGATCATGCTCTAGAAGGATTCCAACGCTGGTGGCCGCGCGTCGCGCTGGGCCGCCTGTCATCATCAACAAGCAAGGCGAGCAGCGGTGGACGCCCTCAAAGTACGCAACGCAGCCGACGTGGAGGAGGTGGTTCGCGCCGCGATCGCCAGCGAGCAGCCGCTCGACGTCATCGGCCATGGCTCGAAGCGCCAGATCGGGCAGATCACGACCACCAACGCCGTGCTCGACCTGTCGGCCCTGAGCGCCGTCGTCGGCTACGAGCCCAACGAGCTCATCATCACCGCGCAGGCCGGGGCGCCGCTCGCCGACCTCTTGTCGCTGATCGATTCGAAGAGCCAGCAATTCGCGTTCGAGCCGATGGATACGGGGCCGCTGCTCGGAACAAGTGGCCGCGGCACGCTCGGCGGCATGATCGCGGCCGGGTTGGCCGGTCCGCGGCGCATCCGCGCCGGCGGGGCGCGCGACCATCTGCTCGGCGCCCACGCGGTCTCCGGCTTCGGCGAGAGCTTCAAGACCGGCGGCAAGGTCGTCAAGAACGTCACCGGCTATGATCTCTGCAAGCTGCTGGCGGGCTCCTGGGGCACGCTCGCGGTCATGACCGAGGCGACGCTGAAGGTGATGCCGCGGCCGGAATCCGAGCGCACCCTGGTGCTGCGCGGGCTCGACGACCTCAAGGCCAACCGCGCCATGACCGCGGCGCTGGGGTCGCCGTTCGACGTGTCGGGCGCCGCCCATCTGCCGGCTTCGACCTTGCGGCCGGAGGTCGATGGGCTGAGCCCGATCGGCTCGCCGCGCGAGGCGGTCACGGTGATCAGGCTCGAGGGCATCACGGCGTCCGCGGCGCATCGGGCGGCGTCGCTCGCCAAGCAGCTCGCGACCTTCGGTGCGGCCGAGATCATCGCGGACGACGCCTCCGCCGATGTCTGGAGCGCCGTGCGCGACGTGCTGCCGTTCGCGGCCAACGGGCCGCTCGGCGCCTGGCCGGTCTGGCGGATCGTCTGTCCGCCCGTATCCGGCGGCGTCATCGGGCAGGCCTTGACGCGCCAGACCGGCGGCGAGGTGATCTATGACTGGGGCGGGGGGCTGATCTGGGCGGCGCTGCCGCCGCAGCCCGATGCGTCCGCGGGGCTGGTGCGCAAGCAGGCCGAGGCCGTTGGCGGCCACGCCACCCTGCTCCGCGCGTGGGACGAGATGCGTCTGGCGGTCGACGTCTTCCAGCCGCAGCCGCCGGGTGTCGCCGCGCTGGAGGAGCGGGTTCGCGTCTCCTTCGATCCCAAGACCATTCTCAACCGCGGCCGTATCAGGCGGAGCGTTGCGTCATGAAGACCGAGTTCACCTTGGCGCAGCTCGCCGATCCCGACATCGCGGTCGCCGACAAGATCCTGCGCGCCTGCGTGCATTGCGGCTTCTGCACCGCGACCTGTCCGACCTACGTGCTGCTCGGCGACGAGCTCGACAGCCCGCGCGGCCGGATCTACCTGATCAAGCAGATGCTCGAGAAGGACCAGGCCCCGACCGCCGACGTGGTCAAGCACATCGACCGCTGCCTGTCGTGCCTGGCCTGCATGACGACCTGCCCGTCCGGCGTCCACTACATGCACCTCGTCGACCAGGCGCGGGGGCGAATCGAGCAGAGCTACCAGCGCCCGCTGACGGACCGGCTGCTGCGCGCCGTGCTCGCCTATGTGCTGCCGCGGCCGCGCGAGTTTCGGCTCGCGATGACCCTGGCGCGGCTCGGCCGGCCGTTCAAGGCGCTGCTGCCGGCATCCTCCGCGACGCAGGGACCTGTGCCGAGCCTGCTGCGGCGCGTCAGGGCGATGCTCGATCTGGCGCCGGCCGCGGCGCTGCCGCCGCCGGGGCCCGCGGGCGGCAGCGTGTTTGCCGCGCAGGGCGAGCGTCGCGGCCGCGTCGCGCTGCTGCAGGGCTGCGCGCAGGCGGCGCTCGCGCCCCGCATCAACCAGGCTGCGATCAGCGTCCTGACGCGGCACGGCGTCGAGGTCGTGCTGGTCAGGGACGAGCAATGCTGCGGTGCGCTGACCCATCACATGGGGCAGGACGCCGACGCGCTGGCGCGCGCCCGCGCCAATGTCGGGGTGTGGGCTGCCGAGGCAAAGCGTGGCGGTCTCGACGCCATCCTGGTGACGACCTCGGGCTGCGGCACCGTCATCAAGGACTACGGACACATGCTGCGCGAGGACCCGCAATATGCAGCGCCCGCTGCGGCCGTGTCGGCCATGGCGAAGGACATCAGCGAGTATCTCGCAGGTCTCGATCTGGTCTCCGCATCTCGGCACGACGACCTCGTCGTGGCCTATCACTCCGCCTGCTCGCTGCAACATGGGCAGAAAATCACGAGCATTCCGAAAGAATTGCTTTCCAAGTGCGGATTCGTGGTGAAAGATATACCGGAGAGTCATTTGTGTTGCGGTTCGGCGGGGACCTACAACATTCTCCAGCCTGACATCGCGATGAAGCTGCGCGATCGCAAGGTCGCCAACATCGCGACCGTCAAGCCGAATGTGATCGCGGCAGGCAATATCGGCTGCATGATGCAGATTGCCAGCGGCACCACCGTTCCCGTCGTGCACACCGTTGAGCTTCTCGACTGGGCGACGGGCGGTCCGCGACCAGGAATGATTTGACGGACGGGCGCGTGCTGACTGCCGGCCCGTCCCGCCGGATGAGTTGATCGATCGGCGGCAACTGGAGGGATTCTGATGGCGAAGGACAAGAAGGCGAAGAAGGACAAGAAAGAGAAGAAGAAGCTGATGGCGCAGGCCAAGACAGCCAAGAAGGCGACGAAGAAGTCCGCCAAGAAGGCTGCCAAGAAGTCCGCGAAAAAGGCTTCCAAGAAGGCTGCAAAGGCGCCGGCCAAGAAGGCGAAGAAGACCGTGAAGGCCGCGGCGAAGAAGGCGGCCAAGAGCCCGGCCAAGGTTCCTGCCAAGAAGGCTGCTGCGAAGAAGGCTCCCGCCAAGAAGGCCAAGACGTCGGCCGCGAAGGCTCCCGCTGCGCCGAAGAAGAAGGCCGCCAAGAAGCGGGCTCCCAAGATGGCTCCTCTGGTCGAAACCCCCGAAGTGAGCGCAACCGAATCGGCTGCCGAAACCAGTTGGGCGATGCCGAGCGTGGCACCTGAGGCGCACGAGGACGGAGAGGGGACTGCCTCCGGGAGCTGATCTTTCCGGATCGGATCGTTCTCACCACCGAACGAATTCACATCGGGAGGCCGCGGCGGCAACGCTGCGGCCTTCTCGTTTGTTGTTGCCACCGTCTGTTGGCTCTGTTTTGGCTGGCCGTTTTGTCGATCTGCTCGTCGCCAGCGTCGCCCCCGCAGATCTACGGCCGGGCGAATCCGATCCCGATGCGCTGCGGCATTTCGCTTGCGGCACGACGAGTCAGCGTGCCGGCACACCCGAATGTGCGTCCTGGGCTGCTCTAGAACACGGAGATTTGTTGTTCAAATGCAACACGCGCTGACTACCTGCCGTGGAATTGTCGAAACGCCCAAAAAGGCGGCAGATGCCGCGCTTTTTTGCTTCACCTGCGGCGAGACCCTGGCACAAATTGCGTCTGGATGACGCAGCCGGTCTTGTTTGCGCCCTGGGGGGCCAATGTGGGGCAGGCTTTTTCGAAAATAGGGTGATGGGGATCGTCATGAAAAAGTGGGCTTTGCTGGCAACGGCGCTGGCAATGGTTTCGGGATCGGCTTCGGCGGCGGACATGGCGGTCAAGGCCTATAAGGCTCCGCCTCCGGTGGCGTTTGAACCATGGGATATCGCGTTCGGCGCGGCGATCATGAACGACTACGTCTTCCGCGGCATCACCCAGTCGAACCACAAGCCGTCGGTCGCCGCCTATTTCGAGCCGCGCTTCAACGTCAACAAGGACCTGCAGTTCTACGTCGGCGTTGCTGGCGAGAGCATCTCCTTCCCGAACCGGGCTGCGGCCGAGATCGACATCTACGGCGGTATCCGCCCGACCTTCGGCGCCTTCGCCTTCGACATCGGCGTCTGGGGCTACCTGTATCCGGGCGGCACCTGCTATTACGGCGGCGGCGCCACGACGGACTTCGCCGGCCGCGCGCTGAGCGCCGAGTGCCAGGCCAACACCTTGACGAACTTCAACACCATGAAGAAGGACGTCAGCTTCTTCGAGGTCTACGGCAAGGGCACCTATACGGTGAACGACAACTGGTCGTTCGGCGTCACCGAATTCTATACCCCGAGCTTCCTGAACTCCGGCGCCTGGGGCAACTACGCCTCGGTCACCGGCAAGTATACCGCTCCGAGCACCCTGTTTGGATCGAGCGGCGTCGGCATGTACGTCTCGGGTGAGTTCGGTCGCCAGTGGTTCGGTACCACCGACAGCTTCTACGGCACCGCGGCCTTCCCGAACGGCATCCACTACGCCGACTACAACACCTGGAACGTTGGCGTCGGCTTCACCTACAAGGTGTTCACGCTGGATCTGCGCTACTCCGACACCAACCTGTCGAAGGGCAATTGCAACGCCTTCACTGGCGACTTCACCGCCAGCGGCACCACCAACGTCACCGCGATCAACCCGGGTGGCCTGGGCTCGAAGTGGTGCGGTGCGACCGGCATCGCCAAGCTCTCGGTCGACCTGACGGCGATGACCAACCTGAAGTAATCGTCCCAAGGCGGATCGAAATTCCTGACGAGGGCGGCAGAGCAATCTGCCGCCCTTCTGCTTTGGTGACAGCAGCTCGCCGTGGTCGCTCGGGCGTCTTGCCGTCCTTCTGGAACGCCATCTTCTGGATCGCCATCTTCTGGATCGCGATGGCTCGGACGCCGCCCGGGCAATTGGACTTCTCATGGGGCGCAGGGGCGCGATGAGATCCCTGGCGGCGCCCTCGGGACAATGGGCTGGGTTCGGGGCGGATCTCTCAGACCCCTTGCTGTTGGAGACGCGCCGCTGTGCAGCGCGTCTTCATCCATGAGGTCCGCAGCGTTCGCTTCAGTTGCCGCCACCCGCGGTCGCGTCGGCAGCCTGTCCCGCCGGCCGCAGCGAGAACCGGTCGCCATCCCGAATCAGCTCGACCCTTCGATCATGGAGATCGTGCAGGGTCGAGCGGTGCCCGATCGAGACGACTGTGGTCTGCGGCAGCCGCTCGGCGATGATCCGATACAGCCGGGCTTCGCTCGGCTCGTCCAGCGACGCCGTGGCCTCGTCGAGGAAGAGATATTGCGGCTGATGCAGCAGGGCGCGGGCGATGCCGAGTCGCTGCTGCTCGCCCAGCGACAGCATCCGGTTCCAGTGTGCGTCCTCGTCGAGCCGGTCGGCGAGCTGCGGCAGGCCCACAGCGACGAGCGCCTCCTTGACCAGGTCGATGCTGAACGCGTCGGCCGCTGCCGGATAGACGATCGCGGCCTTGAGCGGGCCGATCGGGAAGTAGGGCCGCTGCGGCAGCATCATCAGCTTGGCATGCGCGGGCACGCTGATCGCACCGCTGCCGAACGGCCAGACCCCGGCGATGGCGCGGAACAGCGTCGACTTGCCGGCGCCCGACGGCCCGGTCAGCAGCGTGCGTTCGCTGCTCTTGAGGCTGAAACCGTCGGCCGCGATCAGCGGCAGCCCGTTCGGCAGCTTCAGCAGCAGCTGGGCGAGGTCGATGCTGTCGTCCGCGTGGTTGACGACATCGATCGTCTGCGGCTCGCCCGAGAGCTTGGCGGCGCTCTCGATCGACATGTCGAAGCCGTCGAGACGGGCGACGGTCGAGCGCCAGTCAGCCAGTGTACGATAGGCCGACACGAAGAACGACAGCGCGCCCTGCACCTGCGAGAATGCCGACAGTGTCTGCATCACGCCGCCTAGCTGAACCTTCTTGGCGAAATAGGCCGGCGCGACCAGCACGTAGGGAAAGATCGTGGCCGCCTGCGAATAGCCGGCGGTGAAGGCCGTCAGCCGTTTGGTCCGGCTCATGATCTGATACCAATTCTGGACCACGCGACCGAACCGGCTCGCCAACTGGCCCTGCTCGACGGCTTCGCCGCGCAACAGCGCGATCTGCTCCGAGCTCTCGCGTACCCGCACCAAGTTGAAGCGGAAATCGGCTTCATAGCGCTGCTGCTCGAAATTCAGATTGACAAGCGGCCAGCCGATCCAATGCGTTAGTGCCGTGCCGAAGATCGAGTACAACAGGGCTCCCCAGACCAGATAGCCGGGTATCCGATACTCCGTACCGAACAGCGTCAACGGAGCCTCTTCCGACAGGCCCCAGAGAACCACGACGAACGAGGCCAGCGTCACGATCGAGCTCAGCAGGCCGATCGTGATCGTGAGCGTTTGCTCGATGAACTGCTTCACATCTTCGGCGACGCGCTGGTCAGGGTTGTCTGCCGCGTCTCCCTTGAGCTGCATGCGATAGTGGTTGGCCTCGCCGAGCCAGCGCTTGAGGTAGGCCTCGGTCATCCACCGCCGCCAGCGGATCTGCAGCCACTGATTGAGATAGAGCTGGTACACGGCCAGAATGATGAAGACGGTGGCCAGCACGACGAACACGCCGAGCTCCCAGATGAAGCTGTTCCAGTCGTATTGCTGCAGCGCGTTGAAGAACCGGCTCTGCCACTGGTTCACCAGAACCTGGATCGCAACCAGCGACAGCTCGATGGTGATCACGGCGGCGAGCAGGCTGCGGCCGGCGACCTTGTCCTCGGAGCGGAAGTAGGGAATGGCGATCCGCCAGACGGTGGCGACGGTCGAGCGCAGATTGTTCACAGAGGGGCTGCTCCTGAGAAAAGGTCTTAACGGGCTGACGAAAAACGAGAAAATCGCAGTGATTGCCGCCTGTATAGACTAAAGTCGTAATGTGGCGGGTGACCGCCGGCTTGTCGGTCGCGTGTGACAAACCGTAGCATGGGGCAGGGGAGAGGGACTGCGACCGCCGCCAGATTTCGCGAGAATTTGAGCAGAGTTGGGCGTTGCCGGTTTTGTGATCTCCTTTTCCGACCTTTGCCGGGCTTGGGGGCCTGGGCGAGGAGACCTGATCCGTCCCGCCGGACCGGGTCCAACAACAAGAACGTGGGGGGAGAAGTCACGATGTGGAATCAAATCTACGACCCGATGGGGAGCCCGGCGCTGTCGACGCTGGCCGCCGCCGTCCCAGTGGTGACGCTGCTGGTGCTGATCGCCAGCGGCAAGGTGAAGGCACACATCGCGGCGATCATCGCCGTGATCCTGACCAACCTGATCACGATCTTCGTGTTCACGATGCCGGCCAACATGTCGCTGCGCGCGACGTTTCTGGGCGTCATCACCGGCTTCTTTCCGATCGGCTGGATCGTCCTGAACGTCATCTTCCTCTACCAGGTCACGGTCTCGACCGGCCGCTTCGAGTTGCTCAAGCGCGCCATCGGCGGCGTCACGGAAGACCGGCGGCTGCAGCTGCTGCTGGTCGCCTTCTCCTTTGGCGCGTTCTTCGAGGGCGCGTCGGGCTTCGGCACACCGGTGGCGATCACCGGTGCCGTGCTGATCGGCCTCGGCTTCTCGCCGCTCGCGGCGTCCGGCCTGTCGCTGATCGCCAACACCGCCCCGGTCGCCTATGGCGCCTTGGGCACGCCGATCCAGGGCCTCGCCTCGGTCACCGGTCTCGATCCCTACATCCTGGGCGCAATGGTCGGCCGGCAGCTGCCGGTGTTCTCGCTGATCGTGCCGTTCTGGGTGATCTGGGCGTTCGCGGGCTGGAAGGGCATGAAGGACGTCTGGCCGGCGATCCTGGTCACCGCCGTCTCGTTCGCGGTCCCGCAATTCCTGATCTCCAACTACATCAATCCGTGGATCGTCGACATCGGCGCCTCGCTGATCTCGATGGGCGCGCTGATCCTGTTCCTGAAGGTCTGGCAGCCGAGGCAGCTGTGGCTGTCGCCGGCGTTGCGCGGGCGTGACGAATCGGCCGCCACGATGACGGCGGCGAAGCCGCTGGACCGCACGCCGCTGACGCAAGCCGAGCTCTGGGGCGCGCTGCTGCCCTGGATCATCGTCTGCGTGATCATGCTGATCTGGGGCAACGGCGCCTTCAAGGCCTGGGCGAACTCGATCTTCACCTGGAACTATCCGGTGCCCGAGCTCGACAAGCTGATCAACAAGATGCCGCCGGTGGCCGCGAAGCCGACACCGGAAGGCGCGGTGTTCTCGTTCACCTACCTGACCTTCACCGGCACCGGCATGCTGATCGCCGCGATCATCTCCGGCTTCCTGATGGGTGTCGGACCGGGCAAGCTGATCGCGGAATATGGCCGCACCATCCGTCTGTGCGCGATCTCGCTGATCACGATCTCGGCGATGCTGGCGATCGGCACGCTGACTCGGCTGTCCGGCGTCGACGCAACGCTCGGCCTCGCCTTCGCCGCGACCGGCGTGCTCTATCCGTTCTTCGGCACCTTGCTCGGCTGGTTGGGCGTGGCGCTGACGGGATCGGATACGGCCTCGAACGTGCTGTTCGGAAACCTGCAGAAGATCACCTCCGAGCAGCTCGGCCTGTCGCCTGTCCTGATGGCGGCTGCCAACTCATCCGGTGGTGTCATGGGCAAGATGATCGATGCGCAGTCGATCGTGGTCGCTTCGACCGCCACCAACTGGTACGGCCACGAGAGCTCGATCCTGCGCTACGTCTTCCTGCATTCGATCGTGCTGGCCTGTCTGGTCGGCCTGTTCGTCACCTTGCAGGCCTACGTCTATCCGTTCACGGCGATGGTGCTGAAGTAGCAACACCGGCAGCGACAAAAGCCCCGCGCCGCAGCTGCGGCGCGGGGTTTGCTATGTTTGGAACACATTTGTGCGGGAGCCGTGGCGCGGCGGGGATCACGGTCGTCGCCTGGAAGGCGCAGCCCTGCGTGTGATTGCTCTGAAGAGGAACGATGCAAGTGTTGAAGCGTGGCTGCGCCGTGGCGATGATGGCGTTGTCGATGTCGGGCCTGCCGCTTGCCGGCGCGTCGGCGGAGGAGTTTCCCTTCGGAATGGAGATGACGCTCGATGCGTTACCAATGCCCGGCTCGAAGCGCGTGCCGGATCTCGACATCGGCGACAACGGCGAGACCGTGCTGGAGCTCTGGTGCAAGGGCGGCAAGGGGCAGTTCTCGGTCGCCGGCAACACCATCGTGTTCATCGCCAGCAAGATCGAGGACCGCAACTGCCCGGCGGCACGCGCGCAAGCCGATGACGAGCTGATCGCGACGCTGAGCGCGGCGACGAACTGGAAGCGTCAGGGCGACCTGATCATCTTCATCGGACCGAAGACGCTGCGCTTCCGGCTCAACACCAATTGAGCCGAGACGGCCGTATCGAAAGTCCTAGTCTTGGTCACATCGATATATCGGCATGTGGACCTCGCTGTCATGGTCCGGCACCTGGTCCTGCTTCATGCACGTTCGCGATTCCGCAGCACGCAGCTTTGAGGTCAGCCCCGCTGTCACCCTCCCCTGGAGGGGGAGGGTCGCCTCTCATGAGCGCAGCGAATGGGAGGCGGGGTGGGGTGATCTCCCCACGTGCACCGGTGCCCGCGGCGTCACCCCACCCCGCTCGCCCGCTTCGCGTGCGATCGACCCTCCCCCTCCAGGGGAGGGTGGCATCTGAGATCGCGGCGCCTGCCGTCGCCTTACTTCCAGACGGAGTTGTCCGCATCCCAGCGCTTGGCCTTGAAGGCCTTCGCCAGCTCGTCGATGGCACCGCCGTCGTCGCGGGTATCGCTTTCCTCGTCGCCCGAGGATTCGTCCGACAGGATCAGCTTGGCGCTCGATGCCTCATCGACGGTGGTCGTCGTCGGGCTGCTGATCCACAGCATCAGCGCGTCCGCGCCGCCCGGCTTGTCCGCCGAGACGAGGCCGGTGACCTCGATGACGTCGGTCAGCTCGAGCGCCGGCATCAGCTGGCTCGGCCGCTTCAACGTCAGCTTCAGCTTGCCGCTGACCGGATTCCACGCCGCACTCGTCGGCCTGGCATTGTAGGTCTTGGCCAGCACGTCGGAGATGGCGCCCGCCAGCTTGTCCTTGTTGATCTTGTCACCGTCGCGCCAGTCGGCCGCCGCAAAGCGGATGGTGCGGTCCATCTCGACCGTGCCGGCGGTCCAGCCGGCGGTGACGACGCCGTTCATGGTCCGCGCCTTCGCGATCAGTGCGCCGGCTCGTTCGGGGTCGACGGTCATGCTGATGGTCTGCTCGCCCGCGCGCAGTGCGTCGCAGCTCACGATGAGGCTCGACAGCGAAACTTCGACGTTCTCGCCCTTCAGGCTCTTGAGGAAGTCGGTCACCGCGTCGAGCTTGAGCCGGACCGAGACCGCCTCGGGCGAGACGTCGGTGAAGTCCTTCGGCTGGGCGCTGATGCCGTCGTCGCTCGACTGGCTCTCCTGGAACTCTTTCTCGCTGACGTCGGAATTGTCGGTCGACGTCACCTCGGTGACGGTCTTGCCGATCGCGATCTGTCCGCGGAACTCGAACGTGTCGCCGGTCGGCTTGCGATTCAGCTTCACCGTGACCGGCTCCTTGGCGCCGTTGCTCTGGGTCGCACCGGTCAAGGTCTGGCCATTGACGGTGAGGCTGACCACGAAGCGGTCCTTGCGATCCGAATTCTTTGCGACGGGATAGCAGACGTCGAGCGTGGCGGCGGTGACGGTCTTGCCCTGGCGCGTCTCCTTCAGGATCACGTCGGCATTGCCGTCCATCAGGCCGTCGATCGCAGTGAAATACCGAGTCTCGTTGGCGGGGGCCTTGGTCCCGCTCTTGCTCTGGGCCCAACCGAGTTCCGGCGCGGCCGCTGCAATCACGGCCAGCGCAAGCAAAATCGCGCGCATCTGAAAATCCTTGTGGGGGCAGAATCGGCCTTAAGCTGTAGCGCCGATTTGCGATCGCTGCACCCCCGGGCGCGGACACTCGGCCAAAAAGAAGGCCGCCCGGAGGCGGCCTTCCTGAACGTCTCGGTGATGCAAGGGGGGCTCAGAAGCCCATGCCGCCCATTCCACCCATGCCGCCGCCGGCCGGCATCGCCGGAGCCGCGTCCTTCGGCAGCTCGGCGACCATGGCTTCGGTGGTGACCAGGAGGCCTGCGACCGACGAGGCGTCCTGCAGCGCCGTGCGGACGACCTTGGCCGGGTCGATGATGCCCTTGGCGACCATGTCGACATAGTCCTCGGTCTGCGCGTCGAAGCCGAAGGTCTCGGACTTCTCGTCCAGGATCTTGCCGACCACGATCGAGCCTTCGACGCCGGCGTTCTCGGAGATCTGGCGAATCGGAGCCTCGAGCGCCTTCAGCACGATGTTGATGCCGGCCTGGACGTCCGAATTGGCGTTGGTGATGCGGCCGACCGCCTTCTTGGCGCGCAGCAGCGCCACGCCGCCGCCGGGGACGATGCCTTCCTGCACCGCAGCGCGGGTCGCGTTGAGGGCGTCCTCGACGCGGTCCTTCTTCTCCTTGACCTCGATCTCGGTCGCGCCGCCGACGCGGATCACCGCGACGCCGCCGGCGAGCTTGGCCAGACGCTCCTGCAGCTTCTCGCGGTCGTAGTCCGAGGTGGTCTCCTCGATCTGCGCCTTGATCTGGCCGACGCGCGCCTCGATGTCGGCCTTCTTGCCGGCGCCGTTGACGATCGTGGTGTTCTCCTTGTCGATCACGACCTTCTTGGCGCGGCCGAGCATCTTCACCGTGACGTTCTCGAGCTTCATGCCGAGGTCTTCCGAGATCAGCTGACCGCCGGTCAGAATCGCGATGTCCTCGAGCATCGCCTTGCGGCGATCACCGAAGCCCGGCGCCTTGACGGCGGCGACCTTCAGGCCGCCGCGCAGGCGGTTGACGACCAGGGTCGCCAGCGCCTCGCCCTCGACGTCCTCGGCGATGATCAGCAGCGGGCGGCCCGACTGCACCACGGCTTCGAGCACCGGCAGCATGGCCTGCAGGCCCGACAGCTTCTTCTCGTGCAAGAGCACGTAGACGTCGTCGAGCTCGGCGGTCATCTTCTCGGCATTGGTGACGAAGTAGGGCGAGAGATAGCCGCGGTCGAACTTCATGCCTTCGACGATGTCGACCTCGGTATCGAGCGACTTGTTCTCCTCGACCGTGATGACGCCCTCGTTGCCGACCTTCTGCATCGCCTGGGCGATCATCTTGCCGATCGCGGCGTCGCCATTGGCGGAGATGGTGCCGACCTGGGCGACCTCGGAGGACGAGGCGACCGGCTTGGCGCGCTTCTCGATGTCCTTGATCACGGCGGCCACCGCGATGTCGATGCCGCGCTTGAGATCCATCGGGTTCATGCCGGCGGCAACCGCCTTGGCGCCCTCGCGCACGATGGCCTGGGCCAGCACGGTCGCGGTGGTGGTGCCGTCACCGGCGGTGTCGTTGGTCTTGGAGGCGACCTCGCGCAGCATCTGCGCGCCCATGTTCTCGAACTTGTCCTCCAGCTCGATCTCCTTGGCGACGGTGACGCCGTCCTTGGTGATGCGCGGAGCGCCGAAGCTCTTCTCGATGACGACGTTGCGGCCCTTCGGGCCGAGCGTCACCTTGACGGCGTTGGCGAGAATGTCGACGCCGCGCAGCATGCGGTCGCGTGCGTCGCCGGCGAATTTGACGTCCTTGGCTGCCATTTCAAAATTCTCCTGGAGTAGACCTCGACGGCGAGGGGCGTGATCGCCCGTCTGTCGCCGGAACGAGGTTGCAGAGCATTTTCGCCCGGGGCGGCTGATCGCCGCCCCCGGCAGGTCGGGATCAGGCGACGACGCCCATGATGTCGGACTCCTTCATGATCAGGAGCTCCTCGCCGTCCAGCTTGACCTCGGTTCCGGACCACTTGCCGAACAACACGCGGTCGCCGACCTTGACGTCGATCGGGATCAGCTTGCCGCTCTCATCACGGCCGCCCGGGCCGACGGCGACGACTTCGCCCTGCGAGGGCTTTTCCTTGGCGCTGTCGGGAATGATGATGCCGCCCTTGGTCTTCTCTTCGGCGTCGATGCGCTTAACCACGACGCGGTCGTGCAGGGGACGAAACTTCGATTTGGCCATGACGGATCCCTTTTGGGGTGCTTGGATAAGTTGTTGCTGTCGGAGGAAATCTGAATGCGGCCACATTTGACGCCCACTTGGCGCCAACTGGCTCGCAGCCTTAGCAATCGCGCCCTCCGAGTGCTAAAGACCGCTCGGGGAAATATGGCTTGCGGCTGTTCCTGTCAAGCAACGGCCGGCAGTTAAGCCGTTCTTGAGGCTGTTAGGGGATGTTGTCCCGGGCCAGACATGTTAGTGGAGCGGCGTCGTCATCCGACGTCATTGCTCTGACGAGCGTTTTGGGTTTGGTTGCCGGACGGGGCAGCCACGATCTTGTTCCTAAGGGGATGCCATGACGAGTTCACGGTGCGCGCGGCCGGTTGCCAATCTCGCGATCGCGTCGGCGCTCACGATGCTTCTGGGAGCGTGCACGGGCTTCAGCCTGTCGCCGTCGCCCCCCATGCAGACCGAGGCGCCGGTCGAGCCCGAGGTTCCGGCGACGATCCGCCCCGAGGATCTCGTCGGCAAATGGGGCCTCGCCGCTTACAACAACCCCAACGACCGTCCGCGCACCGAGAAGATGGCGTTGGCGCAGTGCAAACAGCCCTATGTCATCGGGGCGGGCACGTCCGGCGGTGTCGTGATGCATCTGGCCGACCAGGCGACCCCCCAGGAGCTGCGCCTGAAGGGCTCGGCCAGCGGCAAGAACTATATCGGCCCGGCCGGACCGCCCGGCGGCGAGCAGGACCGCGAGGTCGTCTCCTTTGACGGCCGTGTGCTGATCACCCGCTTCGTCGACAAGGATGCGGCGACCCGTTACCAGACGATGGTCTACGTCCGCTGCGGACCGCGCGCCTGAGATCCGGGCGAAGCCCTCGCGACAAGCCCCGGCCACACCCAAAAGCCAAACGAAAAACGCCGGTGAAAGCGCCGGCGTTTTGCTTGGTGCTGCTCGGTGCCATGCCTGGCCGGCGTGGCCGCCGGTCAGGCAGGACGAGGTCAGTTGAACATCGCGTCGATGTCGTCCTGCGAAGCGTGGCCGACGTCACCTTCCGCCTTCGGGCCGTTCAGCAGCCGGGCGTCGCCCTCGCGGTGGTCGACGATCGGCGGCGTGTGCGCCTTGATGGCGTCGACGCCGCCCCAGATGTCCATCATCACCACGATGTGGTGCTCGATGAACTTCATCGTGGTCATGACCTTGTTGATGCGCTGGCCGGTCAGGTCCTGGAAGTTGCAGGCCTCGAAGATCGAGACCACCCGCTCCTGGATCTCTTCGCTCAGGATCTTCTGCTGGTCGGCCGAGTCCACCTTGGACAGCGCGCTGGCGGCCTGGTCGATCGCCTCCGCGGCTTCGAGGATCTGCTGCGTCGCCTGCTCGGTGCCGCCGACGACCGCGCCGAGCTCGCCGTTGACCTTGGCCATCTCCTCGCCGTTGAAGCTCTTGGCATGGAGGGTCGCGATCTCGCCCTTGGTGCGGTTGATCGCGTCGTGGATCAGGTCGAGCTCGACCTTGAGCTTTTCGCACTGCTCGATCTGGGCACGATAGGTCTCGAGCAGCGCGCGCGCTTCGGCGACCTCGCGTGCGGCGGACTCTTCGATGGCGGCGTTCGCCGTGTTGCTGCCGCCGCTGCGGATCGCATTGGCCATCTGGGAGCGGATCGCGCGGAGCTCGTCCATGATTTCCTTGTGGTTGGGGCCGATCTCGCCGCCTACGAATTCAGGCTCCGGCATATGGCCGACGATTGCTTCTTCGATACGGAAACGCTTGCGAACCGCCATGATAGTATCCCTGACCTTTTGCTCGGATCAGTTCTACGCAGAGGCTATTTAACATCGCGTTCACGCCAGGAACCGCCGTTGAGCAACGCTGGCGTGCATCGTGCGTCAACGATTAACCATGCGCCAGCGGCCTTCACGCAAAATAAACGCTAGCGATCAAAACCGCCGCGGTGTGCAGCGATGGTGAATCCCGGCGCCTCCTGCGTTTACCAAAGCGATCGGGTTTTGCTCTTTATTGACGATACGCGGCGGCGCATTTGCCTCGCGCGATGAACAGTCTTCAGACGAAACAGTACAGAGTACGTCGATGTTCAAATCAGTATCCGCAGCGCTGCTGGCCGGCGCATGCGTTTTCCATGCAGGTCTGGGCCGCGCCGCGGCCCAGGGATTTCAGCAGCCGACCGTGATCTATAGCGGCCCGCCGCAGCAGTCCGCGCCGGTGCGCACCGCCTATGTCGAACGCTCGCGCATGGGTGGCGGCTTCATCGAATTCCTGTTCGGGGATCCGCAAGGCGGCCGCGGCGCGCCTCCGCCGGGACAGCCGATGTACCAGCAGCAGCCGTCCTACTACGAGCCGCAGCGGCTGGCGCCGGGCATGGTCCCGCAGCAGGGATTGCCGGATGAGGAGGCCTATGAGCAGACGCAGCGGCCACTCGATCCGAAATACGAGAAACAGATCGTTGACTATGACGGCAAAGAACGGCCGGGCACGATCGTCATCGATACGCCGAACAAGTTCCTCTATCTGGTCCAGGGCGAGGGCAGGGCGCTCCGCTATGGCATCGGCGTCGGCCGCCCCGGCTTCACCTGGTCGGGCGTGAAGACGATCTCGGCCAAGCGTGAATGGCCGGACTGGACGCCGCCGCCGGAAATGCTCGCGCGCCGGCCCGACCTGCCGCGGCACATGGAGGGCGGACCACAGAACCCGCTCGGCGCACGCGCGATGTATCTCGGCTCGTCGCTGTATCGGATCCACGGTTCGAACGAGCCATGGACGATCGGCACCAACGTCTCGTCAGGATGTATCCGGATGCGCAACGAGGACGTCATCGACCTCTATGGCCGCGTGAACGTCGGTGCCCGGGTCATCGTGCTCTGACGACCGCCGCTGCACGACATCCGCAACTGAAAAAGGCCGCCCGTGGAGGGCGGCCTTTGCATTCTTGAGTTGGCTGCGACCCGGGAGCTTCACGCGTAGTCGCTGCCACCGTCGTCGTCGCCATAGCCGTCATCGGCATCGAAGTCGGCCGCGTCGCTGTCATTGCCGCTGTCGTCATGGCTCGCCTGGTCGAACAGGCCGGCCCGGCCGCCGTCGCCGCCCGGGCGGCCGATGTCGTCGAGACCGGCGTCGCGCGCCAGCGAGCCGCCGGACTGGTCGCCGCTCCACGGGCTGGCACCGCCGCCCCGCTCCTCGATGATCGTGGTGTCACCGAACGCCTGATGCGACCCGCCGCCCATCATCGAGCGGATGCCGCCGAGCAGCAGCGAGCCGCCGACCATGCCGGCCGCCGCGGCCGCCGCCGTGCCGAGGAACGAGCCGCCTCCCCCGCCGAACATGCCGCCGCGCGGCTGGCCGAAGCCGCCCTGGTCATAGGAGCTGGGCTGGCCGGGATAGCCGGGTTGGCCCTGGTAGCCCGGGGGTATCGCCTGGCCGCTGTTCCAGACCGGGCGGCTCTGCGACGGCGGCGGCACGTTGGGGACCGAACCGCGGCTGCCCGAGCCGAAGATGCTGTCGCGCATCGAATCGAGGAAGCCGCCGGACTGGCCCTGCGGGGCCTGGGCGTGCTGCAGCTCCTCGATGCGGGCGTTGGCGCGCTTCAGGGCCTCGTCCTGCACCAGCACCGTCTGCACCAGCGCATAGACGGCATTGGGAGCCCGCTGCAGCGCCTGGGCGATGGCGGCGGCAGCCTCCGGATCACGCGGTGCACTCTCCAACGTGGCAAGCCGGTCGAACAGATCGTCGATGAGTTGGCGTTCTTGCGGTGTCATGTCGTTCTCCTGCCGCTTGCCTTGTTCCGGCCAAGCGCGGCCAAGATTTAGGGGGACTTTGTGGCCCGGCCAGCCGGGGCGCGGATTAAATTTCCGTATGCGACAAAGCGTCTTTGCACTTGCGAGGCGTTTCGGAAGCCGAAGGCGGACGGCATGCCTGTCTCCCTCCCACTTCGAACGCCGCCGCGCCGGGTTTTGTTCGCCGGGGCACGCGAAACATCCATCAGCCGAGCGTCACCTTGCGGCGCTCCAACAGGCCCGGAAAATGCTCGCCGGCAAGATAGGCGTGCTCATGCTCGCGCTGCACCGTCAGCGGATCGAGCTCGATGAGGACGTCATCGACGAAACCGGGGTGGCACATCACCAGCCCATGCTCGGGCAACTCGTCGAGGAAGCCATCCATCAAAGCTCCGAAGTCGGAGGCCTTGGTGAAGTCGTAGGCGCCCGCGAAGCCGGGATTGAAGGCGATCTCGGCCCGCCTGGCCTGACGGCGGAATTGCGCGCTGAGCACGTCCAGCAGCAGCGCTTTCGGTGCCGCCAGCCGCTGCATCAGGGGCAGATTGCGGCCGCCCTGGCGCACCCAGGCCGTGGGCGCAGTTTCCTTGACGGCGGCGAGAAAGCCCTCGCGCACCTGCGGATAGAGCTGGGCATGCTGGTGGCCGTCGACGAAATCGGGGGCGCGACCGAACAAATCGCCGAACGCCGCAAGCTGAACCAGGACCTCGGCACGGATCATCTCGGGATCGAGCCGACGGGTCAGTCCGGCGCGCAGCAGCTTCGGGAAGGGCAGGAACATGCCGCCTTCCGAGGGACGGAAATGCATCGTCAGGGGCCGAAACGGCGCGGTCAGCGTGACGTGCAGGCCGATGGCGCAACGCGGGCTGTCGGACGCGACCTTGGTCAGCTCCGTCACCTCGTCGCGCCCGATCGCGGCGCCCACGGTCATCACCGAGGTTGCGTTCAGCCGACCGCGCGCGATCAGGTCTCGGATGGCGCTGTTAACCCCGGGGCTGATGCCATAGTCATCGGCGCACAGCCAGATGCGCCGGTGCGGCGTCGCGCTCATTCGGCGGCGTTCCTCTCGGCGCCGTCGCTGCGCGCATCGAGCGCTGCACGCTTCTCGCTGTGCTCGGCGACGAAGTAGATCGGACGCGCTTTCAGCTCGGACAGGATCTTGCCGATATACTCGCCCATGATGCCGATCATGATCAGTTGCACGCCGCCGATCGTCATCAGGCCGACCATCAGCGAGGGATAGCCGGGCACCGACTTGCCGGTGGCTAAAGTCTCCCACAGGATCGAGAGGCCGAACAGAAAGGCCGCCGAGGCGAGCAGGATTCCGAGCAGGCTGGCGAACCGCAGCGGGGCGACCGAGAACGAGGTCAGGCCTTCGATCGACAGGCCAAGCAGGCTGGTCAGGTTGAAGGCCGTCACGCCATGGGCACGCGCGGCAGGCTCGTAGTCGACGCGGATCTGGCGGAAGCCGATCCAGCTCGCGAGTCCCTTGAAGAAGCGGTTGCGCTCGGGCAATTGCCGCAGCGCCGCCACCGCGCGCGGCGACAGCAGCCGGAAGTCGCCGGCATCCTCCGGGATCTTCTGCCGCGCGCCCCAGTTGATGAGCGCGTAGAAGCCGTGCACGGCGACGCGGCGCAGGAACGGCTCGTTGTCGCGATGCGCCTTGGCGGTATAGACGACGTCATAGCCGTCCTTGATCCAGTGCGTGACGAGCTGCTCGACCAGGGCCGGCGGATGCTGGCCATCGCCGTCCATGAACAGCACGGCGCCGCGCCGGGCATGATCGAGGCCGGCCATCAGCGCGGCCTCCTTGCCGAAATTGCGCGACAGCGAGACGACCTGGATGTCGAGCGCATCGGCCTGCAAGGTGCGCGCAATCGCGAGCGTATTGTCGCGGCTGCCATCGTCGACATAGACGAGCTCGCAGGCGAGACCGAAGCGCTGGCGCAGCGTACGGGCGAGATTATTCAGCCGCTCGTGCAGCGCCGTCAGTCCCGCGCCCTCGTTGTAGACGGGGATAACGATCGACAATCCCTGCGACGCGGCGTCGGCCGCAGTCGTGGTCAGATCCGACACGTCAGTTCCCAGCATTGCTCAGCGTCCTCGTTCTGCTACCAACATATGGTAGCTGCGCTCGCCTGTCGCTACGATGAACGGCGATTTATGATCGCAGGAAGGCCTCGAGGCGAGCAAACAGCGGATTTTCGCGGTCGAGCACATAGTCGAGCGAGGCGACCGAGACGGTCTCGGCGCCATGCGCGCGCAGAAAGCTGCCGAGCGCGTAGATCTGCGCCGGCGGGCAGTGCAGGGTGAGCATGCCGGACGAGGTCGGGCCGCCGAACGGCGCCACGACGCCGAAGCGGTTGTGCGCCTCGGTCAGCATTGCTGCGTCGCACCCTTTGAAGCGGGTGCGGACCTCGCGGTATTTGCTGGCGCGGGCGCGGGCATGGATGTGGTCGAGAATGATCCGGGCGCTCTCGCGCGGCCCCTCCGACCAGTCGGCGTCGCGGGAGGCGACCAGATTGGCCTGGCTGCGCAGGATCACGCCGTCGTCCAGCACCTTCAGCCCGTTGGCGGCGAGCGTCGAGCCGGTGCTGGTGATGTCGACGATGAGCTCGGCGGTGCCGACCGCCGGCGCGCCCTCGGTGGCGCCGGCGCTCTCGACGATGCGGTAATCGACGATGCCATGGGCGGCGAAGAAGCTGCGCGTCAGGTTGATGTACTTGGTGGCGACGCGCATGCGGCGATTGTGCTGGGCGCGAAAGCCGGTGGTGACGTCATCGAGATCGGCCATGGTGCGGACGTCGATCCAGGCCTGCGGCACGGCGACGACGACGTTGGCGCCGCCGAAGCCGAGCGTATCGATCAGCAGCACGCGCTTGTCGGCATCGGTGATGCTCTCGCGCACAAGATCCTCGCCGGTGACGCCGAGATGCACGGTGCCGCGCGCCAGTTGCGAGGCGATTTCACTCGCAGAGAGATAGGCGATCTCGACATTGTCGAGACCTGCGATGGTGCCGCGATAGTCGCGCGCGCCGCCGGGCTTGGACAGGTTCAGCCCGGCGCGGCCGAAGAAGGCCTCGGCATTCTCCTGCAGACGTCCCTTGGAGGGAACGGCGAGGACGAGGGGGCCGCTCATGATGCTCTCCCGCGCGGGGACTTGCCGACGGCGCTGCTCTGGGCCAGGCGCTCGATCCAGATCGAGAAGCCGACGGCCGGAATCGACTCGGCGGCGCCAAGCTGGCTCAGCAGGCCGTCATAACGGCCGCCGGCGACCAGTGGCTCGTCGCCATTGCCCGGATGATGCAGTTCGAACTCGAAACCGGTGTAGTAGTCGAGGCCGCGGCCGAACGACGTGGCGAAGCGCACCTTGGTGATGTCGATGCCGCGCTGGGCCATGAAGCCGGCGCGAGCCTCGAACGTGTCGATCGCCGCTGAAATGTCGAGCTTGGCGTCAGCGGCGAGCGCGCGAAGCTGCTGGACAGCCTCGGTCGGGCTCCCGCTGATTGCGAGGAAGCGCTTGATACGGTCCAGCGCGTCACGCGGCAGCGCGCCGCTCTTGAGGGTGGACTGCTCGAGGAAACGGTCGGCGATCTCCGCCACCGTGCGGCCGCCGACCGCGGTTGCGCCGGCAATCGACATCAGGTCGGTGACCAGGGCGTGCGCCGCCTTGCGGTCGGAGCCGGCCAAGGCGGCGAGCACCCCCTCATACTCGTTGCGCGGGGCCACCGAGGCGATCGCCAGCCGCTCGAGGTCCTGCGCCAGGGTGCGCTTGCGGTTGAAGTCCTTGATCAGCCGCCGTCGCCATACCGGATAGAGATCGAGGGCGTCGATCAAGGCCGTGAAAAGCGCGACGTCGCCGGTGCGGATATCCACCGCGGCAAGGCCGGCGGTGGCGGTCGCCTCGATCGCCAGCGCCAGCATCTCGGCATCCGCGGCGGGCCGATCCTGACGGCCGAACGATTCGATGCCGGCCTGTAGGAACTCGCTCGGGCGGCCCTCGCGGTAACGAAATACTGGACCGAGATAGCTGAAGCCAGCCGGATGCCCGGCGCGGGCCGAGGCGAGGTAGTCACGGGCGACGGGAATGGTCAGGTCGGGGCGCAGGCAGAGCTCTTCGCCGGCGGCGTCGCCGGTCAGATAGAGGCTCTTGCGGATGTCCTCCCCGGAGAGATCGAGAAATGGCTCGGCCGGCTGCAGGATCGCCGGTTCGGCCCGCTCATAGCCGGCCTGGGCGAAGGATTGCAGCAGCATGTCCGCCCACGCGGCGGGTCCGGTTGGAGCGGGTCCGGTCATGTCGATCGAGTTCCAAAGTGGAGTGAGCGCCTCTGGAGGCCGCGGCTGCCCCTTAGCATGGCCGTTTGACGGTTTCGACTGCGAATGGCCGCGGTAAGCCACAATTGGCCGGATGCCTTAACCGCGGGGGCCGGTCCAGTCCCCGAGCGTAGCCTGGATCACGGCGAGGGCGGCAACGCCGGCCGTATCCGCGCGCAGGATGCGCGGGCCCAGCGCTAGCCTGATCACGTGCGGCTGGCGGAGCAGCAGCGCCCGCTCGTCGTCGGCAAAACCGCCCTCCGGTCCGATCAGCAGGTCGATGCCGGCCGGGTCCTTGCCGCCGCGCAGCGCCTGCAGCGGATCGGCCAGTTCGGCGGCCTCGTCGCAGAACACCAGCAGCCGCTCAGGTTGCCGCTGCGCGAGGAAGCGCTCCAACGGCACCGGGTCCTTCACCTCGGCGAGACTGAGGATGCCGCATTGTTCGGTGGCCTCGACCACGTTGGCGCGCATGCGCTCGCCATTCACGCGCGACACCTGGGTGTGACGGGTGATGACCGGCTGCAGGCACGAGGCGCCCATCTCGACCGCCTTCTGCACCATGTAGTCCAGCCTCGCGTGCTTGAGCGGTGCGAAGACGTAGGCGATGTCCGGCAGGTGATCCTGGGGCCGGCTCTGCTGCTGGATCGTCAGGCCATCTGGCCGCTTGCGGCCCTCGATCACGGCCCGCCATTCGCCGTCGCGGCCGTTGAAGACCAAGACGTGATCGCCGGTGCCGAGACGCAGGACGTTGCCGAGATAGTTGCTCTGATTGCGGTCGAGCGCGACCGTGCCTCCCTCCTGCAAGGGTGCGTCGACGAACAGGCGCGGGGCGGTGAAGTCGTATGCGGGCATGGAGCGAAGCGGTGCCGATGATGGATGTTGCTTAACCAGACCACGCGCCGGCCGCAAAGCCGGCGGAGCCGTCACGGGGTGTTGTATCGGGTATTGGCGATGGCGCCTTTCGGCCGTGCTGTCGACAGATTTTACCGGTTCGATCCCGCCGGTCGTCCCTTGGGGACGGACATCCGACGATTCCGTGAGCCTTGAAGCGGAGAACGGCCTTGATCTTGAGACATTCGACTTGGGCGCTTGCCGCGGTCATCGTGGTGACGGTCGCCGGGCCGTCCCGGGCCGACGACAAGGCGATCGCTGCTCCGCCCCAGCAAGCGGCTCCCGCGGTGCCGGGTGGTGCCGCAGCGGCCGGCTTTCGCCCGCCCGAAACCTGCCTGAAGGAATTCACCCCGCTGCGGGACGAGACCGCCCGCCGGGCCAAGCTGCTCAAGGCGGCGACCGAGCGGCGTTTCGCGCCCGGCGAGGCTTGCCAGCTGGTGCATGACTACGAGCTCGCCCAGACCAAGATGATCGACTACGCGGTCGCCCATGCTTCACTCTGCGGCATCCCGCCCAAGATCACCGATCAGCTGAAGGCGAATCACGAAAATACCCTGGCCGTCATGCGCAAGGTCTGCACGGCGACGTGAACCGTCCCGCCGGCCGCCGAACTGGCGACTCCGGCCTGACCAGGTGGGCGAGGGCGCGGAGTGAACGGATTTTGGGCCCCGATGTTCGGGAAGGGCCTCGTTTTGGGCCTCCGCGCCGGTTGGAACCCGGCTGCGTCCCTCCGCCGCGGCTGTGATCAACTCCGCGGTTGTGCTGGACGGGCGAGAATCGTAAAAGCCCCGGATCGGATCGTGCTTTCATCCGGAAGTGTTGAGGATTCTTGGTCTTACCGGAGAACCAGCCTTGATCGTCCGCCAGTCTTTCATGCCGCTCGCCATTGCCGCCCTGGTGCTCTCCACAGGGCAGCTCTTCGCGCAGAGCTCCTTTCCCGCGCCGATGCCTGGTCAGGCCCAGACCAGCAACTCGCCGTTTCCGCCCATCAACGGCGCGGCGCCGACCCGGGCCGCAGCTCCGGCAAGTCCGTTCCCCAGTCCAGGCGCCTCGGCGTTCGGCGGCGGTGGTGGCTTCCAGCCGGCCCCGATGGGAGCCGCGCCGCAGGGGGGCCCGCCGGAGAGCTGCATGAAGGAGTTCATTCCGCTGCGCGAGGAAGCCGAGCGTCGCGGCAAGCTGATCAAGGCCGCGAGCGACCGCAAGGCCTCGCCTGACGAGGCCTGCAAGCTGATCGCAAATTTCGGCAAGGCCGAAGTGAAGATGATCAAATATGTCGAGGCGCATTCGGCGAGCTGCGGCATTCCTCAGCAGATCGCCGATCAGCTGAAGGCCGGTCACAAGAACACCGACGCGCTGGAAAAGAAGGTCTGTGCCGTGGCGGCGCAGATGCAGTCGGGGGCCGGAAGGCCCTCCGCTCCGAGCCTGAGCGACGTCCTGGGCTCGTCGGCCGCGTTGCCTGAGGCCAACACAACGAAGAAGGGCGGATCCGCCTTCGACACCATGACCGGCAACGTTCTCACCCGATGAGCGACACGGCCGTCCGCGTTGCTGACGCGACCGGCAATTGGGTCGATACGCTGGCGCCGGTCTGGAGCCGGCCCTACCTGCGTCTCGCCCGCTTCGATCGCCCGATCGGATCCTGGCTGCTGCTGATGCCGTGCTGGTGGTCGGCCGCTCTGGCCGCTGGGATCGCCGGGAACCTATCCATGTTGCCGGCGTGGATCGGGCTCTATTTCGTCGGCGCGTTCGTCATGCGTGGCGCCGGCTGCACCTGGAACGACATCACCGACCGCGATCTCGACGCCAAGGTGGAGCGCACACGTTCGCGACCGATTCCCGCCGGTCAGGTCGGCGTCAAGCAGGCGCTCGCCTTCCTGGTGGCGCAGGCCCTGATCGGCTTGGTGGTGCTGCTGCAGTTCAACCGGTTCGCGATCGCCACCGGCATCGCCTCGCTGCTGATCGTCGCGATCTATCCGTTCATGAAGCGTGTCACCTGGTGGCCGCAGGTCGTGCTGGGTCTCGCCTTCTCGTGGGGCGCGCTGATGGGATTTGCGGTCGCGTTCGGCCGCATCGATGCCACCGCGCTGCTGCTCTACGCCGGGTCGATCTCGTGGGTGATCGCCTACGACACGATCTACGCGCATCAGGACGCCGAGGATGACGCGCTGATCGGCATCAAGTCGACCGCGCGCCTGTTTGCCGACCGCACGCATCTGGCGCTGGTCATCTTCTACAGTCTGGCCGTCATCCTGATTGGGGCCGCGTTCGCGACCGCCCACGTGCATGTCGCGGCGTGGCTCGGGCTGGCGTGTTTCGCCGCCCATCTCGGCTGGCAGATCCGGCGTCTGGATATCGCCGATCCGGCGCTTTGCCTGCGGGTGTTCAAGTCGAACCGCGATGCCGGACTGCTGCTGTTCGCAGGGCTGTTGGTCGATGCCGTGCTGCGCGCAACCTGATCAGCTGCGCGCGATGATCTCGCGCTCGCCGCGATGGACCGAGGCTGGATTGAGCTGGTAGCCGACACGGCGTCGCATCAGGAAGCGCGGGCGGCGCGAGCGGATCGCGTTGCGGCGGCGGCGGCGCGGCGTGGCCTCCCGGCGCGTGTCCTGCAACTGGGGCAGCGCGAAGGTCTCGCTCCACATCGCCCACGCAGCAACGATCTCGTTCTGGTCGTCGCTGACGCAGAGCGGGATGGTCAGGGAAGGGTCGCGGTGGACGAGCACCAGCATCACCTGTGTGTCGTCGATCTCGCGCACGCCGATGCCGAGGAAATCGCTGACGCGGAGGTTCAGGGCCATGCGCATGCCGCTGACGGCACGACGCAGGACCACGCGCTCCCGGTGCAATTCGATCTGCCGGATTCCGCCATCGGCACGGGTATCGTGCGCGCTGTACGAGACGGGCAGGGAAAGAGGGTCGAGCCGCAGGGCGCGGCCCGACCCAGCGGAATGGCTTCCGCCTGTTGCTGTTTGACGCCTCACGGCTTGGTCTCCCCGCCGGGATTATGCTCCCGGTCGATGCGTGTGACCTTGCCACGCGGATCGCCCGTATCGGCTTAACAAGCCTGGTTAATCAGATCTCACGCGTGATCCTCCTACCGTCATGATTGACAAGCGCTTGCCCCGCATGATTGACGAGACCTTGCCGATTTGCCGACAATCCGATGTGCCGTCTGCCGTCCTGCTTGAAGTCGGCGTGAACAGGCCACATTTCCTTTGGATTGAGCCGTCTTCGCCGCCCACCTGACATCGATCGGATCGTGTTCGTGACCTCTTCCCCAGCCTCATCGTCGACCTCAGCCCAATCAGATCTGCTTGACCAGTCCGCCCTGCGAACGCTCGCCGAGCGGCTGGTGGAAGCCGCGAGGAAGGCCGGCGCCGATGCCGCCGACGCCATCGCGGTGCGCGGCATCTCGCAAGGCGTCGAGGTCCGTGACGGGCGCGTCGAGGAATCCGAGCGCTCGGAAGGCGACGATGTCGGCCTGCGCGTTCTCGTCGGCAAGCGCCAGGCCGTGGTGTCGACCAACGACGTCAGCGGGGACGGCGTGGCGCGGCTGGCCGAGCGGGCCGTGGCGATGGCGCGGGTGGCGCCTGACGACCAATATGTCGGCCTCGCCGATCCGGCGCTGCTGGCGCGCGACATTCCCGAACTCGACCTGCTCGATCCGCAGATTCCCTCGACCGCAGAGCTGGAGCGCCGTGCCCAGGAGGCGGAGGCTGCCGCGCTCGGCGTGAAGGGCGTGACGAAGTCCGGTGGTGCGTCGGCCTCGACCGGCATCGGCGGCATGGTGCTGGTGACGAGCGACGGTTTTCACGGCGCCTATCTGCGCTCGAGCCAAAGCATCTCGACGACCGCCATTTCCGGCGAAGGCACCGGGATGGAGCGCGACTACGACTACACGGCGGCTCCGCACGGCGCCGACCTGCTGGCGCCCGCGGCCGTCGGGCGCAGCGCTGGCGAACGCGCGGTGGCGCGCGCCAATCCGCGCAAGGTTGCCACGTGCCAGGTGCCGGTCGTGTTCGATCCCCGCGTGTCCGGCTCGCTGGTCGGACATCTGGTCGGCGCCATCAATGGCGCCTCGATCGCGCGCAAGACCAGCTTCCTCAAGGACAAGCTCGGCGCGCAACTGTTCGCCAAGGGTATCCGCATCATCGATGATCCGCTGCGCAAGCGTGGGCTGCGGTCGCAGCCGTTCGACGCCGAGGGCGTGAAGGTGAAGCAGACCGCGCTGGTCGACGATGGCGTGCTGACGACGTGGCTGCTGGATTCGGGCACCGCGCGCGAGCTCGGCATGGTGACGACCGGCCACGCCCATCGCGGCGTGTCGTCGTCGCCTTCGCCCGGTCCGTTCAATCTGCATCTCGAAGCCGGCGTCGTGACAGCTAAGGAGCTGATCTCGGACATCAAGCAGGGCTTCTACGTCACCGACCTGATCGGCTCGGGCGTCAACGGCGTCACCGGGGACTACAGCCGTGGCGCGTCCGGCTTCTGGATCGAGAATGGCGAGATCGGCTATGCCGTGAGCGAGGTGACGATCGCCGGGCATCTGTTCGAGATCTTCAAGTCGATGACGCCTGCCAGCGATCTGGAATTCCGCTATGGCGTCAATGCGCCGACGGTGCGCATCGAAGGATTGACGCTTGGCGGACGGTGAGATCGAGAAACCGGACGAGACCAGCCTCGCGGCAGACGCCAGGCTCCTGAAGGAGGCGGTGCGCGAAGCCGGCGAGCTCGCACGTTCGATGTTCGGAACGGAGTTGCGCAAATGGACCAAGGGTGCGTCGTCGCCCGTCTCCGAAGCCGACATGGCGGTCAATGCGCTGCTTGAGCTCAGGCTGCGATCGGCAACGCCGGATTACGGCTGGCTGTCCGAAGAGAGCGCGGATGATCGGGCGAGACTCGGTCGGTCGAGGGTCTGGATCGTCGATCCGATCGATGGCACGCGGTCCTATCTCGGCGGCCGCAACGACTGGTGCGTGAGCGTCGCGCTGGTCGAGCACGGCGCGCCGATACTCGCCGCGGTGCATGTCCCGGTCAGCGAGGAGTTCTTCTTTGCCGCCCGCGGCAGCGGCACCACGTTGAACGACGAGCCGGTTCAGGCCTCGACCGGACGCGTGCTCGACTTCGCGCGGGTGGCCGGTCCAAAACCGTTGGTTGAGCGGTTGGCTCCGAGTTCTGCGCGGATTGAACTCCATCCGCGAATCGGATCATTGGCGCTGCGTCTGTGCCGTGTCGCGCATGGCGGGCTCGATGCCGCTTTTGCAGGCGGGCAAAGCCGCGATTGGGATCTTGCGGCGGCTCATTTGATCGTGCAGGAAGCGGGGGGTAAAATGACCGCGTTGTCCGGCGAGGCGATCCTCTATAATCGTCCGGAGGTGGTGCACGGGATGCTGGTGGCAGCGGGCCGCGACCGACATGCCGACATCGTCGCGCAGTATCGCAGGTTACCGCCGGACTGAACGCCCCTGGATCGCACCCTCCACGTCGCCTGCAAGGCGTTGACTAGGAAACAATACCGATGACAGATAGCGCCTCGCAGCAGCTCCTTCACCTCGTGATCGGCGGCGAGCTCATCAATCTCGACAAGAACGAATTCAAGGATCTCGACAAGGTCGATATCGTTGGCGTCTATCCGAACTACGCGGCGGCCCACGCCGCCTGGCGCGCCAAGGCGCAGATGACGGTCGACAACGCCCACATGCGCTATTTCATCGTTCACCTGCACCGGCTGCTCGATCCCGGTCAGGATGCGAAGTAAGACGCAAAGCTCGCGACTTGAAACACCTGATCCGCAATACGCTGCGTAGCGGCTGGTTCCAGCGCGCCGTCGGGTTCCTCGCGGCCGAGTACCTGCGCCTTGTGTGGCTGACCAATCGCTTCACCTATGAGCCGCCCGAGGTCTACGACATCGTCGAGCCGCAGATGCCGGCGATCTTCGCGTTCTGGCACGGCCAGCATCTGCTGACACCCTTCATCAAGAACAAGCCGAGCTATCGCGCCAAGGTGCTGATCTCCCGCCATCGCGACGGCGAGTTCAACGCGATCGCCGCCGAGCGGCTCGGCATCGGAACCATCCGCGGCTCCGGCGATCATGGCTCCTCCTTCCACCGGAAAGGCGGGGTGGGGGCGTTCAAGGAGATGGTGCGGGCGCTCGAAGACAACTATAATGTGGCATCGACCGCCGATGTGCCGAAGCGTGCGCGGATTGCGGGGCTGGGCATCATCATGCTCGCGCGCGAATCAGGACGTCCGATCATGCCGTTCGCAATGGTCACGAGCCGCTTCATCCGCCTGAAGAACTGGGACAGCACCACCATCAATTTGCCATTCGGCCGCGGCGCATTGGTGGGAATCAAGGAAATCAACGTGCCGCGCGATGCCGACGCCGCGATGATGGAAGAGGCGCGTCTCGACCTCGAGGCGACGCTGAACGAGTGCATGCGCCGCGCCTATGAGATCGTCGGTCGTCCCGAGGCCTGTCCTCCGCCGGTCGCGTCGGGAGCATCAAGTGCCTAGGCCGCTGCCGATGGCCCTGCGTGTCTACCGCGGGTTGTCCTCGGCGGCGGTGCCGCTTGCGCCGGCACTGATCAGACAGCGGCTCAAGCATGGCAAGGAGGATCCCGAGCGGACCGACGAGCGGCGCGGCCTGAGCCACGACACGCGCCCGCTGGGTCCGCTGGTCTGGATTCACGGTGCCAGCGTCGGCGAGGTGCTGGCGGCGGCGGCGCTGATCGAGCGGCTGCGTGAGCTCAACATCCGCATCCTCATCACGTCCGGCACCGTGACGTCGGCCGCCATCGTGGCCAAGCGCTTCCCGCCCGACGTGATCCACCAATACGTGCCCTATGACACGCCGCGCTTCGTGGAGCGCTTTCTCGATCATTGGCGTCCCTCGCTCGGGCTGTTCATCGAGTCGGACCTCTGGCCGAATCTCATCCTCGCTGGCGCCTCGCGGCGGGTGCCGATGGTGGTGATCAACGGCCGCATGTCGCCGCGCTCGTTCCCGCGCTGGCGCCGCATGTCCGGCACCATCTCCGCCCTGCTGGGACGCTTTGATCTCTTCCTGACGCAGTCGCAGGCGGACGCCGACCGGTTCTCCGCGCTCGGCGCGCGCACCGTCATCACCACCGGCAATCTCAAGCTCGACGTGCCGGCGCCGCCCGCCGATCCGGCGAAGCTCGATCGGCTCACGGCGATGACGCGCGGCCGTCCGGTCGTCGTCGCCGCCTCCACGCATCCCGGCGAGGACGAGATCCTGATCGCGGCCCACAAGGCCTTGTCGGCTACCTATCCGTCGCTGCTCACCGTGATCGTGCCGCGCCATCCGCATCGTGGCCCGGCCGTCGCCGAACTCGTCGCAAGCGCCGGCCTGCAGGGCGCCTTGCGTTCGCGCGAGGAACAGCCGCTCGCAGGCACCGACATCTACGTCGCCGACACGATGGGTGAGCTCGGCCTGTTCTACCGGCTGGCGCCGGTCGTGTTCATGGGCGGGTCGCTGGTCGAGCATGGCGGCCAGAATCCGATCGAGGCTGTCAAGCTCGGCGCGGCCATCGTGCACGGACCCCACGTGTTCAACTTCACCGACGTCTATGAGTCGCTGGACAGAGCCGGGGGAGCCAGGCTCGCCCCCGATCAGGAGGCGCTGATCCGCCAACTCCGGCAGCTGCTTGCTGATCCCGCAGCCGGCAACAGCCTGGTTGCGGCAGGAACGCGCGTGGTCGATCAGCTCGGTGGCGCGCTGGAGCGGACGCTGTCGGCGCTGGAGCCGTATCTATTGCAGGTCAGGCTCGAAATGGGGGCAGCCGGCGATGCGTGAGCCGGCCTTCTGGCATCGGCCGCCGTCCTGGCAATCGCGTCTGCTGTTCCCGCTCTCGAAACTCTACGGCGCCGTTGCCGCACGCCGCATGGCGCAAGCCGGCATCGATGCCGGCCTGCCGGTGATCTGCGTCGGCAATTTCCATGTCGGCGGGGCGGGCAAGACGCCGACCGTGCTGGCGCTGACCGATATGCTGCGTGACCTCGGCGAGCAGCCGGTGGTGCTGAGCCGTGGCTATGGCGGCCGGCTGCACGGGCCCGTCGTCGTCGATCCCGCTGTCCATGAGGCTGCCGATGTCGGTGACGAGCCGCTGATGATGGCGGCGCGAGTGCCGGTCGTCGTGGCGCGCAACCGCGCCGACGGCATCGGTCTCGTCAAGGCGCAGGGCGCCTCCGTCATCCTGATGGACGATGGCTTCCAGAACCCGTCGATCACCAAGGATCTCGCGTTGATCGTGATCGACGGCGCGCGCGGCCTCGGCAATTCCGAGGTGTTTCCCGCCGGCCCGTTGCGCGCGCCGCTGCCACCGCAGCTGGCGCGCACCGACGCGTTGGTCGTGATCGGTAGCGGCCGAGCCAGCGAGGCTGTCGCCTCACATGTGTTGGCGGCCGGCAAGCCGGTGTTTTCAGCCGCGTTGCAGCCCGATGCGCAGATCGTCGCGGCGCTGCAGGGCAGGCCGCTGCTGGCGTTCGCCGGGATCGGCGATCCCGCCCGATTCTTCCGCACCCTTCGCGGCGCCGGTCTCGACGTCAGGCGGGAGCGTGCCTTTCCGGATCACCACCCATTCACGACGGCCGACGTTGTAGCCCTTGCCAACGAAGCCAGGCGTGATGGATTTACCCTGGTGACCACGGAAAAAGATCTCGTGCGGTTCCGCGGCCACGAGGCCGCGCCCGATGTCATGGCATTCCCGGTGACACTGCAGTTCGGCGATCTCGCCGCGTTGCGCGCGCTGGTTGTGCAGCGGCTGTCAGCGAAGCGGAACGGTCAGCCGCTGGCCTTCAATGCGCCCGGATAGTGCCGCTGCAGCACGGCGCTCGGCAGGGCATAGGCTTCCTGCAGATCGACGCTCCAATACTTCAGCTCGTCCAGCGGGATCCGCACATCGGTGACCGCGCAGCGCACATAGCTTCCCGGCGAGATCACGCGGAAATCGCCATCCAGATACTGCACCTGCGCCTCGCCCTGGCCCGAGGGACCAAACTTGTTGAGCACGTCCGCGATCTCCAATTCCTTGACGTGAAGTCCCCCTACGCGGGCGCAGCGCGCACACGACAGGCCGAATTTCGATGATTTCCTAGCATAGATGGGGGGCCATGTCCCCCCGCGCAAACCCACTGATTTGTGATGCTTCTGCTCGAAACTCCGTGCTAGCTAGCTTTCAATATCCGCCGCTTGTCCCGCCCGGCTGGTTTGATGCGCTCCCTCGTCGCCATCGTCGTCTCAATGCTCTGCGCCACGGCGTTTTCAGCCTTGGCTGAGCCATTGCCGGCGCCCGTCGCGGTCGAGATCCCCTCGGGAAGCTATGTGCTGCGCGCCCAGCTCTACCGGCCGAAGGGGGCCGGCCCATTTCCGGTCGTCGTCGCGCTGCACGGCTGCGGCGGGCTTTCCGGCCGCTCCGAGCCGGTGCTGCCGCGCTATCGCGACTGGGCCGAGGAACTGGTCAAGGACGGCAAGGCCGTCCTGCTGCCGGACAGCTACGGCTCGCGCGGATTGGGGCCGCAATGCCGCGTCAAGGAGCGTCGTATCAGCGGCCGGCGCGAGCGTGTCGCTGACATCGTGATCGCGCAGAAATGGCTGGCCGAGCAAGCCTGGGCGATGCCCGACCGGGTCAGCCTCGTTGGCTGGGCCAGCGGCGCGAGCGCGCTGTTGTGGGCGGTGCGCCCGCAATTGCCCGAGCATGTCTCGCCGGATTTCCGCTCGGCGGTGGCGTTCTATCCGGATTGCCGCGCCTCGTCCGGCCTCGGCTGGAGCACGCGCGTCCCGACATTGGTGCTGATCGGCGGCCTGGACGACGTCTATTCGCCGCCGGCGTGCCGACAGATGATCGATGGCGCGCGCGGCCGCAGCGCGCTGACCCGCATCGTCATCTATCCCGGCGCCTATCACGATTTCGATCGTGTGAACCTGCCGCTGCATCAAGTCGCAGGGTCGGACGCCGGGGCGCCCGAGCGCGGCCATGTCGGCTCGGATCCCGAGGCGCGTGCCGATGCGCAGAAGCTCGTGGCCGATTGGCTCGCGCGCTGAGGACCACTCAGAACAGGCTGCCCTGATCGGCGGGATCGGGCGTGCGCTTCGGCGCCGAAGGCTTGCCCTCACGCGGGGCTTTTGGCGATGCTGGCGCCGCGGCTGGAAGCGGGCGGTCCGCGCCCGCCGTGGCCGTGACCTTGCCGTCCGCAAATTCGATCGAGAGTGCGGCGCCCGGACCGATGCTCGCGGCATGGTGCAACGGATGGCCGGCCTCGTCGCGCACCAGTGCAAATCCACGCGCCAGCACGCTGCGATAGGACAGCGCGGTGAGGAGCTTTTCGTTCTGTCCCACGCGGGCCGTCAGGCGCTGGAGCTGAGTCTGCAACGCGCGCCGGGCCCGCTCGGCAAGACGTTCGGTTCGGTCGCGCTCGCGACCGATGGCCTGGCGCTTGGCCTGCGCATAGGCCTGGCGCGAGGCCTTGAAGCGGGCGTCGAGCGCCTCGAATCGCTCGCGCCGCCGGTGCAGCTGGCCGCGCGACGACAGCGACAGCCGCTCGGACGAAGCGATGAGGCGATGGCGCGATTGCGCGATCTGCGCGTGCAGCACGCGCAGAGTGAGCTTGGCGCTCGCCGCTGCGAACTGGCGAAAGTGCACATGCGTGTTGGTCTTGAGCGCGCGCGGCAGGCTGGCGGCCGCCGAATCCAGCCGCTGCCGGGGAATGGCCAGCAGGTCGCCGGCGCCGGGCAGGGCGCGCGCGGCGGCGCGCAGCTCGTTGCGGCGGCTCTCCTGGCCGCGCTGCCAGCAGACGCTGACACGGCGCGCGAGGCTTGCGACCTCCTGCATCAGCTCGCTGCGCACCGGCACCGCCATTTCCGCGGCTGCTGTCGGCGTCGGCGCACGTTTGTCGGCGGCGAAATCGATCAAGGTCACGTCGGTCTCGTGGCCGACCGCCGAGATCAGCGGGATCATGCTCTCGGCCGCGGCGCGGACCACGATCTCCTCGTTGAACGACCACAGGTCCTCCAGCGAGCCGCCGCCGCGCGCGACGATCAGCACGTCGGGCCGCGGGATCGGGCCATCCTGCGGCAAATCGTTGAAGCCGCGGATCGCGGCGGCAACCTGCTCGGCCGAGCCTTCGCCCTGCACCTTCACGGGCCAGACCAGCACGCGGCGAGGAAAGCGGTCCTCGAGCCGGTGCAGGATGTCGCGGATGACGGCCCCGGTCGGCGAGGTGACGACGCCGATCACCTCGGGCAGCCACGGCAGCAGTTGCTTGCGTGCGGGATCGAACAGTCCTTCGGCGCCGAGCTTCCGCTTGCGCTCCTCCATCAGCGCCATCAGCGCGCCGATCCCGGCCGGCTCCAGCGCCTCGATGACGATCTGGTACTTCGACGAATTCGGGTAGGTGGTGAGCTTGCCGGTGGCGATCACCTCGAGCCCTTCCTGGGGCTTGAAGCGCATGCGGCCATGCACGCCCTTCCAGACCACCGCCTCGATCTTGGCGCTCTCGTCCTTGAGCGCGAAATAGCAATGCCCCGAGGAATGCGGCCCGCGAAAGCCGGTGATCTCGCCGCGCACCCGGACATGGCCGAACTGGTCCTCGACCGTGCGCTTCAGCGCCGAGGACAGCTCGGTGACGGTGAATTCGGGCGCGTTGGGCAAGGCTTCCGCAGGCGGCATCGCTGTTTGATTCGGTTCGGGGAGCAGTTGCCAAGGTAGGGGCTTTCCGCGTCCGCCGCCAATCAAGCCGTTGCCTTTTCGATAACTCTGTAATACAGAGTACTCTATAGGAAATGGAGAGGGGTATGCGGGCAAGCATCAAGATCGTGCGTCGGCTCATCGGTTGGGGCTTCGGCCTCGCCGGGGCCCTTGCCCTTCTTCTGGGCGGGATGATCGCGACGCCGTTGGTGCGCCCGCCCGAGCTGAAATCGATCTCGGAGACCGTCGGGCGTGTCGATCGGAGCACGATGCCGGCCCTACAGCGCTTCAGCGCCCGGGACGGCACGGAGCTCGCCTACCGCCACTATCCGGCGCGGGCGACGCCGATCGGCAAGGTTGCCATCCTCGTGCACGGCTCCTCCGGCTCGAGCGTCGCCGTACATGCGCTGGCGGATGGGCTCGCCGCCCGGGGCATCGACACGTTCGCGCCCGACATCCGCGGCCATGGCGGCTCGGGCACCCGCGGCGACATCGGCTATCTCGGCCAGCTCGAGGACGATTTGACCGATCTCGTCGCAGAGGTCAGGAGGACCGCGCCGTCCCAGCCGATCGTGCTGCTCGGCCATTCGGCCGGCGGCGGCTTCGCGCTGCGCGCGGCCAGCGCGCCGACCCAGGACCTGTTCGCGCGCTCCGTGCTGCTGTCGCCCTATCTCGGCTATGACGCGCCCACCAACCGGGAGAACTCGGGCGGTTGGGCCAGTCCCGACACTCCGCGCATCCTCGCGCTCGGCGTGCTCGATCGCGTCGGCCTGAGATGCTGCGAGGCGCTGCCCGCGCTGGCCTTTGCTGTCAGGCCGAACTCGGAGAAATTCGTGGCCTCGACCTACAGCTACCGGCTGTTCCGCAATTTCGCGACCCGTGACTACAAGGCCGATCTCGCTGCGGCGAAGCATCCGGTGACCGTCATCGCCGGCGCCGATGACGAGCTGATGCTCGCCGACAAATATGCCGGCGCGGTGCAGGCCGTCGCGCCCGGTGTTGACGTGAAGCTGATCGCGGGCGTCAATCACATGGAGATCGTGTCGGCGCCGCAGGCGGTGAGCGCGATCGCCGAGGACGTGGCGACGCGCTAGGGGTTCAAGCCGCATGATCGACAGCCTGGAAGCCGCGCGGGCGCTCAGCGACATCGAGGATGTCACGAAGCGCGTGCGGCAGTCGCAGATCTATCGGCTGTCGAGCCTGATGATGATCCTCTGGGGCGTCCTCGTCTTTGCCGGCAATCTCGTGACCTATCTGGCGCCTTACTACGCCGACAAGGCCTGGCTGTCGGTCTATGTCCTCGGTCTGGCCGGATCGGTGGTGTTGGGCGCGACGGAGAAGGCGCGTTCCGGCGTCCGCAGCTTCGATCTCCGGGCCCTGCTCGCCTTCGTCATGTTCTTTGCGTTCGGCTTCTTCGTCGAAGCGATCGGCCATTTCGGACCGCGTGAAATGGGCGCGTTCTGGCCGGTCTATTTCATGCTGTTCTACGGTCTTGCCGGATTATGGTTCGGCGCGGCCTTCACGGTGTTCGGCCTGTGCGTCACCGCGTTGACCCTGGTCGGCTACCTCTTCATCGGCGCGGCTTTCCCGTTGTGGATGGCGTTCGTCAATGGCGGCGGCCTGGTTCTCGGCGGCTTGTGGATGCGGCGGGGCTGACGGTTTGGCGGAGCTCGACGAGATCATCCACCAACCGCTGCGGCTGAAGATCATGGCGGCGCTGAATGCCCTGCCTGCCGGGGCCGGGCTGGAATTCGTCCGGCTGAAGAAGCTGACCGGCGCCACCGACGGTAATCTCGGCGCCCATATCGACACGCTGGCGCGCGCCGGCTACGCCGCCGTGGACAAGGCCTTCGTCGGCAAGAAGCCGCAGACCACGGTGACGGCGACCGCGGCCGGCCGGGCGGCGTTCGCCCGCCACGTCGCCAGCCTGCAGGAGATCATCGCCGGCGCCGCCGTCAAGCCGTCCGAGCCATGATTTGACTCTGTAGCGATGGCCGGGCAATTGGGGCGTCCAAATTGGCCCACCCCTGCGACGGCATCGACGATGAACATTCTGCTCCTTGGTTCCGGCGGCCGCGAGCACGCGCTCGCCTGGAAGATTGCCGGCTCGCCGCTGCTCACCAAGCTGTGGTGCGCGCCCGGCAATGCCGGGATCGCCAAGGAGGCCGAATGTGTCGCGCTCGACGTCGCCGATCATGTGGCGGTAATCGCCTTCTGCCGGGCGAACAAGGTGGATCTGGTGGTGGTCGGCCCCGAGACGCCGCTCGCCGCCGGCATCGTCGACGATCTCGAGGCTGTCGGCATCAAGGCGTTCGGCCCGTCCAGGCTCGCCGCCAAGCTCGAGGGCTCCAAGGGCTACACCAAGGATCTCTGCGCCGAATACGACATCCCGACCGGCGCCTACTGCCGCTTCGACAATGCCCCCGAGGCGCTCGCTTATGTCCGCGAGCACGGCGCGCCGATCGTCGTCAAGGCAGACGGGCTCGCGGCCGGCAAGGGGGTCGTCGTGGCCAAGACGGTTGCCGAGGCCGAGGACGCCATCAAGATGATGTTCGAGGGCGGCTT
The DNA here is from genome assembly GCF_032489615.1 of Bradyrhizobium sp. SZCCHNR1051. Classification (NCBI taxonomy): domain Bacteria; kingdom Pseudomonadati; phylum Pseudomonadota; class Alphaproteobacteria; order Hyphomicrobiales; family Nitrobacteraceae; genus Bradyrhizobium; species Bradyrhizobium sp. SZCCHNR1051. The sequence goes on along the minus strand of NZ_JAUEYJ010000002.1, from coordinate 16,772 downwards.
CGGCGTCGCTGGCGCCGAGGTCGTCATCGAGGAGTTTCTCGAAGGTCGGGAGGTGTCGTTCTTCGCGCTGTGCGACGGTGAGACCGCGATTCCGCTGGCCTCCGCCCAGGATCACAAGCGGGTGTTCGATCACGACCAGGGACCGAACACCGGCGGCATGGGGGCGTATTCGCCGACGCCGTTCGTCACGCAGGAGATTCATGACAGGATCATGAATCAGATCATTCAGCCGACCATCGCCGGAATGAATGCGCGTGGCACTCCGTTCAAGGGCATTCTCTATGCCGGCCTGATGCTGACCGCCCAGGGGCCGAAGCTGTTCGAATACAACGTGCGCTTCGGCGATCCGGAATGTCAGGTGCTGATGCTGCGGATGATGTCGGATCTCGTGCCCGCCATGCTGGCCGCCTGCGACGGGCAGTTGAAGAATTTCGACCTGCGCTGGTTTCCCGACGCCGCCGTCACCGTGGTCATGGCCGCGAGTGGCTATCCCGGCGACTACGCGAAAGGCGGTGTCATCGAGGGACTCGACGATGCCGCGCGGATCGAGGGCGTGGAGATCTTCCACGCCGGCACGGTGGCGAGGGACGGCGCCATTCTCGCCAATGGCGGACGCGTCCTCAACGTCTGCGCGTCGGGAAAGAGCGTCACCGAGGCTCAGGCGCGGGCCTATCAGGCCGTCGACCGCATCAAATGGACCGACGGCTTCTGCCGGCGCGACATTGCCTGGCAGGCGGTGGCGCAGGAAAGCGCTCAGGGCTGAGCATCGTGATCGCCGCCTTCGGCCCCACAAGGCTATTTTTCCCGCGAGAATTGTGGCAGTTCCATAGACTCATGCCGTGATGGGATGAATCAGTTCCGCCGTGGAACGGAGGGGCCATGGAATGCGCGCGGTGCGGCAGGCAGAATCAGCCAGGGAGAGCCTCGTGCGACCGGTGCGGCGAGCCGCTCGGCCTCAGATGTGAGGCTTGCAACCAGACCAACAGCCCGTCGAATCGCTTCTGCGGCCAATGCGGTGCGCCGTTGCCCGGCCGGCCGGCTCCGCCCGACCAGGCGGCGCAGCGCGTCCTGAGGACGCTGAGCAGCAAGGGCGGAGAACGCAAGCGTCTCACCATCCTGTTCGCCGACATCCGCGATTCCACTCAGCTGATCGATAGCCTCGGCGATCCCGAGCTCGCGATGCAGCGGCTCGACCCGGTGCTCAACCTCATGAAGGAGGCGGTTCACCGCTATGATGGCGTCGTCAACAAGACGCAGGGCGACGGCGTCATGGCCCTGTTCGGAGCGCCGGTGCCGCATGAGGATCATGCGGTTCGCGGCTGCCTCGGCGCGCTGGCGATGCAGGACTCCATCGCGCGCCTCGCCGACCCGCATTTGCAGGTCCGGGTCGGACTGCACACCGGCGAGGTGATCGTCCAGGTCGTCGAGAACAGCATGTACCAGACCTACGACGCGGCCGGCGCCAACGTCCATCTGGCCAATCGTCTGGAGCACATGGCCGAGCCCGGGACCATCCTGATCAGCAAGGAGACCTACACCGGCGCCAGGCAGTTCGTCGAAGCCGAGCCCCTCGGCACCCACACGCTGCGCGGCATTGCCTCGCCGGTGTCGATCTACAAGCTGATCGGCCGCCTCAGTGCGCCGGCGAGCGACGTCTTTCGTAGCGGCCAGCGCCTGTTGCCGCTGATCGGGCGCAACGCTCAGCTCGCCGTGCTCGAACGCGAGCTCGACGACGTCCTGGCGGCGCGCGGCGCTGTCGTCGGCATTGTGGGTGAGGCCGGCATCGGCAAGAGCCGGCTGTGCTTCGAGTTCGCCGAGCACTGTCGCCGCCAGGGCATTCGCGTCTACGAGGCGCGCGTGCTGGCACATGGCCGCGCCACCCCGTTCCAGCCGGTGCTCGAATTGCTGCGCGACTTCTTCGGCATCCGGCCGAAGGAGCCGGTGGAGGTGTCGCGCCAGCGCGTGGTCGACCGGCTCGAAGCCATTGCCATGCCCGACACGGCGCTGGTCCTGCTCTTGGACTTCATGAACCTCGCCGATCCGTCACGTCCGGCGCTCCGGCTCGATCCCGGCGTGTTCAAGACCCGTCTCCTGAACGTGTTCAAGACGCTGTTCCGCGCCGCGCCGGCTGATGGCGCCATGGTGATCATGATCGAGGATCTGCATTGGATCGACGAGGCCAGCGAGGAGTTCGTCGAGGCGCTCGCGGAGGCCACGATCGGCACCAAGACGCTGCTGGTCGTGAACTACAGGCCGGGTTTCGCCGCCTCCTTCATGCAGCAGGTCCCATTTCACGAACTGCACATCGTTCCGCTGGCCTCCGAGGAGGCAAGCGAGCTGCTACGCGGGGTGTTTGGTGACGATCCTTCGCTGGAGGTGCTGGCGCGCGACATCGTCGAGCGCGCTCAGGGCAATCCGTTCTTCCTCGAGGAATTGGCGAGCGCGGTCTCCGAGAGCGGCGGGTTCGAGGGTGAGCGCGGCGCCTATCGGCTGAAGGGCGGGATCGGCCCGATTCCGCTGCCGCCGACGGTGCATGCCGTGGTAGCGGCCCGCATCGACCGTCTGAGCGAGACCGCCAAGAGCGTCCTGGAAACAGCGGCTGTGATCGGCCGCTCGGTCGCGCTCGCCGTGCTCAAGCCGGTCGTCGGGCTCAGCGAGGCGGACCTGTTCGACGCGCTCGCACAACTGAGACATGCCGATCTTCTCTATGATCTGCCGCCGTTCGACATGGGCGTGCTCGCCTTCCGCCATCCGCTGATCCAGGAGGTGGCCTATGCCATGCAGCTGCGCTCGCGTCTGAGCGGCGTGCACGCGGCCGTGGCCAAGGCGATCGAGGCGCTGGATTGGGGCACGCAGGACGAGTTCGCCGCCCTGATCGCCTCGCATTACGAATTCGCCGGCCAGACCATGCAGGCCGTCGAGCATCTGCAGCGCGCGGCGCGCTGGATCGGCCGCACCAACACGGCGGAGGCGCTGCGGCTTTGGAAAAAGATCCGCTCCATGCTGCAGACGGTGCCGCCATCCGAGCACGTCGATCGCCTGCGCGCCCTGGCCAGCGGCCAGATCCTCAACTGCGGATGGCGCGAGGGCATCTCGGCCGAGGAGGTGAGGCCTTTCGCTGAGGAGGCGCTGCGCTATGCCCGCTCCTCCGACAAGATGCATGAGCCGATCCTGCTCGGCGCTTACGGCCGCGTCCTCGCATCGACGGGCGCGGCCGACGACTACGTTAACCTCGTGCAGAACGCGGTCAAGCTGACCTCGGAGGAGGGGGATGTCGGCCGCTACGCGACTGTCAACGCCATGCTGGCGCAGGCACTTCTTATGTCAGGCAGGGCACGAGAAGCGCTGGCGGCGGCCGACACGGCCCAAGAGGCGATCGCCAGCCAAGGTGGTTTTGACAGTAATGTGACCCTGGGTCTGACGCCAAATCAGATCCTGGGGTTCGATGTCGAATACTGGATCAAATGCCTCAAGACGCGAATCCTGGTGCAGCTCGGCCGTTTCGCCGAACTTGAAATCCAGCTTTTCGAACTGTTGAACACCCCTCCCGAACAGTTGGCTCCCGTCATACGCTTTATCCCGCACTTCGCTGCAATCGAGTTTGCGCGATGCCAAGATCGTGCTGAGGCCGCAGCCCTGCACTCGGCCGAACTGTTTCAGATCTCTGAAGCGTCGGGGATGCCGTATATTCGTGTGCAGGCGTTGGCGGGGGCTGGTCTTGCCCGGGCGGCCGCAGGCGATTTCACTCACGCTGCGTATGATCTCCGGGAGGCGATCGAGTACTCGAGGCGCGCCAGAGCAGGCCTCGAGTTCGAGGCGCGCATGATGAGTGATCTGGCTGACGTCCTGTATCGCGCAGGAGACCTGCGTGGCGCGTTCGATGTTGCTGAGGAAGCCAGCGTCATCGCCCGGCGCAGGACTGATCGGATCGGCGAACTCCATGCCGTGCTGCTGCAATGTTTGGTCAGCGCGACCGATTCCGACTTGCGCAACGACGCAGCAGCTTTCGTCTCGCTGCTCGACGCCGAGCGCCTGCTGGACGTCTCCGGTGCCGAGATCTACAGACCCATGTTGATAGCGTGCCGATCGTCCCTTGAAGGTACTAGATGACCCGTGCAGTATGCCCGCTTTCCATGAAGCGTTATTAGGAGGGCTGGGCACATGGGGATGATGATTAAAGACAGTACGACACTCGATATTTTGGTGCAGTTGAATAGGCGTTTCGAGGCCGAAGCATTGCCGGAGATGGTCGAGCTGCAGCGCGAGTTCGGAGTTTTTTCCCTGCAGCATGGTTTGCAGCAGTCTTTCGCCTTGCTGGGAATCGTGCCGCAGGATTGGACTGAGCGTCGCCGCTGGTACCGCTTCTTGGAACACCTCAGGACCTATCCGTCGGATCATGATGGCGTGAATGGTCACGACCGTGTCATCCGTGCTTTCAAGGACGACCTCGAATCCGAGAAGCCCTTGCCTGTTTCGATCGTCTGCCATTCGGCAGCGGACGATCCTCGGGTGACGGTTACGCAAGGCCGTCCGGTCGTTTTCTCGCTCGAAACGCACGTGATCGTTTCGATACCGACCACTCCCGGACGGGAGGCGCGTCAGAATCTGGCCGAGGTTGCGCGCACCAGGCGTGTTCAGAAGCGCGGCAAGAAGAAATGAGTGGGACCTCGGGCAGCGTCGTCGGACACGAGGCTCCTTCTGGTGAAGCCATCTGCTCCGACGTCGATGCCTACTACACAGCGTGCGTCGCGCGTCATGGCGCGACGCCGCGCGGCGTCGACTGGTCGTGCGAAGCGACGCAGGGCCTGCGCTTCGTGCAGCTAATGAAGCTATGCGATGCGTCGGCGCCGTTCAGCCTCAACGACATCGGCTGCGGCTATGGCGCGCTGGTGCCGTTTCTTGAATCGCGATTTGCGTCCTGTGAGATTGACTATCTCGGCATCGACCTGTCCCGCGCCATGATCAGCCGGGCGCGGCGCCGCTTCGCCGCCCCCTTGCGGCGCTTCGTCGTCGCTTCGGAGAGCCCGCGCATCGCCGACTATTCGGTCGCCTCCGGCATCATGAACGTCAATGTCGGCTATTCGCGCGACGCCTGGGAAGGCTACATCAAGGCCATGTTGCAGCGCATGTTCGCGACCAGCCGGCGCGGCTTTGCGGTCAATTTCATGCGAGCTGCCGCTGACGAGGAGCAGGACGGCGATCCCGCCAAGGCGCGCCTGTATCGCACGGCGCCGGACGTTTGGGCCGCTTATTGCGACCAGGAATTTGCAGCGGCAGTCGAGATCGCCGGCAACTATGGCATGAAGGAATTCACGCTCCTGGTACGCCGGCCGCCTCACGCCGCTCAGCCGCAGGCGGGGCTCTCGCGCTGATGTCGGCAGCTCCGCCGCCTGCTTCGAAAGCCGGTCACAGCGCTGCCATCGACAGCGCGATCGACGTGCTGATCTCCTCGCAAGGTCACGCCAGTCCCGCGCGGCTCGAACGGGCCTGCGCGCTGCTCCGCAGACGGTCACCGCTGCATTGGGTGGAGCGTGAGGGCGTGCGCCCGTTCTGGGCCGTCATGCGCTACGCCGACATCGTTTCGATCGAGACCCGAAGCAGGGAGTTTGCCGCGGGCCCGCGCACCTATCTTGCCAGCGAGACCGCCGAGGCCGTGCTGCAGCGTGTCACCGGCAAGCCGCAACTCGTGCGCGGCCTGACCGAGATGGATCCGCCGGATCATGGTGTCTATCGGGCCATCATCCAGGCGGCGTTCGCGCCGCCGGCCTTGCGCGCGATGGAAACCTGGCTGGCACAATGGGCAGCCGAGATCGTCGACCGGGTTGCCGCGCACGGGGACGCATGCGATTTCGCTGTTGACGTGGCGCTGCCCTTCACCTTCCGGGTGATCGGCCGCATGCTGGGCACGCCGGAGGCCGACGATGCCCGGCTTGCGCGGCTGGCCCAGGCCTTCGTGGGCGCCGAGGATCCGAAGCGCCGTCTGGCCGAGTCGCCGGGCGATACGATGCGGACGGCCATGCTGGCGCTGCGCGATTATTTCGAAGCCGTCGTGGCCGATCGGCGCGCCCAGCCGCGCGACGATCTCGCCAGCCTGATTGCGCATGCCGCGCCGCATGGCGCAGCGATGCCGCATTACGAGCTGATCTCCTACTTCATCCTGCTGGTCACGGCGGGCCACGATACGACGGCGCTCGCATTGGCCGGCGGCCTGGCGGCGCTGCTTGCAGCGCCCGAGCAGATGGCGCGGCTGCGGGCCGAGCCCGAGCTGCTCGATCCGGCGATCGAGGAAATGCTGCGCTGGACCTCGCCGGTGCGGCACTTCATGCGCACCGCGGTCCGCGACACCGAGGTCGCGGGGCAACGCATTCGCGAAGGCGATGCGCTGGCCTTGTTCTTCCATTCCGCGAACCGCGACGAGGTCGTGTTCGAGGATGCCGGCGCGTACCGGATCGATCGCAGTCCGAACCCGCACATCGCCTTCGGCCGTGGCCCGCACATCTGCATGGGACTGCAGTTGGCGCGGATGCAGATGCGGGCGCTATTTGCGGAGCTGCTGCGCCGGACCGACCGGATCGAACTGGCCGGGCGGGTGCGCCGGGTGCGGTCGCCCTTCATGAGCGGCGTCTCCAGCCTCCCTGTTCGCATGAGCTTTCGCGCGCTGCGCAAGGAGGCGGCTGCATAGGCTGACCGAGCCTCATCGCCGCGCCTTGAAGAACTCCTTGAGCATCTGCGCCGCCTGTTGCTCGCCCACGGCCGAATAGACCTCCGGCGCGTGATGGCAGGTCGGCGCAGTGAAGAAGCGCACACCCGACTCGACCGCGCCGCCCTTCGGATCGGCGGCCCCATAATACAGCCGTCGGATGCGCGCGAAGGAGATCGCGCCAGCGCACATCGTGCAGGGCTCGAGCGTGACGTAGAGGTCGCACTCGACCAGCCGCTCGCTGCCGACGACCTGGGCCGCCTGCCGCAGTGCCAGGATCTCGGCATGCGCGGTCGGGTCGCGGTCGGTCAAAGTGCGGTTGGCGGCGGCGGCGATCACCGCGTTGTTCCGCACCACGACGCAGCCGATCGGCACCTCGCCGGAAAGTGCGGCCGATTCGGCCGCTTTCAGCGCCAAATCCATGAAAGAAGGGCCGTTCATGGCTCGTCACGCCCGCCCAAGTCTGCTACTGGATCGCCCTTCAGCACAACCGGACCCCGATTTCCTGCGTGACATGCGCTGCTTCAGAAGCGCGCGGTTCACGCCTCGTCCTGCACCTCGAAGTGAGACCTTCATGCCCCGCACCACCGACAAAGACAACGATTCCCGCGGCCGCCGCGGCGGCGCCCCGCGGGGGCGGTCCGAGGGCGGCAAGGGACGCTCGGGCGCCGCACGCGGGCCGGAGAAGAAGTTCGCCAAGCGCGGCTTCGGCGACAAGGAAGCGGGTGGCCGGGGCAAGCGCGCCTTCGACGAGGGCCGCGCGCCGCGCCGCCGCGACGAGGGCGATGCGCCGCGCAAATCCTTTGGCGACAAGCCACGGTTCAACCGCGATGAGCGGCCGCGTGGCGATCGGCCCTATGCCGCGCGCCCGGCGCGGGACGGCGATGGCGAGAAGCGCGCCTTCAAGCCGCGGGGTGACCGGCCCAAATTCGATCGGGACGAGCGGGGCGGCGAGAAGCGTCCCTATACGCCGCGCACTGGTCGCGACGAGGCTCGTCCTGCCGGGCGATCGTCCGAGCGCAAGTTCGGCGAGCGCAAACCCTACGCTGCGCGCGAGCGTGACGGTGACAAGCGGCCCTATACGCCGCGCGGCGAAGGCGCCCGCGATCGCAGCGACCGGCCGCGGGCGGAGCGCAGCTTTGGCGACCGTCCGCCGCGCAGCGGCGATCGGCCGGAGCGCAAGTTCGGCGGCGAAAGGAAGTTTTCCCGCGGTGCTGATGGCGATCGTGGCGAACGCAAGTTCGGGGCCGGACCGCGTGGTCCGCGCAAGGAGTTTGGCGATCGTCCGGCCCGTGGCGAGAGCAAGCCGTGGCAGAAGCGCGGCGCGGAGGGAGATCGTCCGGAGCGCAGTGCGCGTCCGCCGCGAGAAGGCGGGCGCAGCTTTGACCGGCCGCGCACCGAGCGCAGCCGTGAGGATCGTCCCAAGTTCGACAAGCCGAAGTTCGACAGGCCGAAATTCGATCGTCCGCGTGATCGCGGCGACGACCGCGGCTTCGACAAGCCGCGTCGCCGTCCTGAGGGCCGCACCGATTGGCAGGAGCATCCGCGCAGCGAGCGCCGCGGCGGCGAAGGCTTCTCCGAGCGGCCGCGCCGCGACAACGAGGACGACAGCAAGGTCTTCGCCAAGCGCCCGGCGTTTGGCGGCCGCGGCGCCTATCGCGAGCGCAAGCCGGAGACGGACAAGCGCAGCCCCCGCGTCGCGGCCGAGCCGGCCGCGCCGAAGAAGGCGGGCGAGCGCATCGCCAAGGTGCTGGCGCGCGCAGGGCTGGCCTCGCGGCGCGATGCCGAGGAGATGGTCACGCAGGGCCGCGTGACGGTGAATGGCCGCATCATCAACTCGCCGGCGCTCGACGTCACCGAGAACGACGTGATCCAGGTCGACGGCGCGCCGCTGCCGGAGCGCGAGCGCACGCGGCTGTTTCTGTATCACAAGCCGCGCGGGCTGATGACGACGCACAGCGACCCGGAGGGGCGACCGACGGTATTCGACAATCTGCCCGAGGGCCTGCCGCGGCTGATCTCGATCGGCCGGCTCGACTTCAACACCGAGGGCCTGCTGCTGCTCACGAATGACGGCGGGCTGGCGCGCGTGCTCGAATTGCCGGACACCGGCTGGACGCGGCGTTATCGCGTTCGCGCCCATGGCGAGATCACGCAGGCGCAGCTCGATCAGCTCGCCGCAGGCGTCGAGGTCGACGGCGTCAAATACGGACCGATCGAAGCCACGCTCGAACGCGACCAGGGTGCGAACGTCTGGCTCGTGGTTGCGATCCGCGAGGGCAAGAACCGCGAGGTGCGCAACGTGCTCGCTCATCTCGGCCTCGAGGTGAACCGCCTGATCCGCGTCTCCTACGGCCCATTCCAGCTTTTGGAGCTGCCCGAGGGCGAGGTGCAGGAGGTCAAGACGCGAGTTCTGCGCGAGCAGCTCGGCGAGAAGGTCATCGCGCAATCGGGCGCCGATCTCGGTCCAGCCGGCAAGGGCAATCGCGAGCCGTTGCCGGATCCGAAGCCCAAGCCGAAGCGCGAGGTGGTCGCCGATCGCAAGGGCCGCCGCGTGCTGGTCCAGCGTACCGGCAGCGACGAGGCGCGCGAGCGCCACGAGGCCGAGGCGCGCTTTTCTGGCCCGCCACGGCGGCCGAAGCGCGGCTATCACGGCAAGCGCGATATCACGCCGCAGGACGAGTAGGGCGTTGCGATGCGTGTCGTCGGTGGACGGCTGAGAGGCCGCAACATCGCTTCGCCTGCGTCGCGCGAGATTCGGCCGACGCAGGATCGGCTGCGCGAGGCGCTGTTCAACATCCTCGTCCACGCCTACGACGATCCGATCGCCGGCGCGCGCGTGCTCGACTTGTTCGCTGGCACCGGCGCGCTCGGCATCGAGGCTGTCTCGCGCGGCGCGGCGTTCACGCTGTTCGTCGACAACGGCGCCGAGGCAAGGGCGCTGCTGCGCAACAATGTCGAGGCGCTCGGCCTCGGCGGTGTCACCAAGGTCTACCGCCGCGATGCCACCGATCTCGGTCCTGCGCATCCGGTCGAGCCGTTCTCGCTGGTGTTCCTCGACCCGCCCTATGGCAAGGGCCTGGCGGAGAAGGCGCTGGCCGCGTTGCGCGACGGCGGCTGGCTGGTGCCATCGGCGCTTCTGGTCGTCGAGGAAGCCAAGGCCGCGTTCAAGGTGCCTGAAGGCTTCACCGAACTCGAACGCCGCGCCTATGACGACACCGAGTTCGTATTTTTGCGCAGCGCGTGATCCTTGCTCACTGTCGCCCCTGCGAACGCAGGGGCCCATAACCACAGGATCGGGTTGGGACGCGCGACGCTCGCGACGGCGTACTCGCCCATCACTTCTGCTGCGGCGTATAGGTCTCGGGTCGGCGCCGCCGGACAACGCTGCGCGTTGCCGGTGGCTTGCCCGGGACGACAGCCAGTTTGTCGCTCTCGTCGTGCTCCAATTCGTGGCCGCTATCTCCTCCCGAACAGCTTCTCGACGTCGGCGAGCTTGAGCTCGACGTAGGTCGGGCGGCCGTGGTTGCATTGGCCGGAGTTGGGCGTGTCCTCCATCTCGCGGAGCAGCGCGTTCATTTCCTCCGGCTTGAGGCGGCGGCCGGCGCGGACGGAGCCGTGGCAGGCCATGGTGGCGGCGACGTGCATCAGGCGGCGTTCGAGCGGCAGCGCCTCGCCCCATTCCTCCATATGCTCGGCGAGATCGCGCAGCAGCGCGGATGCATTGATCTTGCCGAGCAGCGACGGTGTCTCGCGCACGGCAACGGCGCCGGGGCCGAAGGATTCAATCGCGAGCCCGAATGAGGCGAGCTCGTCGGAGCGCGCGAGCAGCGCCTCGACGGTCGCCTCGTCCAGCTCGACGATGTCGGGGATCAGCAGGATCTGCCGCTGCACGCCATGCGCGGCGAGCGAGGCCTTCAATCGCTCATAGACGATGCGCTCATGCGCGGCGTGCTGGTCGACGATGACGAGGCCGTCGCGGGTCTGCGCCACGATGTAGGTGTCGTGGATCTGCGTACGCGCGGCGCCGAGCGGGCGGTCGAGCAGGTCGGGCGCGGCCGGCTGCTCATGCAGCCGCAGATCGGCGCGCGGCGTGCCGACGTCGAATGCGGACTGCGTCGACTCGGCGAGACCAAATGATGTGGCAGCGGGCGAGGGCGCGGCCGATGGGAACGAGCCGCCGAAGTGCGGCATCACAGGCGCCGACGGCGAGCGTTGCCAATCCCAATTGGCAGGCCGCGGCTGCGGCGCGAACGCCGGGCGGAACGCGGCGATGGTCGCGCCACCGTCATTGGCCGCGGTGCGGCGGCCCTCGCGGGCGAGGCCTTCCTTCAGCGCGTGAATGATCAGCGCGCGCACGAGGCCGGCATTGCGGAAGCGCACCTCGGTCTTGGCCGGATGCACGTTGGCGTCGACCTCGCGCGGGTCGAGCGTCACGAACAGCGCCACCACGGGATGGCGGTCGCGCGGCAGATAGTCGGCATAGGCAGCACGCACCGCGCCGAGAATCAGCTTGTCGCGTACCGGGCGGCCGTTGACGAACAGATACTGCCCGAGCGCATTGGCCCGCGTCAGCGCCGGCGCCGCGGCGAAGCCTTCGATCATCACATGATCGCGCTCACTGCGCACGGCGATCGCATGGCTACGGAAGTCGGCGCCGAGAATGTCGCCAAGCCGCGTCAGCTGGCCCGGCGCGCCGGGCAGCGCGGCCGCCCAGGTCACCGGCGCGCGCTCCTCGCCGGCCAGCGTAAACGCAATATCGGGCCGCGCCATCGCCAGCCGCCGCACCACCTCGCGGATCGCCTCGGCCTCGGTGCGGTCGGTCTTGAGGAACTTCAGCCGGGCCGGCGTGGCGTGGAACAGATCGGCGACCTCGACGCGGGTGCCCTGGTTGAGCGCGGCCGGCACGATCGGAGACTTGTCGCCGCAATCGACCGCGAGCGCCCAGGCATGCGGCTCGCTCTTGTGCCGCGTCGTGATCGACAGCCGCGCCACCGAGCCGATCGAGGGCAGCGCCTCGCCGCGGAACCCGAGGGTGCGGATCTGCAGCAGATCCTCGTCGTCGAGCTTCGAGGTCGCGTGGCGCTCGACCGCGAGCGCAAGATCGGCCGCCGTCATACCGCCACCGTCGTCGGTGATCGCGATCTTTCGCCGGCCGCCGCCATCGGTGAAGATGTCGATGCGGCTCGCGCCGGCATCGATCGCATTCTCGACCAGCTCCTTGACCACGCTCGCCGGCCGCTCGACCACCTCGCCGGCGGCGATGCGGTTGACGATCTGTTCGGGAAGCTGGCGGACGGGCATGGTGCGGCTCGGAACGTTGATGCGACGCCGCTGTCGCGGCGCCACTTGTGTTGCCGGGAGAATAGCGTTTTTCACGCAGTGCGGCAGACGAATGCGGCGTTCTCCAACGGGATTGTGAGGCGGGCGGGGCCAGTATATCGTTTCGCAAAAATAACGATCAGCCGGAGGAAGCCCATGTGCCATCTGTTCGCACACCAGCCTCAGCGCGACTATGCATCGCAGACCCGCTCGTTGCGGATCGGCGGCCATAGCACCTCGATCCGGCTCGAAATGGCGTTCTGGGACACGCTCGAGGAGATCGCCGCCAAGGAGGGCATGAGCCTCGCCAAGTTCGTGACCACGCTCTACGCCGAGGTGCTCGATCATCACGGCGAGGTGAAGAATTTTGCGTCGCTGTTGAGGTGCTCCTGTCTGATCTACCGGGCGAAGGCGACCGCGGCGCTGCCGGATTTTCCCGCGGCCGCGATCATGGACGCGGCGGAGTAGCCGCACGCCGGCTCTGTCGTCTCCCTCCCCCGCCTGCGGGGGAGGGCGGGGTGGGGGCGCCACATCAGTAGTCCCGCCGGAGCGTTCCCCCACCCGCATCGCATCTTTGATGCGATGCGACCTCCCCCGCAAGCGGGGGAGGCGCTGACCGAGTGTGGAGCGCCAAGTGTGCCCCATCGCACGACCTTGTCCCTCAGATCTCCTTCTTCTGCATCGCTCCCGCAATGTAGTCGGCCTGCCGGATCGCCAGCGCGACGATCGTCAGCGTGGGATTGCACGCCGCGCCCGTGGTGAACTGGCTGCCGTCGGAGACGAACAGGTTCTTGATGTCGTGCGTCTGGCCGAACTTGTTGACGACGCCGTCCTTGGCCTTCTCGCTCATCCGGTTGGTGCCGAGATTGTGCGTCGAGGGGTAGGGCGTGGTCGGATAGGTCACGGTGGCGCCGACCGCCTCGTAGATCGCCGAGCCCTGCTTGTAGGCGTGGGCGCGCATCGCGACGTCGTTGGGATGATCGTCGAAATGCACCGACGCCACCGGCATGCCGAACTTGTCCTTCGCCACGGGATCGAGCGTGATGCGGTTGGTCTCCTGCGGCATGTCCTCGCCGACCAGCCACATGCCGGCCATGCGCGGATAGGTCTCCATCGCCGCCGTGAAGCTGCGGCCCCAGGCGCCGGGATTGAGGAACGCCGCCATGAACGGCAGGCCGAGCGACAAGGTCTCCATCTCGTAGCCGCCGACGAAGCCACGCTTCGGATTGAATGCCGCCTCGTCGCGGACGATGCCGGCCATCGTCGTGCCGCGATACATGTGCACCGGGTTCTCGAACGTCGCATAGACGCTGCCGGTCATGTGCCGCATGTAGTTGCGCCCGACCTGGCCGGAGGAGTTGGCAAGGCCGTCCGGGAACATGTTCGAGGCGCTGTTGAGCAGCAGCCGCGGGCTCTCGATCGAGTTGCCGGCGACGGCGACGATACGGGCCTTCTGCAGCTGCATCTTGCCCTGGCTGTCGGCATAGACCACGCCGGTTACCTTGCCCGAGGCGTCATGCTCGATCTTGATCGCCATGCTGCCCGGCCGCACCTCGAGATTGCCGGTGGCCTCGCCCTTCGGGATCTCGGTGTACAAGGTCGACCATTTCGCACCGGACTTGCAACCCTGGAAGCAGAAGCCAATCTGCTGGCAGGCGCCGCGGCCGTCGCGCGGCTGCGAGTTGATTGCCATGTTGCCGGTGTGCACGGTCTTGTAGCCGATCTTCCGGGCGCCGGCTTCGAGCACCTTGAAATTGTTGTTGCCGGGCAGACCGGGAATGTCGTTGGTGCGGGTCACGCCCATCTTGAACTCGGCCTTGGCGTACCACGGCTCCATCTCGGCCAAGGTCACCGGCCAATCCAGAAGGCTGGTGCCGGGCACGCCGCCATAGGTGGTGCGGGCCTTGAACTCGTGCTCGTCGAAGCGCAGCGAGGCGCCGGCCCAGTGCACGGTGGAGCCGCCGACCGCCTTGACGATCCAGGCCGGCAGATTGGCGAAGTCCTTGGCCACGCGCCAGGTGCCGGACGTGGTGCGCATGTCGGTCCAGGCGAGCTGGGTGAAGCTCTCCCATTCGTCGTTGATGAAGTCGGGAATCTCGTAGCGATTGCCGGCTTCGAGAATGACGACCTTGATGCCCTTCTGCGCGAGCTCGTTGCCGAGCGTGCCGCCGCCGGCGCCCGAGCCGATGATGACGACGACGCTCGAATCGTTCTGATCGAATTTTGCCATGGTGGTTTCCTCCGTGTTCTCTGTTGTTCGCCGGCGTCAGGCTTTCGGCAGCCAGTCGATGTCGGAGAAGCCACGGTTGATGTAGCCGCCATGCTCGGCGGAGGAGCCCTCGTAGCCGAATTTCGGCCAGAGCTCCTTCTGATTGTAGAGCGAGACGACGAGGTCGCCGCGGATGGTCTTGAAGAAGGTCGTCTGCTCGATGCCCTGCAGCAGCGCGACGCGATCGACCTCCCACGGCACCTGCGCATACGGCACCTTGTGGCGGTCGCGTGCATCCTGGTCGAGCCGGGCGATGCCGTCATTGATCATCGCCTTCACGGCGGCATCCTCCGCCGCCTTGCCGTCCCACGGCTTGACCGCGGTGATGTAGTAGCGGTCGGCGAGGAAGTCGTGCGGGTAGATGTCGCGCGCGACCTTCACCAGCGTCTTCAGGGTCGCCGGCGTCAGCGCCTTGGCGTCCTCCGCCCAGGCATCGGCAATGCCAAGGCCGGTCGCGGAAGCCACGGCTGCGGCCGGCACGGTCGAGGCCGCGCCCTTGAGAAAGACGCGGCGGTCGTATTTGTTGCGGCGATCGACTTCTCTCATGGGTATCCTCCGTTGGTTTTTTGTTTGGTGTATTTTCGTGGTCAGCGGCTCATCCGAAGCGGCCGCCGCGCTGGATGACCTCGATCTTGTAGCCGTCGGGATCGGTGACGAAGAAGAAGCGCGCGAGTGTCGCACCATTGTGCTTGAAATCGCGCAACGGGCCTGGTGCCAGGTTCTCGCGCTCGAAGCGGGCATGCTCGGCATCGAGATCGTCGACCACGACAGCGAGATGGCCGTAGCCGTCGCCGAGCGTGTAAGGCTCCTTGCGGTCGAAGTTGACGGTCAGCTCGACCTCGAACGGCGACGACGGGTGGCGCAGATAGATCAGCGCGAAGCCGTCGAAGCGCAGGTTGTCGGCGATCTCGAGCCCGAAGGCGCGCTTGTAGAAATCGATCGCCTTGGCCTCGTCGAGCACGCGGATCATGGAATGAACGGGCTTTGCCATCTCAATTGTCCTTCAAATAGGTGATGATCGCGGCGCGCAATTCGGGCTTGGCCTGGCGATAGGCCATCACGGCGCCGGGGATCAGCTCTTGCGGATTGGTCAGCCATGCGTCGAGCTTGGCTTCGTCCCAACTGAAGTCGGCCTTGGCGAAGCCGGCCGAGTAGCGGAAGCCGTCGATCGATCCGGCGCGGCGGCCGACGATCTTCGATAGCGGCGGTCCCTGTCGCATCGGTTCGCCGCTGCTCAGCGTATGGCAGACACCGCATTGCTGCTTGAAGAGAGTCGCGCCGTCGACGGGCTTCGGCGAGGGCAGCGCCATCTGCGCGAGCGCGGCGGCCGCGCCCAGCATCGCGCCGCAACATCCAAGTCCAACGCGAAGAAAAGCAGTTTGCGCTGCACGCTGTCCCGACATCGATCCTCTCTCATCATTTTTGATGAGACTAGGTCGCAGTGAAAGCACCGTGGTAGTAGCGGGCTGTTTCAGCAGGAACAAAGCGTGCGCAGGACGCGTCCGCCCGCAGGATGTGTCAGCGTTGCGGACTAATCGTCGAAGCGACGCCCGCCGCGTCCCGCTTTGACGTCGCTGCGGATCTTCTTGCCTTCGAGCCGGCGCTGCTTCGAGCCGAAGGTCGGCTTGGTCGGGCGCCGCACCTTCGGCCTGATCATCGCCTCCTTCAACAGCGCCACCAGGCGGTCGATCGCATCGGCCTTGTTGCGCTCCTGGGTGCGGAAGCGCTCGGCCTGGATCACGATGACGCCGTTCTTGGTCATCCGCTGGCCGGCCAGCCGCGCCAGCCGTGCCGCGGCATCCTCGGGCAGCGTGATCCGGGTCGTGTCGAAGCGCAGCTGCGCCGAGGTCGACAGCTTGTTGACGTTCTGGCCGCCGGGTCCGGAGGCGCGGACGAACGAGATCTCGATGTCGTTCTCGTCGATGGCAAGGTCGCGGGAGATCCGCAGCATGGGGCACCAGGTGGAATCGAGGCTTTCGCGCACCATAGCGGGTTTAGGGCCGGTGTGCGCGGGTTCGCACCATTGCGTCGCGGGTTGGCCAGGGGCCGGTGCGAAACCCTCCACTGTCATCCCGGCGAACGCCGGGATCCATAACCCCAGGGAGAAGTTTGAGGCAGGCTGGTCGTTGACACCTCCCGCATCACGTCGGCCGCGGAGTGTGGGTCCCGGATCGGCGCAGCGCCGCGCTGGCGCGCGTCGCCGCTTGTCCGGGACGACAGCGGTGGGGGTGGCGGATTCACGGCTCAAACAGCAGGTGTCGATCAGCTCAGCCATGACGCTGCGTTCTCGCGGCATCTCATGCCCGAGGTCTGCGATCAGTTCGTCCCTCTTGAAAGTGCAGAGGGCGCGGGGAATGCCGGGCGCTGGCCGCACCCATGGCCCGCCTGCGAAAAAAATGCAGGCGGCAGGAACCACAGATCCTATGGGGCGGCGGGTGGTCAAGAAGGGTTAGGATTGGATTTCCGAACCATCCGGCCCTC